>NZ_JAERKU010000010.1:0-101847 GCF_018256955.1 Acetobacter persici
CCCCGGAACTGCCTGTCCGCTCAAGGAATGTGAAGCGGACAGGGGGCAGACGCCCTCATCTCGGTCATGTATGCCGTCGAAGAGCCGCCCCCGCAGCGGACATGAGCATCAAGATCTTTCGCGACCAAGTTTTGGCGAAAGCAGACTGGCAGCTAATGGGCAGACTCACCCAGATGCGGACACCAGCCACGACTTCCAGTTCCGTTTACTCGCTCATGCTATTTATTGAGCACGGGTTGGCGCGAGCATTCGCTCACACTCCGCCACAATATACTCCGGGATAATCTCGAATTTATGGGGGTTGAGCTGCATCACGTACTCGTTTTCAATGTGGTAAGCCTCATTGATGAACTTGCGTATGACATTATCATCATGTTCAGCATTGATGATGCGAAATAGCTGAATCTTTTCGTAGCCAACTGTCGTAGCGTGAAATTTCGCTCTAATGGCATCCACGTTGGTGACTTCGGACACGAGGGCGTCATAGTCAAAATCGGGAATGAAGGCCTCCCTGATATTAGACTCTGCCGTGTTCTTTTCTTCAGCAGTCATGTCACGATTAGCGGTGCCAGACTGAATGGTTGGCGTTTCCCGCCCCTTGAACAGGCTTGCCAGCAGATTGTATTCCAACTCAGTATCGCCATGCAGCTCGTAGTGGCGGCGCAGATAAATGGCTTTGCAAATGCTGTCATTGAGGGCAGCGACATTGTCGGCGCAGATCTTCGAGAACGTTTGTATGTCATGCCGTTCGATCGGCACTTCGCATACGACGCCTGCCCGAGATGAAAGGAAGCTGGCAGATGGCGAGGCGCCTTGGAAAATCGCACTGGTGCTTTTGATCACGTCGATCGCAGGCTCGATATCGTGGGTGAGCATAAGTGTTGTTCGCCCGCGCAAACTGGCTTTTCCACGAAAAAGCTCATGTAATATGGCGAACTTTTTATTCTTGTCGAACGATGAGATCGGGTCGTCCAGGACAACCAGGTCAGGCTTTTCGCTCAGCACCTGATACATGAACAGGACCAACGCGAAGGCATTCTTCTCACCGTAGCTCAGGTGTCGCGTGGCAGCTTCGATATGATTGGCGAGATCCTGGTGAACTAGCTTCATCTTGTAAGAGTCAGGCTCAGGCACAATCTCGACGGTGTATTTGTAGCCGGCTGATTTTAAAAAGGCATTTATGCTCGACTGGTTCTCATCGATGGCCTTTTTGATGCGGGCCTTATGTCGATTGATCTTACCTTTTAGGTTTCCGACTTTGGCGATCAGCCCGTCGAGCTGCTGATTGATGGGGTCAACAGTCTTTCGCGTTTCCTCGGAATCGAGCTTGTCCATTAACCCCAGGTCGATTTTTAAGGGCGTCAGTCTATCGGCTACTTCTTCGACGTCCCGCAAAGAGAAGAATGACATAGTGCGGAGGCCTTCAAGCTTTTCTATGAGGGCATCTATGTCTGCCTTAAGCCCCGTAAGAAAGCTGTTCTCCTGGGCTGTGAGTTCGACCTTGGCTTTTGTGACTTTATCAAGATTTTCACGACATCTTTCGCTAAAATAACTACCTAGCCTATTGATGATGGCACGCAGGGCGCTGAGATGACCAACGGCGGTAGCATCGTATTCCTTCTCAACTGCAAGAGCCGCATCCTTGCTTCCAGCTTGGTCGAGTGGTGAAGCGCAGTAAGGGCACGCGTCCCCTAATTGCAAAAATTCATTTCCCTTGATCTGCCAGTTGACCCACTTGGCAGGCTCCTGGCTCTTGATAAACGTCTCAAACGGCTTGAGCGCCGCCGGAATGTTTTCAAGTTTGTTGCCTGAGCCAAAAGCCTTATGGATCTTACTTGACTTGGGTATCGCGCCAGTTTTGCTTGGCTTGCCGAATGCGTCGCGCAGCTCCTTCAAGTCCGATATTACCTGACCAATTTTCTGATTGTCGGAGAACGCCTGCCGAATACCAGCCAGCAGTTCGTCGATCTCTGCCATTTCCGCCAGATACTCAGGCGTTCTAATGAAAACCTCGAAGCTGTTCTTTAGTACTTCGTCTTTCTGAAACACAAATTGCTGGATGTAATCGTCATCGAAAACGAGCGCTGACTTCAGCTCATCAATGCCTTCGACCTGAGGAGAGGGCGCTCCCGATTTTCCGCGCCCCTTAAACTGGGCAAGATTCTCCAGTCTGCCGTCAGCACGAATTTTGCTAACGATAGCGCGCGCAATCGTGCTTTTGCCGATCCCGTTTGGGCCATACTTAATGTTGAGGGCGCCTTCCCTCAATCCGATTTCAGCACGGTCTACGCTATTGCAGTTTGTGATTAGGACGGCGATATCCGGCATGTTGTCTCCCCTATTTAGATCTGGATGTAATATGCAATATATTTTGGCGCCGTCTAAGTGACTTAAACACACTGGTCTCAGAAACTCGTCCGCAGGCTAGTTGGTCCACACATTGCTCGCCAAGGATACCGTTGATTCGCCGACTCAAATTAGGAATCTATGGCCGCCTGAAATGCCGAAATGGGGCGCGCGACGTGCCACCGTTCCCTGTGCCGCATATGTCCGCTTCTGGACGATTGCTTTGGTCACGGCAATGACCGCCATGCGCGCACAGTGGCAGCCACATGTCGTCGAGTGAACGGCAGGAAACATTATCTGAGCGCTCCAAAGCGGACAGGCCGGATTCCCCCCCCGTTGCTGCCATTAGTCTACGCTTCGAAACCCCTGACAGCCCGAAGTCAGTCATCACACAGTTTGGAAACTCTACTCGCGCGCGTCACTGAGGGCACGGGCACGCTGGTATTACGGCTTCAAGCCTCAATGCGCACGAGAATCTTTTTCCCCTTGATGCGCCCGTGCTTCAGGGCGGAGAGGCTTGCCGGCAGGTCATCGAACGCGGTGACTATATGCGGCTGGAGGCCGAGGGCACCAATCCGCACAGCGTCGAGCAACTGCGCTCCGGCCTGGCGCCACTCCCGCCAGTTCTCCGCCGTCGCATGGCCGTGCGCGCTGTTCAGCGCGACTTCATGCAGGGACAGCGCCGTCGTGAACGGCGGCAGAGGCGGTGATTCCAGCCGATCCTGAATGCAGACCAGATGTCCGTTATACCCCACCAGTGGCGCCAGACCGCGTGCATACGCCCCGCTCGTGGTGTCGAATACAGCAAAGAGGCGGCGCGGCCCGAGTGCTACGGTCAATTGCGCACGCCAGCGCTCATCGCGATAATCGAACGTACCGGCAACGCCCAACGCAAGCAGCCGTTTGTGATGAGCCGGCGACGCGGTCGCCCAGACACGCCAGTTCCGACGCAATGCCAGTTGCACCAGGATCAGCGACACAGCGCCGCCAGCCCCGGTCACCAGTACATCCCGGTTCGGCATATCCGGTACCTTGGCGAGCGCCTGCCACGCCGTCAGCCCCGGACACGGAATTCCGGCGGCGCTCTCGTCGCTGACACCGTCGGGAATAACGAGCGCACAATCGGCATCCACGATCGTATATTCCGCGAAGCTACCCGGTTTGCCGATCCCCTGATGATATGCGATCCGCGTTCCCAGGGGGATACTCACGCCGTCGCCGACCTCCGCGACGATTCCGACACCGTCCACGCCCGGCACATGCCCCGGCCTCCATCCGTCGGGACTGGCGGCAATGACTTTCCAGTCAACGGGATTGAGCGCGATCATGGTATTCCGCACGACGATCTCACCCGGTCCTGGAGACACGAAGGCCCGGTCCACCAGTTGAAGCTGTTCGGGCTCGCCCGGCGCGTGCCAGCTCCAGGCACGGTATGTCGTTACGGAAGCGTCCATCACCGATCGTCCCTCTTGCGCTGTAAAAGCAGCGTCTGCTCCGCTCGGAAACAAGCGCTGCCTTTCAGAAAATATCCGCATTTCTCCGCGACCCTGCACGACGTCGCGTGTTCCGGTGCGATGATACAGACCGTGCGATCCACGCCGCGCCCGTCCATCCATGCCAATGCAGCCTGAAGGGCTTCGGTCGCAAATCCCTTGCCATGCGCCCAGCGCGCCAGAACCCAGCCGGCTTCCGGCGCAGCGTCCAGAGATGGCTCGATATCGCGCTTCCAATCGGCGAAGCCGACATCGCCGACATAGCGCCCATCCGCTTTCGTGCGGACACACCAGTATCCATAACCCAGAAGATCCCACAGGCCCCGATAGCGAAGAAGGCGAAACCAGCACTCCTGTTCCGACGATGGAACACAGCTGATGTGTCGAACGACATCCGGATCGCTCCACATCGTATGTAGATCGTGGAAATCCGTCATCTGATGAAGCGAGAGACACAATCTTTTGGTTTCGATCACAGTGGTCTCCCTTCCCGATCACCAATACACAGGGCACGTTCCACAGCATGCCGGAGCGGTTCCATGTCGCCCTCGGTCGTGATCCAGAGCGTTGCCCCTTCGAGTTGCGCGAGTGTATCCGTCGCGACGGATACCGGTTCAGAAACTTCCCCGGCGTCCAGAATCCCGGCCATCGCATCGCGCAATCGTGCGAAAAACGTCCGCACCGCGTCCCGAGCGTCCGGTGTCTGCGCCGTCACGCCATACGCGAGATGCAATCCCACGCAGCGCCCTCGTGCCTCGAACGTCTCCGCGATCCTCCCGATCAGCATCCGCCAGGCAGCACGCCAGTCCCCCGCTGGATCCGGAAGATCGACCAGCGTATCGTCGAGAGTCAGGGCCAGCACTGCTGGCACCAGCGATTCCTTCGACGGAAAGCGCGTGTAGAGGCTTTGCGGACGCAGACCCACGCGATCGGCCAGATCGCGCATGGATGCCCCTTCGTAGCCATATTCGCGAAACAGTTCGCGGGCTTCGACAACGATCTGATGGATAGGAACGGGTTCTCTCATTTCGCCTTTGACTCACGAACAGTCGTTCGTCACACTAGAGCCCATGGTGCTGCCGGGCAAGCTCCGTCTGTCTCCTGCCCTCTTAATTTCCAACCACAGGACACTCCGTGATGCTTCTCTATGATCTGGACGTCTCCGGAAACTGCTACAAGATCCGGCTTTTCGCGGCCCTGACCGATACGAAGCTGGATCTCGTTCCGGTCGATCTCGCAGCAGGTGAGAACCATGATCCGGATTTCCGGAAACTGAACCCGTTCGGGGAAGTCCCGGTTCTGGTGGATGGTGACTTCACACTTCGGGACTCTCAGGCCATCTTGGTTTACCTTGCCGCCCGGCTGGCGGACCGCGCTTGGTGGCCTGAAGACGCCATGTCACAGGCCACCATCACGCAATGGCTTTCAGTGGCGTCGAGCGAGGTGCGCAACGGCCCCAACGCCGCCCGTCTGATCCGGAAATTCGGGTATCCCCTCGATATGGGCACTGCCATGCGCTGGACCGACAAACTCCTGCCGGTGCTTAATGCGCATGTCGAGACACAGGACTGGTTTGCGCTCCGCCGGCCTACAATTGCCGACTGCGCTCTCTTTCCCTACCTTGCACTAGCACCCGAAGGCGGTATCAGCCTTACCCCCTACCCGGCTCTTATGCGCTGGCTCGATCGCGTCCGCGATCTACCGGGTTTTATCCCCGTACCGGGTCTCTACGGAGATTGCTGAGACATGAAGGCAGTTCCTGCCGTTTTGAGGTCATATCACAGCAATATGTGCAGAAAGCAAAGATCTAAGCGGGAAATATCAGCCATGTTCGGCATGAATCGTCCCCAATGACTTCCTCGGCCAGAGAGTATATAACGCTGGCAGAAAAAGGAGTGTCAGCACGGTACCGGCGGCAGTTCCGCCAATCAGAGTAAATGCCAGTGCTCCCCAAAAAATCGACTCAGTCAGTGGAATGAATGCCAGGACTGCCGCCAGGGCCGTCAGGATGACAGGGCGTGCCCGTTGTACCGTGGCTTCGACAACTGCATCGGAAAACTCCATGCCGTCTGCCAGATTAGTGTGGATCTGACCAATCAGAATCAGCGTATTGCGCATCAGGATGCCTGAAAGACCGATGAGACCAAGGATCGCATTAAACCCGAAGGGCTGGTGAAACAGGAGAAGCGTGGGAACCATTCCGATGAGGCCGAGAGGTGCCGTCAGAAAGACCATCGTCATCGCCGATAGAGATCGGGTTTCGACAACGATAACCCCGAGCATGAGCAGAATCATGATCGGAAAAATCGGTGCCATTGCTGCGTTGGCCTTCGCGGACTCTTCGGTATTACCTCCCGTTTCAATACGATACCCTTCTGGAAGGGTCGTTCGCAAAGGCTGCAGCACTTTGTCCAGTCGCGCGGCGACCTCGGGCGGCTGAAGCTGATCATTGATATCCGCCTGCACGGTCATCGTCGGAATGCGATCTCGCCGCCACAGAACAGGCTCTTCGCTGCGATATTCCAGCATGCCGATCTGCCGCAGCGGGATACGACGGCCGTCACCGGCAATGATATCCTGATCGAGAAGCCGGGCCGGGTCTGCACGAGACTGGCCGTCGGAGCGCACGATCAGATCAACCGACCGAATATCCTTGGTAGCCTGGGCCGCGCTTATGCCCTGCAACATAAATCGGGTTTGACGCGAGACAGTGTCAGGTGAGAGACTCAACTGCGCCAGCCTGCTCTGATTCATCACGAAATGCAGGGATGGCTGTTTTTCTCCCCAGTCGGTATTCACCTGCCGCGTCTCGGGATCGGCCCGGACAATATCGCTGACCTGCTGAGCGATATGACTTACTGTTTGGGCGTCCGGCCCCATGACGCGGTACATGATCGGAAAATGCGTATAAGGACCAAAGACGAACTCGGTCGCACGCACCCTGGCCTCTGGCGCCAGGCCCTTCGCGACTTCCTGGCGCAAGCTATCGCGCAGCCTGTCTCTCTGCTTCGCGTTTGCGGTCATAATAACGATTTTTGCAAATGCCGGATCAGGCAGTTCCGGATTATACGCCAGAAAGAACCGGGGAGCGCCCCCACCGATATAGCTTGTGACGCTGAGAGTTTCAGGCTGCTTCTGTAGCCAGTCACTGACTTTCCTTGCTGCTTCGGCCGTGCTTTCGATGGGTGCTCCTTTCGGCATTATTACTTCTGCCAGCAGCTCCGGTCGATCCGAACTGGGAAAAAACTGCTGCCGCACAAATCCCATACCGACAAACGCCAGCACGAACAGGCAGACCACGCCTGCACAGACGGCCTTATTATGAGTTATTACGCTGCGGACCAGCCGCCTGAAACGCTCATACCGTGCGGATTGATACGGTGGCTGCGCATGTGCTGCCCGGAGATCAGGCAGAAATTTGACACCCAGATAAGGCGTAAAAATAACGGCGACAAACCATGACGTGATGAGAGCGAACGCGACGATCCAGAAGATGTTTCCTGCGTATTCACCTGCGGCTGATTGTGCAAAACCGATAGGTGTAAAACCAATGATCGTCACGAGTGTTCCCGCGAGCATCGGTGCCGCCGTGTGAGACCATGCGTAGGACGCGGCCGCAATACGGTTCATGCCCTCCTCAAGCTTCACGACCATCATTTCAATAGCAATGATCGCGTCATCGACAAGAAGTCCAAGTGAGATGATCAGGGCGCCAAGCGTGATCCGATCGAGCGCGCGCCCCGTTACAAGCATGAGGATCATGACGATTGCCAGCGTCAGAGGCACGGCAGCTGCCACAACGAGACCCACACGAAAGCCGAGGCTGATAAAGCTGACCAACATGACGACGCTCAACGCCACGAAGAATTTCAACATGAACTCGCCGACGGCCGCGTGAATATTTTGCGCCTGATTAACGATCCGCGTGAGCGTAATCCCGACCGGCAGGCTCCGGTTGATCCCATCTTCAGCATGAGACAGCGCAGCACCGAGCTTCAGGCCATTCCAGCCAGGCCGCATGACAACATTGAGAACCAGGCTGGACTGGTTGTTATGACGGGTCAGAAAATCCGGTGGTTCCTCATAACCTGTGTGGACCGCCGCGATATCACCCAGTCGAACAGTCCGGCCCCCCACACTGATCGTTGTGTTTCCGATAATGTCCGGTCGCGACAGTGGTTGCCGAGTACGAACATAAATCCGACTGGCACTGGTTTCGACAAAACCCCCATCTACAACATCATTCCGTTCCTGAAGCGTCTGGATAACGTCCGTTACGCTCAGGCCGAGTTCCGCCAGCTTCGAGTGTGAGAGATCGATATACAGCCGCTCCGGCTGCTCCCCGACAATCGCTACTTTTTGGACCCCTGGCACATGCAGAAGCTTCTCTCTCACGGTCTCCGCAGCACGGGTCACCAAGAAGAGCGGAACATCCCTGCCTTCAAGGGTATAAACCGTGAAGACCACGTCGGAATATTCGTCGTTGACGAAGGGGCCAATAGCACCTCGTGGAAGCACATGCGCGCTGTCCCCCAGTTTCTTCCTCGCCTGATAGAACTCCTCCGGCACGGCAGATGGAGGTGTATTGTCCTTGAGGGTGAGCATCATGACCGCCATGCCGGGGCGTGCCATTGTTTCCACCCGGTCATACCAGGTCAGCTCCTGCAAGCGCTTTTCCAGCGGATCGGCAACCAGATCCTGTACCTCCTCTGCTGTAGCGCCTGGCCATAGAACAGTAGCTGTCAGCGTCTTGACGGTAAAACTTGGTTCCTCTGCACGGCCGAGTGCAAAGAAAGCATAGGCACCGGATAGGGCGAGCGCGACGATCAGGAACAGCGTGATCGCCTGTTCCCTAACCGCCCATGCCGAGAGATTGAACGCCTTCATTGCATCTGCGCCTGGTCAGGCGCGATCGTCACAACTTCCCCCGCATGGAGGTCATGGACACCAGCAGCGACCACCTGTAATTCGCCGGAAGCACGCAGGTCGCGCATTCTCTGATCGGGCATTATAACAGCCGCGCTGCCTTCAACACGCCGGAGAGGCACCGGGTGAAACGCGACCTTCTTGTTAGATGGTTCGATGATCCATACGCCCGGTGCGCTTCCCATATCGAAAAGAGCAGAAAGAGGAACGACCATATCGTCGGACAGTGACGATGTCAGCGTAACAGTGAGCGTCTGTCCGATCCGTAAGTTCGTCGGAAAATTCGGGATGATGTACCGTGCGTTCACCGTTCTCGTTGCAGTATCTTCAATAGCGGCGATCTGGCGGAGCGACGCGGCGCGCGTGATGATCTGATCGCTCTTTGCATCTGAAACGATCGCTGAAGAGCCGATAGGAAGATTCATGTCTTCGGGGAGATCAACCGACGCCTCCAGAGGACCGGCTGATGCGAAGGTCAGGACCTGTTGGCCTGCCGATACAACATTACCGGCCTCGGCAAAAACGGAAAGCACCGTACCGTCATGGTCGGCCCTCAAAACCGTATAGTCGTCCCGGTCAGTCGCGATCCTGCGATTGGCGTCCGCCGCCATGAGTTGTGCGTGGAGACTTTCGGCACGACTGCGTATTCCATCGTAGAAAGACTTCGACACGGCGCCCGTCTGATCCAGACCCCGATAACGACGTTCGTCAGCCGCTGCATTCTCCCAGGCCGCACGCAAGGATGCCGCATTAGCGCTCTGGCTGGTCACGTCATGCGCAAGATCGGTTCTGTCGAGGGTCATCAGTACATCACCGCGATGTACGACCTGACCCTCGTCGACCTTCCGGGAAACTATTTTCCCCGCAACACGAAAGGCAAGCGTGGGCTGCACGCGTGCTGCGACGACAGCGGGATATATCGGGGACGAAGAGGTCGTGCTGCCGGGAACAATCACAAGGACGGCACGCGGAGCCGTGCGCGGATCTGACGGCGTATGCCTATTGCAACCAACTACGGGCATGAGGAGCAATATGCCCAGCCACTTCCCGAAAAACCGTCTTCTTGGCGGCATTCAAATTGCTCCCTCGATACATCGTGGGAGCCATCTTCGCCGCGAGTGATTATATTGTCAATTCGTCACTTATTAATTCTATACTGAAAGGCTCCTCAGCACCAGGCCGGCCAGGAGAGAGGCATCCTCAATAAGGGTATTATGATTGAACTCGAGAAGCACGGGATGTCTGACAGGCTGGAGTGCAAGGACCACTCCACGGCAGGCTTCTTCTAGTGGAGTCTTGCGCTCAAACTCTCCTGCGTCCCTGCCATCGGCAATCACCGATCTGACGTGTGACAGCAATTCCGCGTCGAAGTCGGCGGCCGTCGACCAGCCTTCTTCCAGAGCCGCGAGCACAATGTCGTGCATTTTCCGGTCATTGAACAGAAGGTCGATTCCGTCACGGGCAAGGGTCAGAAAGATGAGGCGAAGCCTCTCCGACGCTGGTTTGCCGGAGCCCATGGCATCCTTGACGTCCGCCATCACCCGCTCGTGACACTGGCGACAGATCTCTTCGCCGATAGCCCGTTTGGAATCAAAGAACTTGTAGATATATGCAGTCGAGAGACCGATCGCCTTGGCAAGGTCAGCGACAGTCGTTTTCTTGTATCCATAGTGGCGGAAATGCTCATTGGCGGCATCGAGAATCTGCTCCCGCCGCTCATGGTCTATCGGGCCTCTCTGACCTTTGCCTGCTGACTGCATCCGAACCTCACGTCGAAAAAGGGAACACTTAATTCATACGTTGAGCTACTCACGTTGACAATGAGTGACGATTTATGGAACACGTCATACGCCACACTCCATGCGGCTGCACCAATTCATGACAGAGGTTCCCCAGGTGATTCAGAACCGTACCCTGAAGGAAGGAACGCGTTGCCTTATTTACCCAGGGGCGAGACGCCGCCCCGCCGCAGCCATTATTCGACAGTCGGTATTCGCCGCAGTGATGTCATGCCTGACGGCATGCGCTGTCGGTCCGAACTATCGGACACCACAAATATCGCTTATCCCGTTCCACAATGTCAGCAAAACAGCGTTCTCGATATCTTCCTCGGAGAACGCGGTTTCTTGGTGGAAATCATTTCATGATACAGAACTCGATAAAATTGAGTCCCGAGTGCTTACCCAGAATCTTGATCTGAAGGCAGCCTATGCGAGAGTGCTTCAGGGACGGGCAATCGCGCGCTCAGCAGCCGCACAGATGTTACCAACTCTCGATTTTTCCCCTCAGGTTTCGGCGACAAGATTGTCCGAAGAAGGACTCATCGGTCACATTGTTCGGGAAATTCCACACTTCAATCGGGATTATCGCGAGTACAACGTCGGTGGGGTGGCAAGTTGGGAACTGGACATCGCCGGCGGTTTGAGAAGAGCACACGAAGCCGCACGGGATGAGTTTCAGGCTGCTGAGGCAGAAGGTGATGGTACGAGACTGAGCCTCGCGGCCGAGGCTGCCGATACATACCTCCGCATCCGGGGCGATCAGGCCCGGCTACGCATAGCCAGGGATGTTTTCACCTCCAACCAGAAGATGATGGACCTTATCCGGCAGCGTCGCAGTCGAAATGTTGCCGACGACCGGGAATTGTCCTCTGCTACAGTAGTCGTCGAGGCCGCCCGGCAAAACATGATCGATATAGAAAAAGATGAGGAAACGCAGTCAAACCGACTTGATGTCCTGATGGGAACACAGCCCGGAACATACGCTGTAGAACTCAGGATTTATGCTGAATTACCCGCTGTTCCCGCACCATCCGCGAATGCGCAGCCTCTGGAAGTTCTCCGGCGTCGGCCCGATGTTATCGCCTCGGAAAGAAGACTGGCAGCAAGCAACGCCCGCATCGGCGAGGCTCTGGCAAATTATTATCCAAAAATATCTCTTCAGGGCGCGCTGGGTTTCGAAAGTATGAGCCCGCAACAGCTATTCACTGCGCCTGGATTCCAGCCGACTGCGACAGGAGCATTACGATGGCGCATTTTCGATTTCGGAAAAATATCCAGCGATGTCTCCCGTGCTCGTGGTAGTTACGCAGAGGCGCTCGCCAGCTATCAGGCCACCATGTTACGCGCAGCAGAAGATGTAGAAGATGCATTCTTTCATCTTTCCCAGACACGGCAAGCGATCGCGTCACAAATGCATAATGTTGAAGCGTTGCACCATGCTGCGGCTCTCACATGGCAGTCCTATACAGCGGGCACTCTGGCTCTAAATGATGCCCTTCAAGCAAACATCACCTTATTGAACGCGCAGGATCGACTGGCATCCATGCGGGCAGAAGAGGATCGCGCCGCAGTTGAATGCTTTCGCGCACTTGGGGGAGGCTGGCAGTCGTGAATATTACCGATCGCATCATGAATGTTCTTATCCGGCGCGGCGAAACTCTCACAACGTCATCCGATCTCGATCAAGTGTCGCCTGAATATGATTTCAAAGAACAACATGCAATCAAGGTCAGAAGCGATCAGAACTCATTGTTCAAAATCGCTTTGGCATTCAAGCTGAGGGACGACCCTCTTATCCGTTTCTTCCTTTCGCTACGCTTTCCGGCGCGACGTCTGAAAGCATCTGATGCAACGGATATGTTTGATTTTGAAGATTTTATCGTCCTTCGCGAAATTCCCTCCAAAGAAATCATACGCGGCCTTTTAGGCACATTCGATTCTTCGAATACATCTCCTGTGATGCGATCCCCCTCTGATTTTATCCATTTTACTCGGCCCGGTTTCTATAAAGTGTTTGTATCAATTATGGTAACGTCAATTACAAAAGGCGAGTGCCTCCTAACTACAGAAACGCGAATAAAATGCACAGATAGAAAAACAAAGCGGCTATTTCTTCCCTATTGGATATGCATCCGGTGGGTAAGTGGTATTTTACGGCTACGAATGCTAAATCACATCAAGAAAATTTCTGAACAGGGCGGAGACATTAATGTCTCCGCAAGATGAGTTTTATCAGCGTCATTTTATTTAGCTATGTTTTCGGAGGCGTAACAACACCCAATCACAGGATAAAACTGCCATGTTTATTCTGCCCATCTATGCTCGTTTTATACAATTAACGGACAATACGGTTTTGAAACCATGCCGTGGCAAGATGGTGTGACGGGCCATGCGGCGCCCACCGTTCGATCTGTGGCAACTCCTATGCGTGCGGGCAATCGCCGAGCAAGGCAGTATCCACGGCGCGGCACGTTTCCTGAACACCCGGCAATCGGCCGTCAGCCGCTCCCTGCACAACCTCGAAGAGCGGCTGAATGTCAGGCTGTTCACCCGCTCCCCGGCCGGTGCTACCCCGACAGCCTTCGGTGAAGAATTTATCCTCTGGACCCAGATGATCCTGGATAACGTGGCTGGCATGAACGCCCGCGCTCGGCGGACGGGCAAGGGCGAGAATGGCCAGATCTCCATCGGCATCCAGACCTGCGTCCTGCCTGGACGCCTCTCGGCCTTCACGGCGGAGTTCCGTGCTACGCATCCCGATATCATCTTTCGCTATTCCGAGGGCACAGGCAAGAGACTGGTGCGTCGGCTCCAGCGCGGACAGATCGATTTCGCGGTCGTCACACGTCGCAATCTGACGCCAGTCCTGCGCGTCATGCCCCTTTGGAGCGACCGCATCGTGGCGGCGCTCTCCACCGATCACCCTCTGGCGACACGACGGGAAATCTCATGGCAAGATCTGCGTCATGAAACATTCCTGATCGGACGTGATAATGCCGGTCATGATTTCAAGGAACTTATCCGGCGAAAACTCGGTGAAACCGATATCCATCCCAGAATCCGTCATCATGATATCGGCAGCAATCGGGTTGTCGCACTCGTCCAGAACAAGGAAGGCATCGCGCTACTTCCGGCCTCGTGGCTGCCGCTGATCCGCGATCAGCATGGCCACGACATCGCGATCATAGAAATCCGTGACGCAGGCGGTTCCTCCCATCTGGAATTCGGCATTGTCTGGCGGCCCGACAATGAGAATCCCTGCGCCCAGAGCTTCGCCCGATATATCGAAGCCCATCAGCCGTGGCCGTGAGGCTACTTTTCCGACGATGCTGCTTTTGCCTGCCTCCGCGCCCTGGCGAATCCCTTGTCCGACATCATGAACTGCCGAAGCATGGGCGCGACCAGCCGGGCCGGGTCCATCGCCCCATCGTTGCCGGAAAGAAGTGCCGCATAGGCAAGCAGGTCACGATGGAGGTCGGCGGGTAGCGCCACGGTCATTCTGACCGGTTTCTCATCGGGAAGTTCCCGGATTTTCAGGTCCGTCATCGTATATGTCCTTGATCCCGGTAGGGTTTGAGTAGCAGGTCGTGCCCGACCAGAACGGTAAAGGGCAGCCCCGGCCGATCGGTCAGGGTGGGCTGGACGTTCAGACTGCGATCGATCAGCCGGTTACCGACCATGGAAAACCCGTTGCTGGCGCCAGAACGGATCGCCTGCATCAGGTTGTTCTCGTTCCATGACGTCCCGGCTTCGGAGCCCACGCTGAGCAGGGTCGTGGCCAGGGCGGCTTTGAACAACTGCCCCCAGTGACTGTTCACCTCGTCGGACAGGCCGGACTGGCCAATGGCGTCGCCGCCGGGCAGCTTTTCCAGCACCAGGCTTTCGCCATTCGGGAAAATCAGCCGGGTCCAGATAATCTGGGTGCGCTGCTGCCCGAAGGAGACGCTGCTGTTATAGGCCCCGAACAGCAGGCTGCCCTGTGGGATCAGCAGGAAGCGCCCGGTCGGGCTGTCATAGACGTTCTGGGTCACATGGCCCACGATCTGGCCCGGTAGGTCAGAGCTGATTTTCGTGTTCAGCGCGCCAGCGATCGCCGTGCCCGCCTGGAGAACGTAGGGCGAGACCAGCGGCATGATGCGATCGGGGCTGGTTGTCGCGCGATCCGGCTGCCCTTCCAGGAAGGCAATGTTTCCAGCCTGTGGTCCGTCCGTGGTGGACGCCCGCCCCTGAGAGGCAGGAGCGCCCGGCACGGGTGGCATCGCCTGGTCACTGGCACGGTCGCGCTCCCCCGTCTGCACGAACAGCCGGCTGGCGATCGCCGCCTCGGCCTCCTGCGCGGCGCGGTGGTCTTCGGTACCGGAGGCCGCCTTCCCCTGCCCTTGCGCATGCAGGATGGCGCGCCCGAGATCACCGGGCAACGCTGGCCCGAGTTTCGGCACGTCCTTGCCGATATAATCGGAGGGCAGCCCCGCCAGCCCGTCGGCCGAGGGACGGACATCGGTATCCTGTGTGGCCGACGTGGACGGCGGCCTATGGCTGGCCTGAAGGGCGTAACCCAGCGCGAAGGCCACCGCGACCATGCCGACCCCGCCCAGCGACCAGACCACGGTGCGCGACAGACGCACCACGCGCGGCCGATCGGCCCGCAGACGCAGATCGGGCGGCGGCGTTGCAGCACCTGCGGGATTTTCGCCCACTGTCGGCGCCTGCCCGGTCATGTCCGCCGTCCGTCGGTACGGACGATGCGCACCCGTTGCTCGGAATGCTTGTCGCCCAGCCGCAGTTCGGCGGCGGCAAACAGGCGATCCACGATCATCCAGTTCTGCCGCACCCGGTAATTGACCAGTTCCGGCCCACCATCGGCCCCCAGCACAAAGAGCGGGGGCAGTTCCCCCTGCCCGATCCCGGATGGGAAAGCGATATAGACCTTATGCCCATTATCGAAAGCCCGGCTGGGTAACCAGGGCGGTGTGGCGCCTTTCACCGGCTGGATGGCGTAACGGAAATTCAGCGCGTCGAGATCCAAACCCACGTCCACAGGAGCAATGTCATCGGCCGCATCGTTTTGCCGGTGCAGGGCGATCAAATCATCCTCGGGATAGTCCCACGATACCGACGCCATATACGTCACCGGCGTGGAGCGCAGTTCGGCGAGATAGGTGCGCCGATCCGTATTGACGATCAGGTTGGTAGCCAGGTCCGGCCGGGTCGGCTTGACCAGGATATGGATGCGCTTCGTGGCCCCCGCCCCGCTCTCGGTATCGCCGATGATCCAGCGCACGGTATCGCCAGCGGCCACCGGCCCGGTGCCGACCAGCTTTTCACCCTGCTGGAGCATGATATCGGTGATCTCACCGGGCGAGGCATAGACCTGATAGAGCGCGCCGGCAGAATAGGGATAGACCTGCACCGCGTTCACATAACCGGCCCGCGTCGGCTGGATACGCGCCGCCAGATTGGCCTGCGTCACGCGCACGGTCGGGTCGGCGACTTCGGGCACCGGATGGGCCGTGCGTCGTGGCGGCAGCGGCTTGAGCTGGCCCGGCAGGGGAAGGATTTTTGGAACCTCCACGACCTGCACCGGCTTCGGCGGATCGGGCTGGCGCAGGGCCTGAGCGGCATCATCGTAGCGGATGATCGGCGGGTGGTAATGCTGCGCGCAGCCTGCAAGAGGCAGGACAAACAGCGGGAGGAAACGAAGAGCACGACGGATCATTGGCCCAGCTCCTTCGACCAGTTGATGGCGGAGACGTAGATACCCAGAGGATTTTTCCGCAGATGATCGGCGTCACGCGGTGTGCGCAGGACGACCGAGACGATGGCGGTCCAGCGCTCGGTGCCAACAAAAGCGCCGTCGCGGTAATGGCGCTCGCTCCAGGCCACACGAAAGCTGCCGGGCGAGGCCCGGATCACCGAGGCGATATCCACCTCGACCTGCTCGTGCCCGATCCGCGAGAACGGATCGTTGAGGCGGGCATAATCGTTCAGCGCCTGCGCGCCCGACGTGGTGGTGAAATCATAGGACCGCAGCCAGTTCTGCCGGACTACCACAGGGTCCGACGACAGGGCGCGCACGTCGTGGACGAACTGCGCCAGATACCAGGCGATCTGCGGATCGGCGGGCATATAGCCCGCTGTCGCGGGGGCCACGACCTGCGTCTGCCCCAGCCGGTCCACCTGCACCACCCACGGCGTGATGGTGCCGCGCGCGGACTGCCAGACCAGCCCGGCCCCGAGCCCTGCCGAGAGAAAGAGCGATCCGAACGTCATCAGCCGCCAGTTTCTTGCCTGGACGCGGGCGGAACCGATCCGTTCGTCCCAAACCTGCGCTGCTTTCTGATAGGGCGTCACGGGTTCGGGCGTGGTCCCGTAGCGGGTGGTGGAGCGACGGAACATCGTCCTCATTCCTTTTCCGAGAGATCAATGGACGCCGAGCCACTGCCGCCGTCGGCCGAGCGGATGATGTGGGCGGCCTCGGCGGCATGGGTTGCGGCATTGCGACGCTTCATCTTCTGAGCCCAGCGGGGCGGTTCACCAGAACCGCCACCATCTCCACCAGATGGACCATCACCGGCAGGGCCACCTCCCGAGGGGCCGCCGCCACCAGCTGGACCACCCCCACCCGATGGAGACGGCCCGCTGCCACCGGTTTCGTCACCCTCTCCACCGCCCATCCCGCGCGCGGCCCAGCGTCCACCGGCGGCGTAGCTTTCTTTGAGGGATGAACCGGCACGTGATGCCGCCCCTTTGACGGCATTCGCGACGTTCCCGCCGACGGCCCGGCCCATGCCTCCGATCCCGGCGGCCATGCTGCCCGCGCCGCCAGACGCGCCTGCGGCTCCCGCCGAATAGGCGGACGTGGCGGCCCCGGCGATCGCGGCCCCTCCCCGTGCGGCGGCAGCCGTGGCGCCGAGGGCTGCGGCGCCACCGGATGCGACAGCCCCGACACCCGCAACAGCCGCAGCGCCCATGGCACCGACGGCCATGCCGGTCCCTACGGCCGCGCCAGCCCCAAGCTGGGGGGCACCGGAGATCAGCCCGTTGGCGATGCTGCCGCCATAGATGGACAGACCGACGATCGACACCGACGCCAGCACGACCGAGACCGCCTGGCCAATCGTGGGAACCGCGTCGCCATAGGAGGTGTTGAACTGCCGGAACAGGACGGACGCGATGGCGGAGATCACCGCCAGCACCATCACCTTCACGCCCGACGACACAACATTGCCCAGCACCTTCTCGGCCAGAAACGCCGTCCGGTTGAACAGGGCGAACGGGATCAGCACGAAACCAGCGAGGCTGGTCAACTTGAACTCGATCAGGGCCACGAAAAGCTGCACGGCCAGGATGAAGAACGCTGCCAGCACGATCAACCAGGACAGGCACAGCACAAAAATCTGGATGAAGTTTTTGAAAAATGCGACAGGGCCGAGAAGATTATGAACGGACTCCAGCAGCGGCTGGGCCGCATCGAACCCCGTCGCGGCCAGTCGGCCGGGATGGAGGAAATCCGAAAGTGGCAGACTTCCGCCACCGGCCCTGAGACCCATGGCGGCGAAACTGTCGAACACCACCTTCGCAAGATGGTCGAAATTGTTGATCAGGAACGCGAAGAACCCGATATACAGCGTCTTCTTCACCAGACGCTGGATGATGTCCTCATCAGCCGCCCAGGCCCAGAACAGTCCGGCAAGGGCGACGTCCAGCACGGATAATGACCCCGCCAGTGAGATGACATTTCCTTTCAGAAGGCCGAAGCCACTGTCGATCGTGGTCGTGAAGGTATTGAGGAAAGTGTCGATAACACCGACATCGTTCGTGGCCATGACCGTCAGTTCCCACTGCCGCCGAACATGGACACCGTGCCCGGCACGTAGGCGTCATGCTGCGAGAAATGCTGATACTGCGCGTCACTTTCTGCTTCTGTCGCGGCATCGCGCGACTGTTGCAGGGCCATGGCACGCCCGTTCGCGGCCAGTTCCGCCTGGATGTCGGACAGTTGCCGGGATTGCAGGGCCAGAAGCTGATTGCCCGCCTGCGCGGCCTGTAACGCCCCGGTGGAAGTCTGGCTGGCGGAAACCAGTTGCGTCATGGCCGAACTATCGCTCGGGATGTTTCCTACCACCCGCGCCTGCAATTTCAGGGCGTCCTCAAACCCGCCGACGGAATTCTGCCACCGCGTCTGTGCCTGGCTGAACAGGGCGCCGTCAGACATGCCGGCCGAGACGGACGTGTACGCCTGCTGATACTGCTGCTCGACCGACTGCACGCTGTAGGCGATGTTCTGCGCCTGCGCGAGCAGTGCCGTCGTCTGCGAAATCGTTGATTGCAGGGTCGACAATGTCGAAAGTGGCAGGCTCGCGAGATTGCGCCCCTGGTTGACCAGCATCTGCGCCTGATTGGCGAGGGACGTGATCTGGTTGTCGATCTGCTGGAGGGTCCGGGCCGCGATCAGCACGTTCTCGACGTGGTTTGCACCGTCATACACCGCCCACTGGGCATGGGCCGGATGCAAGGGAGAGAATGTCCCGCCAACCGCCAGCATTGCAGAGGTAAAAAGGACACCTCGTCGGAAATGTTTTTCGCTCGCACGACCGAAAAATTCAGCCCAAAGCCGGAAAGATTTTTCAATCATGGCACGCCCTCTGGTCCACGATCATCGCGCAACAGATCTGCCGCCCACATGACGCCACGCGCCTCGAACCACGCGGGGAGAAAACCATTCCGTCCATGCTCCGCCAGCACCGCGTCGATCAGCTTGTGGTCGTCCTTGCCGGATGCCGCGCACAGGGCGAGTGCTACCGGCCCGAGCCCCAGTTCGAACAGACGGTTGCCACGCTGGGCCTGACAGTAATACTCCCGCTTCGAGGCCGCACGGGCGATGATGGCGATCTGCCGCTCGTTCAGCCCGAAATCCCGATAGATCGTGGCGATCTGCGGCTCGATCGCCCGCTCGTTCGGCAGGAAGATCCGCGTCGGGCAGCTTTCCACCACTGCTGGCGCGATCGGACTGTTGGCGATGTCGGACAGGGATTGGGTCGCGAAAATCACCGACGCATTCTTCTTGCGCAGGGTTTTCAGCCACTCCCGTAGCTGGCCGGCGAAATCCCCGTCATCCAGCACCAGCCAGCCCTCGTCGATGACCAGCAGCGTTGGGCGACCATCCAGACGGCCTTCGATGCGATGGAACAGGTAGGACAACACGGAAGAGGCTGCGCCAGAACCGATCAGACCTTCGGTCTCGAACACCACCACGTCGGCTTCACCCAGCCGCTCGGCGTCTGCATCGAGCAGGCGGCCATAGGGACCACCAAGGCAGTAGGGCGCCAGGGCCTGCTTCAGGACGTTGGACTGGAGGAGTGCCACCAGACCGGAGATCGTGCGTTCATGGTCGGGCGATGACGCGAGGGAATTCAGGGCCGACCAGAGATGGGCTTTGACGTCCGGCGTCAGCGTCACCCCCTCGCCGACAAGGATCTGCCCCAGCCATTCGGTAGCCCATTTGCGTTCATCGGGCTCATCAATCCCTGCCAGCGGCTGGAGCGAAACGGCGGGGTGGCCGTCATCATCCGTCAGGCCACCGCCGAGATCGTGCCAGTCCCCGCCCATCGCCAGCGTCGCGGCCCGCATCGAACCACCGAAATCGAAAGCGAACACCTGCGATCCTGTATAGCGGCGGAACTGGAGCGCCATCAGCGCCAGCAGCACCGACTTTCCGGCCCCTGTCGGGCCTGCAATCAGCGTGTGACCCACATCACCAACGTGGAGGCTGAAACGAAACGGTGTGGCACCGGCCGTTTTGCCGTAGAACAGAGGTGCCGCCTTGAAATGCCCATCCTGCTCCGGTCCCGCCCACACGGCGGAAAGCGGGATCATATGCGCAAGATTCAACGTCGAGACAGGTGGCTGGCGCACATTGGCGTAGACATGACCGGGCAAAGAACCCAGCCACGCTTCCACCGCATTGAGGCTTTCCGCCATGCAGGTGAAATCGCGGCCCTGGATGATCTTTTCGACCAAACGGAGCTTTTCTGTAGCGATGGAAGCGGAACCATCCCAGACTGTTACCGTGGCGGTGATGTAGGCCTGCCCGACGTCATCAGCACCGAGGGACTGCAAGGCAAGGTCCGCATCCGCCGCCTTGTTGGCGGCGTCGTTATCCACGAGAACCGACGCCTCGTTGGTCATCACCTCCCGAACAATCGCCGTAATGCTCTTGCGCTTTGCGAACCACTGGCGACGGATTTTCGTCAGCACCTTTGTGGCGTCGGTCTTGTCGAGCAGGATGGCACGAGTGGACCAGCGATACGGCATCGCCAGCCGGTTCAGGTCATCCAGGATTCCGGGGAAGGTCCGTGACGGGAAACCGGTAATGGTCAGGGTTTTCAGATAAGCATCGCCGAGCTTCGGCTCCAGACCACCCGACAGCGGCTGGTCCACCAGCAGCGCATCCAGATGCATGGGAATTTCCGGCACCCTGACGCGCTGGTTCCGTGTCGAAATGGTGGAATGGAGATACGTTAGCGTTTCGCCGTCATTGAGCCATGCCGCTTCAGGCATGAACCCGTCCAGCAGGGCAAGCATCCGATCCGTGCGGTCCACGAACGTATGGAGCATGCCATGCGGATCCGGTCCCTCCCGCTCCCGGCCCTCATAGAGAAACCGTTCGGCACGGCCTGATGATTCCGCAGGCGGCAACCAGACCAGCGTCAGGAAATACTGGCTCTCGAAATGCACGCCCTCATCCTCGAACTGCTCATGACGTTCGAGATCGACCATCTGGCTGGCCGCATCGGGGAAATCGCTGTCGGGATATACTGTCGCGGGCACGCGCTGCGCCTCGACGAACATCGCCCAGCCCGAGCCCAGACGGCGCAGGGCATTGTTCAGCCTGCCAGTGACTCCAACCAGTTCCGCTGGTGTGGCACTGTCCAGATCGGGACCACGAATTTTTGCCGTGCGCTGGAATGAACCGTCCTTGTTCAGGACCACACCATGTTCCATGAGCGCGGCCCATGGGAGAAAATCCGACAGGAGGGCAGCACGGTTGCGATATTCGCCAAGGGACATCATCGCCCTGCCCTCCCTATGACCGCAGCCAGGCGGGGTAACGGAGATGTCGCCGTCCCACCTCGACGAACTGCGGATCGCGTTTGGCACCCCAGACCGCGAGCCCGTGCCCGACGATCCAGAACACGGCTCCAACCAGCCAGAGCCGCAGCCCCAGCGAGATCGCAGCCCCCAGCGTACCGTTGGCGATCGCCAGCGTACGGGGTGCGCCACCCAGCAGGATCGGATCGGTCAGGGAGCGATGCACCGGGACATGAAAACCCGGCACCGCGTCATCGTCATATCCGGCGGCCATCAGATCAGTGCTCCACCCGAGAAGGAGAAGAACGACAGAAAGAACGAGCTGGCCGCAAAAGCGATGGACAGGCCGAAGACGATCTGGATCAGGCGACGGAAGCCGCCGGATGTTTCGCCAAAGGCCAGGGTCAGGCCGGTCACGGTGATGATGATCACCGACACGATGCGCGCCACCGGTCCCTGCACCGATTCCAGAATCTGGTTGAGCGGTTCCTCCCACGGCATGTCCGACCCGGACGCCAGGGCCGAGGAACACCACACCACGGACAACAGCAGCATGGCGGAAAGGACAGGCGCGTGTCGACGCACGCGGATTATGGCATGGGTCATTGAGGTTCTCCCGGATGCTGGAAGGGATGGATGCGATAGGCGCCTGTGGCGGGATCAAGCCCATCCACCGTGGCGAGTTCGGACAACCGGCGCTGCACGCCCCGTCCGGACAGGACGGCGATCACGTCGATCGTCTCTGCAATCAGCGCGCGGGGCACGGTGACGACGATCTCCTGGATCAGTTGCTCCATGCGGTGCAGGGCACCTATGGCGGTGCCCGCATGCAGCGTGCCGATGCCGCCGGGATGGCCTGTGCCCCATGCCTTGAGCAGATCCAGTGCCTCGGGACCGCGCACCTCACCAATCGGGATACGATCAGGCCGCAGGCGCAGGGCCGAGCGCACCAGTTCGGACAGGGTCACGATGCCGTCGCGCGTACGGAGCGAGACAAGGTTGGGCGCAGCACATTGCAGTTCGCGCGTATCTTCGATCAGCACGACCCGGTCGTCGGTTTTCGCAACCTCGGCCAGCAGGGCGTTGACCAGCGTGGTCTTGCCGGTGGACGTGCCGCCAGCGACCAGGATGTTCTTTCTCTCGGCAACGGCCTGGCGCAGGAAATGTGCTTGCCCCTCAGTCATGATCCCGGCCTCGACATAGTCGTCGAGGGTGAACACCGCGACGGCGGGCTTGCGGATCGCGAAGCACGGAGCCGTCACCACAGGTGGCAGCAGTCCCTCAAACCGCTCACCGGTCGGGAGTTCGGCCGAGACACGCGGCGCACCGTCATGCACCTCGGCTCCGACATGGTGGGCGACCAGACGCACGATGCGCTCGGCATCGGCAGGTGTGATGGTTTCCCCCGTGTCGGACAGCCCCTCGGACAGGCGGTCGATCCAGAGCCGCCCGTCGGGATTGAGCATGACCTCGACCACGGCCGGATCAGCAAGGTGCCCCGCAATCGCTGGTCCCATCGCCGTGCGCAGCATGGAAATCCCACGTTGTCGGGCGCCACTCTCAATCGATGTAACCGCCATGGAAGCCCCCCGTCCATTTGGGTCATCCGGCCTTTCCGGACGACGACGGGGATCATTAGAGAGTGTTGTTTTCTCCCGTTTTCAACAGCATTTTCCTGCGATCGTACAGGATCGTAACGGATGCGGTTTTTACTTGCTGGCTGCGGACATCATGATTCCGATGTGGGAGGTACATCCTCCGGGATCTCATGCCGAAAGAACGGCCCCCGGCTGAGTCGTCGGCCAAGGGCAGCCACGAACGCTTCGTAGCGTTCCGCCCCCTGCGCCCGCGCCGCCGCTGCAGCCGGTTCCGGCAAGGGCGGACTGACCGTCATCCAGTAGCGGATGAACAGCGCCAGCGTCTCAAGGCTGATCCCGAGATCGCGCTCCATACGGGCGACCTGCCGGTCGAGGCGGTCCAGCCTGCGACTCATCGCCGCTTCCCGCCGCTCATCAGCATCGGGCGATAGGAAGGATGCGATGGCCGCTTCCGCCACCAAGGAGAGGGACAGATCGCGCCGCGCCGCATGGGCTGTCAGGGCGTCCAGCAGCTTGGGTTCCAGATAGACCGACAGCCGCGCCTTTTTCGGGGATGTCCTCATTGCGCCCTCACAGCCCGAGATCGTTGCCACGGTCGAGACCAGCCTGCCGGGCAATCCGCGTCAGGTCGGCACGATCCCGCGCTTCCGGATCCGGTGGCAGTTCCTCGCCAAAGAGGTCAGGCGCTGTGGGCTTCCTGTGCTTGCCGATATCCGCTGGGTCATGCTCGCGCGACCATTTCCGTCCCGTGTCGAGGGATTCATCACTATCGGCATCGCCGGGTTTATCCGGTGCCGCCGACGCCCCCGCCTGCTCCGGTGGCGGGGTGACAGGAGACGGACGACCACTCCAGTCATCGGGCCGGACAGGCCGGGGCAATTGCGTGGGATCGGGCGGCGGCAGGACGCGCTCGACGAAGCGGCGATCCCGGAAATACCGCGCTTTCCGTGCGCGGATCGGTGGACACCCCGCCACCATGACGACTTCCTCCCGTGCCGGGATCTGCATGACTTCGCCCACCGTCATCAGGGGCCGCGCACTCTCCTGCCGTGATACCATGAGATGCCCGAGCCAGGGCGACAGCCGGTGCCCGGCATAGTTCTTCTGCGACCGGATTTCGGTGGCCACACCCAGCCCATCGGACACCCGCTTCGCGGTGCGTTCATCGTTCGTGGCGAAACTGACCCTGACGTGACAATTGTCCAGGATGCTGTTGTTCTGGCCGTATGCCTTGTCGATCTGGTTAAGGGATTGCGCGATCAGGAACGCCTTGATCCCGTAGCCCGCCATAAAGGCCAGCGCGCTCTCGAAGAAATCCAGCCGGCCAAGAGCAGGAAACTCGTCGAGCATCAGCAGCAGGCGACGCCGCCCCTCCCGGCCAGACAGATCCTCCGTCAGTCTCCGCCCGATCTGGTTGAGGATCAGGCGGATCAGCGGTTTGGTGCGGCTGATATCCGAAGGCGGGATGACGAAATACAGGGAGACGGGCTGCTCGCCCTCCAGCAGGTCACCGATCCGCCATTCGCAGCGACTGGTCACGGTAGCCACCACCGGATCACGGTAGAGGCCGAGAAACGACATGGCGGTGGACAGCACGCCGGAGCGCTCGTTATCTGATTTGTTGAGCAGCTCCCGCGCCGCCGAGGCCACGACGGGATGCGGTCCCTTCCCGTCCAGATGGTTCGTGCGCATCATGGCCGACAGGGTCGCCTCGATCGACCGCTTGGGGTCGGAGAGAAATTTCGCCACCCCGGCGAGCGTCTTGTCGTCCTCGGCATAGAGCACATGCAGGATCGCACCGACCAGCAGGGCATGGGAGGTTTTCTCCCAGTGATTGCGCCGTTCCAGCGACCCTTCGGGATCGACCAGAATGTCGGCGATGTTCTGCACGTCGCGGACCTCCGACGCCCCGCGTCGGACCTCCAGCAGCGGATTGTAGGCCGAGGACGCCGGATTGGTGGGATCGAACAGCAGCACCCGCCCGAAGCGATTCCGGAAACCGGCCGTAATCTGCCAGTTCTCGCCCTTGATGTCATGGATGATGGCCGAACCCGGCCAGGTCAGGAGCGTGGGGATCACCATCCCCACACCCTTGCCGGTGCGCGTCGGCGCGAAGGTCAGGACGTGCTCGGGACCGTCATGTCGGAGATAGGCCCGGCGGTATTTGCCCAGCACCACGCCATCCTCGCCCAGCAGTCCGGCCGCGCGGATTTCCGCGTCCTCGGCCCAGCGGGCGGAGCCATAGGTCGCGGCCCGCTTTGCCTCACGGGCGCGGTGGACGGACAGCGCCACGGCCGCTGCAAAAGCCAGCACCCCGCCGGAACCCGCGATCCAGGCGCCGCGCGCGAAGACCGCCGGCACGTAGGCGTCGAACTCATACCACCACCAGAAAAAAAGCGGCGGAGCGTAGACCGGCCAACGATGCAGAACCGTGAACCACGGTTGACCGAGTTCCGGTTGGAACGCCAGTTCCCAGGCCGTCCATTGAGTGGCCGTCCACCAGGACAGCACGATCATGGACAGGACCACGAGCGCCTGTCCCCACTGGATACGTGTTCCCGGCTGGTCCATCGATCCCTCCCCTTGTCATGGGAGACAGCGAAGAACCGGGATTTTCCGAGAAGCAAGCGTCCTGTGTCACCTGTCGTACCAGTGCGTACAGGAGCGAAAAAATACTTGCACGTTGCGGACTACAGCCAAACCCGCACATCATGCGCAGAATAACCCCGGAAGGAGTCGAGCCATGACCGGATCATCGCCCCTCTTCCCCCCGTCTGACGATACCGTCGATCAGCAATGCACGGAGGAACAGCGGAAGCTCGACCATGTGATTGATGCGGTGAACGCATTGCACACAGGGCACGGCTTCCTGAGCGATGAATTTCCAACGCTTTGAACTGCCCGCCATAGTCACTCTGGCCAAGGCGCTTGACGGGCAATATAAAGAAAAAGGCCCGCCTTTCGGCGGGCCTTAATATATCCTTGGACGATGAGGGGGGGCATAAGCCCGCGTTCTCAAAGCCGCTGCGTTCTTATATCGTGGCTCTGATGCCACCGTCAATATCGTGCCTACAGGAACTCCTCATTGCCTTTCTCCCCGGCCGAGATACAGGATCTGCCCGTCGTCATTTCCGCACCACGCTTTGCAACATACCTGCAAGCCATGGGCAACGACCGGGAAAAGGCTCTCGCACTTTATGAGTGGAATCTCGACGTTTCATCGGCGCTGATCATCCCGCTTCAGGTCTGCGAGGTTGCTGTCCGCAATGGCATCGCTGAAGCGATTGAGCACGTCCATGGTGCCAACTGGCCATGGAACAATGGCTTCATCCGAAGCCTGCCTCGCCCGAAAGGTCGGGCGCGATATAACCCGGCGATCGATCTTCAGTCTCGCGCCTCGACGCTGCCCACAACCGGCAAGATCATAGCTGAATTAAAGTTTGCATTCTGGGAGAATATTTTCACTGCCGGTCAGGACAGCCGCATCTGGAACACGCATTTGCGTACCTGTTTCCCCGGAGCACCATCAGGACCAACGATCTCGCAATTGCGGGCAGCAGCCTACGCGGACCTCCAGATCATTCGACGTCTGAGGAACCGGATCGCGCATCACGAACCAATCTTCACTCGGAATATCGCCGATGATTATCAACGGATCCATGACATGATCGCATGGCGCAGTCAGGTGGCTGCCGCCTGGATGGATCGAAAGCAGACTGTTCTCACCCTGCTCACGATGAAGCCATGACCGGCAAGTTCTCTCCGTTTGTTATCAAAGCTTTGGTCGATACGATCACGGGTGGTGCTGGAAACGATAATACACCACCAATTGGTATCTATCGCTCAGGCCCCAAAATCGAGCAGTTCTTTCTCAACTGTGGCCTCGATATGCGTATCGGCGCGAGTTCGCGCGTCCCGGCCACAACTGACTTCATCCGCAAGGTCGCTAACCACCCTGATGGTAATGCTGAGGTCTATCTCACCCGGATTATCGAACAGGTCTGTGACCCCCGCACCTATCTGGAGCACCCTGACAGAGCGACCGCTGTACGCGAGCATCTCAACAAGGCTCTTGGAGCCGACCAGCTGGCCGTCGTTATCGTCGGCGGGAAGGCTGTTCTGACAGAGCGTCAGGGAGCCGGTGGAATTGTCGAACCATTTATCAAGAAAGTGGCCACGCTGGATTTCGACACGGTTCAGATGGAAATCGCACGGGCTCTCCCAAATCTGGAAAGCGATCCAGAAGATGCGGTGACAGCGGCCTGTTCCCTGATTGAGGCAGTATGCCGTTCGATCCTCGTGGAACTTGCCCTGCCACTGCCGCCTAAAAAGGATATCGATGGGCTGATCCGCGCTGTGCAGATACCCCTTGGCCTGTCTCCAGGGCGTACAGATTTTCCATCGGAAATAGAAGCGGACATCCGTCAGACGCTCAGTGGTCTCACTTCCGTTGCCAAAGGCATTGGCGCATTACGAACGCACGGTGGAGATGCGCATGGTCGCGAAAAAGGTTTCCGGCGCATTGACGCGCGGATTGCTCGGCTTGCCATCAATGCGGCGAGTTCGTTGGCACTGTTCCTGATCGAAACCTGGGAACGCCAGGAACATCGTGCCCTGCCCCAACATGCTGAGCAAATCTGAAGATCAGTCATCCGATTTGCCCATCACAATCCGAGTCCTCGCTTGCGCGCGAACGACCAGTCAATCCCCCCATCGCCGCGCATGATTCCCGACACCTCCCGCCCTCGCTGTTTTTCCAGCGACGGCGACCACGGCACCAGCTCGAAGCCCAGCCCGTCGTCGATCATGGCGAACCGGCCCGACGCCAGGTTGAGACGCTGACGATAGGTGCCGGCAACGGGATTGCCCTCGTCACTCCGCCGGAAGGGGATTCCCGACTTCCCGGCGAGGTTCCGGCCCAGCGCGTCCAGTTCCCGCTGACGCAGGGTGCCGATCAGGTTCCGCGCATAACGGATGCTCCCGCCGTCGCGGCTGGCCAGCCCCTGCTTCACCAGATGATCCGCCCGCTTTTCCATGGCTTCTTTGGCCTCGGCGCCGAACCCGGTGGACGCCAGAGCAGGAGGCTCCCGAGCGATGGCCTGCCGGTCGAGCCAGGTCGCGCCCTCCGCCGTCACCTGCCGTTCCAGCGTGACGTCCGAGCGCACGGCCAGCGCGACACGGTCACGTCCCTGTTTGTCGGTGAAACGCCGCAATTCCACGATCGAACCGACCGATCCATCGCCAGCGGCTTCGAGGTGCGGCAGGCGGACATGGTGCGTGCGTCCGTCAATCCCGTCGATGACCGCATAAGCCGTGCCGCGCAGTTCATCATCCAGACCACGATCGACCAGCCGACCGATAACGGGATCGGTGGTATCCTCGGCGGCCATTACCCAGGATGACGCGGCACGGTCGATCTTCTGCTCCGCCAGCCCCCGGTGGATCCGTTTGATGATGTCGTTGCGCTCGCTGATCTCCCGCAGGGTCGCCTCCGCGCTCTCGTCCATCCGCCAGCGATCCGGCCCGACCTGGTGCGCCAGCCCCATGGTTTCCAGACGGCGCAGGCGCCCCAGCTTCACGGTGGCGAAGGCGTCCGGCGTTTCGCCCGGCGCGCGCCCAAGATCGATGACACCATCCTCTCCCGCGTCCCTCTGAAGCTGGCGGTCCAATTGAGTCCAGCGGTCGGCGTTCACCTGCCGCTCGACCGCCTGATGGATATCATGATCGGTGCGTGGTCCGAGTTCCAGCGTCACCAGATCCTGAGCACGGGCACGCATGCCTTCGCGGATATAATCGCGCGCGATCACCAGGTCGGTGCCATCTTCCGCGACACCCCGGACGATAACGTGCAAATGGGGGTGCGCGGTGTTCCAGTGATCGACGGCGACCCAGTCGAGTTTCGTGCCGAGATCAGATTCTATCTGCCCCATCAGATCCCGTGCGAAAGCCCGCAGGTCCGACATCTCCGGCGCATCCTCGGGAGAGACGATAAAGCGGAAATGGTGACGGTCCCCATCGCAGCGTTCTGCGAAGTCCGAGGCACGGATATCGTCGCTGTCCTTGCCGAACAGGCGCGCATCCTCGCCGTCCCGCGTCACGCCCTCCCGGCGGAGATAGCGAAGGTGTGCTGCCAGCGGTGTGGCGCGCGGCGCATGCCTCACGACGCGGGCCTTGATGACGACGCCGCGTGAGCGGCTGGTCAGCAGGCGATTGGCGGCATGGGCGGCTGCCCTGCCGCGCCCGAAACTGGAGCGACGCCCGGCACTGATTTTTCCCGCGCGGGAAACCCTGCCACCGGCCCGCTGCACGGACGCCAGCACCTGCGTCACGAAAGGCCGCGCCTGCCGGGCGCGGGTGGAGCGGATGCGCCCCGGTCGAACCCGGAATTCCTCATCCCTGTTCATAAAAAATGCCCTACACCGCGCGAAAGATCGCGTCGGATCAAAGAGATGACACCTCAACGCGAGGTGCGGAAAATCCACGCACCTCGCAACGAGACCTAAAAAACCCCGGAAAACAGCCAACCCGACCGAGCCGCGATGTGCGGCCTTTTATCCAGCCCTCACTTTTTCTGTCCTTTTCCGGGGTTTTCGTGATTCACTTCCCCTGCGCCAAACCCACTCCCGGCGCGCTACGGACATGACCTGCGAAGAGCGTGGACGGAGTAAAAATCGTCTGCCCGGATCGTCTTAAAAAAATGCCCTGAGATGACGATGAAAGCGCACTTTCGCTGCCGGAAATGAAGAGCGACGCGGAAGTCCAGCCACCCGCCGGAGCAATGGAAAGCGGGATGGAGAAATGCGCGCTGAACGACGGGTCATCGATCAGCCGGGCGACAGATGCGACATAGGAAACCGTCTCGGCAGGCAATGGCCGACCAGTCGCCAGATGATCGTCATAGCGACCGGGACCGGCATTATAAGCGGCGAGAAACCCTGCATCGCCGTAGCGATCATGCAGCCATCGCAGATAGGCTGCCCCGGCCGCGATGTTGTCATGTGGATCGAAGGGATCATCCCCCAGATTGAGCGTGCGGCGGACGTCCCTCCACGTGCCGGGCATAAGCTGCATCAGACCCATCGCACCGGCGCCGGAGACCGCGTGCCGATCGCCAGCACTTTCGGCACGGAGGACTGCCCGCACCCACGCTGGCGGGATCGCGTTCCGTTCCGCCGCCTGACGCACCAGATCGTCGAAATCCTGCGCGTGGGCGATGGTCGGCGAGAGCGTTAGCGCGAGCACGGCCAGCACGCCGGCGGACATAAAAAACCGGGCGCTCATTCCCGGCCTCCTGGGCGTTTTGCAGGCCGGTTCCAGACCAGTTGCCACTCGCGGCCACCACGTCCGGCCTGGAACAGTGTGGCGCGGATCGGCTGCATGAAAGTGGGATCGTCCAGGAGCACAGAAACATACTCGCCGGCACGTTCCCCGGTGCGTTTCCATCCCGCGCCCAGCTCGGGGCCAGTATCCCCGTCACCCAGGTGAATACGATAATCCGGAGCATGCTCCGCGCCATTGTTTTCCGCTGGTACGAAGGTCAGTTCAGCATCCAGCGATAGGGTGCGCACGCGTCCGGCAAAACCATCAGCGGTGCGGGTGAAAAATCCGATCTGGCTCATGGGAAAAATCCTTTCAGACAGAGTGGGAATGACGGAAAATCCGACGACCACGTCACCGTCATTGGATGGGCGGTTCGCTCTCTTTCGCGGGCAGCATGGGCGGAGCCAGAAGCAGTCCCTTCCGCGCGGGATCATCCGGTTCCGGGAGGGGATCGAAATGCGGCGGCGGCTCCGCCTCTCCCGTCCTGACATGCACCGGCACGGCGCGTCCGATGACGGTGTCCATCGGCAGGACACCGAAATACCGCCCGTCCAGACTGGTTGGCACGGCAGCGTTCATGACGAAGACCTGCCCCGGCCCGAGACGTTGACAGCCCTGCCAGACCGGCAGGACCCGGCCCCGATGGTCGATGGGTTTCGCATCACCGACGGCCTTTCCGTCGATGGTGACATGCGCGCCGTTACGGCAGACACTCTGCCCCGCCAGTGCTGCCACAGGCTTTAGCAGCGGCACGCCGAAAGGCAGGTAGCCGCGTGTCGCCAGCAGCGTCGCCTCGCGCTCCGGCAGGCGGATGGCGACGATGTCACCTACGCGCACCGGGACCGTGGGCTGAATGCGATACAGCCCGACCGGAACACTCGCCGTTTCGTTCCAGACCCAGCGTGGCGCGGGATGAAATGCCAGCGAGGCACCGACGCCGAGCACGGCGAAATACGTGGTAAAAAACCAGCCGCGCCGGGTCATGACGCCGCCCTCCGGCGCAGCCACGCCTCGTGGCGCTCTGACGTGTAGGGACGCGGCTCCTGCGCCGCCGTGAGCCGGTGATGCAGATGCCGCCAGTGATCGGGACAGGCGGCGACAGGATCGATCCCCAACGCCTCCACGCCGTCGATAGCCTCCAGCACCCGGCGCACTTTTGGCCAGCCGCTCTGGCGCAGCAGGCTCTCGCCGCCGGGACGAACAAAGGGCACGGTCTGGCATGCTTCCTGCGCCCCGACGGCGCGCACGATGTCGATGCAGGACACCACAGTGCCGAAATCGTTCGCGGCCCAGCGGATGAAAGCGAACACGCTGTCCGGCGTGAAGCTCATCAGCCTGCGCCGACGGTCGAGAATGAGATCCTCTATGGGATGACCGAACCGGACCCAGTGCTCGATGCGCTTCTCGATCCAGGTCAGTTCGACCGTGGTGAGCACATCGCCCCGTAGCCGGAAAGAACAGTCGGTCATGGGACACCGACCATGCGATCCGCGACCGCTTCCCGAGCCTCTTTTTCCCGTCTCACCGGGGCTATCGGGAAGGTGTCCGAAAGGCCGGAATCCCCTACATAATAAGTTATTATATAAGTTATATAAGTTAAGAGGCCGATTCCGCCTTCAAAACCAATGGGTTGCGCCGTTTTTCGCCAATGGTCCGACGATGAATCCGCCAACGGTCCCACGATATGATGCGCCGCCGGTCCGACGACAGGTTTCACATCGTTATCCACAGTCCCAGTGGATTGACTCGTTGGAGCGGCGCATAAAACTCCCAGTTTTCCGCCAGAAATGACACGAAACGTGTAACCTGGAACCGTGCGGGCGAGGGCTATGGCACGGATTTTGGCGGCGAAGTCGCGACGCCGGGTCAGGCTGCCCGAGCGCGCATGCAGGTCCGCCAGATCGAAGCACCATCCCTCCTTCTGTCGCCCGGCATGGCGTCGCGCCAGGCGGTAAAGCCACCGCTCCAATCCCCCGCCAAGACGGAAATAGGCAGGGTCGACGCTCAGGACGCGGGAACGGTCGCAGGCGGCCTCCATCAGCCAGTCCGCCAGCGTCAGGGCCACCCCATCCTCACGGGAAATCCGGACGTCACTGATCCAGGTAAACGGCTTCTCCCGCCAGTCCGCGCCATTGCGGATGTTGGTAGCGACGGTCGTGGCCGCCAGACGCCCGAGCGCGCCGTGCAGGCGCCGATACTCGTTCGCCCCCGTCGCCCAGCCCAGATCCTGGAACAGACGCCAGGGCGTGAAGCGCACATGGCGCGATACCCACAGGTCGTGGTTCAGGGCATCGACGATCTGTCCGGTCAGCCACAGCAGCACGTCCGCATCCCAGATCGTGGCCATGCCCGATCCGTCCGGTGCCGACACCGTCACACTGGCATGCCGCGCCTCGTAATCGACGGGGATGACACGCGGCGTTTTCCCCAACGGGAAGAACGGGCGGCCCATTAGATCGCGGACGTCGCGGGGCCTTGCCGCCCCCGTGACCACGAAGCGGCGGTCGGGCTGACGCCAGCTATCGGCGGCTGGCATCATCGTCCGGCACTCCGCTGCGCCTTGCGAGCCCTGGCCTGCAAGCGGATGATATAGGCGCGGGGATCGGCCGGCATGGGAATGCCGCCACCATCCCCGGTGGACAGCCGGACGTTTAGATCGGCCCAGGCGCAGAGATCTTCCACGGCATAGACGATCCGGCCGCCAAGCTGGCGGTAGAGGGGACCGGTGCCGCAACTCCGGTGTTTTTCGAGGGTGCGGATGGACAGGCCAACGAAATTGGCCGCGTCCGGGGTGCGCAGATAGCGCGGTGGCAGAGTCGGCTGGACACGCATGGGGTCTTCCTCCCGGTGGATCGGGCCGCGTGCGGAATGTCGCGGCTCATGGGAGGACGCTGCCGGAGAATGAGCTGTGGGGAGGGATGACAAAGTTCAGGCCGCCAGACTGTCACCCCCCTGCTTCAGCCCCTGAAGGAGGGCGATGTGGCCGCCGTTCAGATAGAAGTCGGCACCGTCGAGGTCGCGGTAGAAAGCCCGGTGCCATGAGCTGGCACGCCACTCATTGCGGGACAGGTGCAGGATGCGCTCGCCGTAGATGCCGGCTGCGATCCGGCGCGCTGTCACCCCCGTGCGCCGGCCTTCGGCGATGCAGAGCATGCGGATCTGGCGCAGTTTCTGCTGGGGACTCAGGCGCAAGCTGGAAGGAAGAGGACCGGGCGCCTGGCTGGCAAGCAGGCGGCCGAAGCGTGCAACGCAGGCCAGACGGGTCGGGAGGTGCCCGTCATCGATGACGAACCAGGTTCCTGACGCATCGGGCTGCCGATCGACGACTATGACAAGGCGCAGCGGACCCGCCGCACTGTCCAGCACGAGATGGATGCCATCGGGACCATCATGTCGTGCCCGCTCGTATGGCGTGAGACGGGACAGGATGTCACCCCCATCGCCACGCACGGCAACCTCCGGCGCGATGTCCGGATCCCAGAATGCGGGGGCAAGCCAGGCGGGGAGATCAGGATCGACAGGGAAAACGCAACCCCCAGCGACGAGCAAAAGCGCGCCATGCCTCGGCGTCAACCTTGCCCATCGTCATGGTTGCTGCATGATCGCGCCGGTAGGCCGGATTGTGTCGCAGCCATTCCTGGGCGAGACCGGCAGAGTCGAGCCCGGCGTAGGCGCGACGAAGGGGTGCGGCATCCCACGGCCGGATTGTCGGCACGTCCCCCTCCCCCGATATGTCATGGATTCGACCCAGTATCCGGTGCGGAACCGGAACGGATAGTCCCGAAGACTCAGGGAGGTGATCCCAAACATATCCGGCAAGGTCCGGGTAGTTTCGATATTGAGGGGTAATTCACGCCAGATGGGCCGGAAACTTCGGTTTCCGCGACATCACGTGATGCCCATAGCGCATCACGGGAGAAGGCGTTTGACGTCCGTGTATTATAATACGTAGCGCGATAATACACAAATCGTTCCTATCCTGCGGATGGACATCCGAGGACTTTTCGGCGCGAACGTGAGGCGCCTGCGGCGCGCCGCCGGTCTCAGCCAGGAGGCCCTGGCGGAACGGATGGGCGTGGACCGCGCCTATATCAGTTGGATCGAGACCGGGCGCCAGAACGCGACGCTGCTTTCGCTGTGGCATGCGTCGCAGGCACTGGACGTGCGGCCGGCCGCGCTACTGGACGAAAGTCACTTCCCGACGGACGATCAGAAATAGGCTTCCTCACCCTGCCGTATCCGCCCTCAATGGGGCGGTGGCGGCCTGTGTGATTCGATACGGGTCTGTTGTGCAAGCGCCTCTTTGAGTTCGCGCTCGATCTGTCGGCGCTCGCGTTTGCTGAGATGAAAGCTGGTCAGTTCGGCGCGCAGCATCTGGATATGGTCGTGTAGCGTGGTCATCGTCCTGTTCCTTTCGTTTCTCGAAGACAGGACGGACGGCTCATGCCGGGGCGGACCGGGTCAGGGATCGCCGCAGGCGACCGGCTCGCCGGCGCGTGGGGGAGCCGATTTTGCTCGGCGTGCCCGGCACGGGTGCGCCGGGCAAAATTGGGGGGACCACGCGTCCTTGACGCGGTGCGCCCTCGCGCATGGTACAATGGGAAGGCTGAGGGAAAGCCTCGTGTTCCTCCTGCGTCTCACGTCGGGCGACCAGCGCTGTCGCCCGCGCCCCGGAAGAGCACCCGGAAAAAAGACCCAGAAGGCCCCGCCCGGAGAGACCGGGCGGGGTTGGGTGTGGGAGGTTCAGTCCCCGTTCCGGCTGCGGGGCCGGGTCCAGATCAGGGAGTAACCCTCGCCGTCCTCGTCGGTGAACAGGTTGGCGAAGATCGGGGCGGCGAAGGAAGGATCATCCAGCTTCAGGCTCAGATAGGTGCGCCCTTCGCTGGAGCGGCGGGTCCAGGCCGCACCGAGTTCAATCCTGCCCAGATAGACGCGGTAGTTGGGGGCGTTGTCGTTGGGACGGTTGGTTTCGGCCACCAGGCGGACGTTGCGGGCCTGCAGGGCCAGGGTGACGATTTCGCCTTCGAAGCCTTCGCCCACCTTCTTGAAGGAACCGATGTTAGCCATTGTCGTATCTCCATGCTGTTATCGGGCCGCAACCACCGTGGCCTCGATGGCGATCGACCAGCCGGAGGCGAGCGGCAGAGCACCCTTCAGGGCCGCAGCGCAGCGGAGGACGGCAGGGCCGGAACTTTCTTGTCTCGCGAGGAATGACGGCGCAGCCGTCAGGGGAAGAAAGTTCTGGAACGCCGTTGCGGCCAGCCGATCGAGGCGCAGCCGGTCTTCGGCTAGATCAGCCATCCGACAGAGGCCATGGTGTGCGGACCCGACAGCCCCCCGGAGATGCGATGCCGGCATGACCGGTCCGTCAGGTGGGGGACGATGCGATCTGGCGCGAGACTGTCACGCTGCCACTGTTGTAAACTGGCCCCGTCCAGTGGTCGTTTTTGCCGTCCCCGATGTTACGCCGCCTTTTCACCCGCTCATGGGCAGGGTCGCCCGTGCAGTGCGACAGGCCCCCGCTCCCGGCACAGGCGCATCCTTTCAAAGCGGGCCGGATGATCCCTCGTTCGCTGCCTGCCGTCCCGGCCCTTTCACCGATGGGGTTGGCGCGGGCTTTTCATCCCAATGGACCGTCCCCGCAGACGCACGGGGCTGCCATCGAACTCCGTCCCGCCGGTTCTCCGGGTGGGGCCTTCCGGATGACGGGCGAACGTGCTTCCCGCCATCAGGTGCGCAGCGTCTGGGGAGCCCGACGTCATTGCGGCCCAGGCATCTGGCAGCAGATGTCAGGCCGCCTTCATGAAACAGTCATGGGAATGGCGCTCACGCGCCACCCTCCCTGCGGAACCTCCAGACCGGGATACCCATCTGTTTGGCCTTGTCGGCCAGGTTGTCCTGAATGCCCGATCCCGGAAACACCATGACGCCTACAGGCAGGACTTTCAGCAGGGCGTCGTTGCGCCGGAACGGGGCGGCCTTGCCATGCCGGTTCCAGTCCGGCTTGAAGGCGATCTGCGAAATTTCGCGGTGATCGGCCCAGCGGGAGGCAATGAATTCAGCGCCTTTCGGTGAGCCGCCATGCAACAGCACCATGTCGGGATGCTTCTCGCGCACCTTGTCCAGACGGTTCCAGATGAGGAGATGATCCTCGTAATCGAGCCCGCCGGTGACCGCGACCTTGGGCCCAGGAGGTACGAGCAGTTCGGTTTCGGCCTTGCGGCGGGCGTTGAGAAAATCGCGGCTGTCGATCATCGACGCCGTCAGGGTGCTGCGGCTGACCAGCGAACCGGAGCGCGGTCGCCAGGGCGACATGGTCAGGCGTTCGAACTGGTCGCAGGCGAGGTCGCGGAAGATTTCGTAGGCGTTGCGTCGCTCCAGCAGGGTCAGCCCTTCGGCGATGAGACGTTCCAGTTCCACCGAGCGGATCTCGCTGCCATCCTGTTCCTGCTGGCTGCGTTTCTGCGCCTGCTCGTTGCGGTCGAGATCACGCTCCACCTGCCCGACCATGCGGTGAAAGACGTTGACCGTGGACCAGAGCAGCGGTTCGAGATCGGGTTCGAGCCGCGTGTCGGTCAGCGTGGCTGACAGGGTGTCGAAGATGTCAGCCACCGCGCCCTCGATCTGGCTGGCGTCGGGCAGCGGTCTCGCGTCCGGCTCGTCTTCGAAGGGACGGTGGCCGTAAAGCTGGAGTTCCGCCAGCACGTGGGCGGTGGAGGAGGTGGCGTGCGCGGGTTCGAAATCGTCCTGTGTGCGGGTCATGGGTCTGTCCTCCGGTCTCGGCCGCGCCCCTCGCGGCCTTTCCGGGGGCGGATAGCGGCAGATGAAGGCCGGGCCGGAACCGCTCGCTCGCGCGCGGCCGGAACGCAGTGAAGGATGGCAGGGAGACGGCTATTTTGCTTCGCGATGCAAAGCGCGGCACGCGCGGCGGAAAATAGCCGGCTCCGCCATTGCAGGCCCGGCCTGGCTGACGCCCGCTCCCCTTCCTGAAAGGACGCGGGCGCGCCTCATCCGGAAACGGGACAGCCCCGCGCCACACCGGAAAGAAGCTGACCCTCACACCACCTTCCCGGCCCACCTCAGTGTGTGACCGGATGCAGGAACCGCGCCACATCCTGCGGGGCAAGCTGGGGATGCAGGATCGCCCGCATTGCGCCACGCCCGAGATAGCGGAGATCATCGTTGAAATCCGCCAGACGCGGTGACAGCACGAGGCACTCGATCCCGGCCTCCTGCGTCCGGTCCTGCAGGGTCGTCACCGCATGGTCCCCGGCGGGATCGTCATCGCGCAGCACGTAAAGGCGCCGCAGCGTATTTGGAAACACCATGGCGGCGAGATGCGCCGAGGACAGGCAGGCGGCCAGCGGCAGATCGGGCGTGATTTCATGGAGCGAGAGCACCGTCTCGATCCCCTCGCCCGCCGCCAGAACGTCGGACACCGTGCCAAAGCGCACGGCGTTGCCAAGCAGGTCGCCCATGGCCCGACGGGGCTTGGCGACGGGCGCCTTGCCGCGTCCGTCGCGCGCCAGCCAAGTGCGATGGACGCCGGTAACACGGCCAGCAAGGTCGGTCACGGCGGAGATCATCGCGGGCCAGGTCTCGGTCGGACTGTCGGTATCGGCACGATAGTAGCAATCCGGGTGGAAACGCAAGGATGACAGGTCCGTCAGACGTGTCAGGTGACGATGCCGCAGCCAGGTTTCCGCCAATGTGCTGACGATAGGGCGGGACATGGACCAGAGCCGACGTGCGGCGTCTGCGGTGCCAGATGCCTGCCCCGAAGTATCGTGGCTGAACGCATGGGAGCGGCCGCGATCCGGGGGCTGTCGTGGCTGTGGTTGCGGCAGGCAGAGAAAGCGCCGGGCCTCGTCGGCGACATCGCGAAAATCCAGCAGCCCGAGGCTTTCACGGATGATGTCGAGCAGATCGCCGTGCTGTCCTGTCGCGCCATCCGTCCATTTCCCCGCACGGCCACGGCCGTCCGGTCCACCATGCAGGCGGACATAGAGCGACCGTCCCGGCGTGTTGTGGACGTCGCCGACCAGCCAGTAATTGCCGTGCCGTCGCCCGGCCGAGAGGTAATGCCAACAGACCGCCTCGGCATTTTCAGCCAGCCTGCGGGCCAGATCGCCAGCATCCCATGACTGCGTATCTGTCATCTCACCCTCCCTGCAGGCTTGATGCCGCCATGATTCCCCCGTAACGGCAGAGGCAACGGGCACAGGCCCGAATGCAAAAGGATAGTTTCATGAAGATTGCCGATCTGGTCGATCATATCGCCACCACCACCGACACGAGCAAAACCGATACCCGCAAGGTGCTGGACGCACTGATCGAAGCGATGACCGCCGCCGCCAAGGCCGGTGATGAAATCACCCTGCCGAACTTCGGCAAGTTCAAGGTCAGGGAAGTCGCCGCCCGCGAAGGCCGCAACCCGGCCACGGGTGCGACCATCCAGATCGCGGCCTCGCGCAAGCTGGCCTTCACGCCTGCCAAGGCGCTCAAGGACAGCCTGAACGACTGACCTGCCGACAGGCAAAAGGCGGCGGCCCCTGTCCGCCGCCCCTTCCCCACCACGCCACTTTCTGATGACAGGCCCGCTCATCCGACCTTCTCCATCAGCTTGCGTGCCCTGCCCTCCAGATCCAGTCGTGTGTCCTGGTTGGTTTTCGTACGGGCCAACGCCGTAATTCCCTGTACGAAATCGAACACGCTCTCGGGCTTGCGTCCCTCCTCGTGCAGCACAGTTTCGATGATCCTGGTGGTTTCCGGTTTGGAGAACCCACGACGACGCAGGAAACTTTCCCGATCGTCATCTGTTCTGGCAACCAGCGCACGACGTGACGCCTGAATGCCGGAGACGAACGAGGCCGGGCTGGCCGTAGCGAAATTCCGGAGCGCCGGTGTCGCCTGATGCACAAAGCGCAAGGCGGCAAACTTGCTATGCCGGATCGTGATCTGTTCGAAATTTTCCACGCCCCAGAGCATTCTATTTTGGCACACTCCGCGTAGATAAAACGACGCAATACCGAGACTTTTACTTCCGACTTCCGAATTCCAGGCATAGAAGCCCCGGAAATAGAGATCGGGATCGCCATTGGGCAGGCGTCCGGCCTCGATCGGATGCGTGTCGTCGACCAGAAACAGGAAGACATCGCGATCCGATGCGTAGAGCGTCGTGGTCTCCTTCGTGATGTCGACATAGGGATTATGGGTCATGGTCGCCCAGTCGATAACGCCCGGCACCTTCCAGTTGGTATCGCCTGTGCCGTCACCGGCAATTTTCTGTACTGCACCAACCAGTTCGTGGTCCCAGATGCGGCCGTAATCTGGCCCCGTCACGGCGCGCAGTTCCACACGCCCGTCCTCGGTTTCCAGCGTTTTCACCAGTTCGGCGCGATGCGACAGCAGCCCATGCTGCAAATTGATCGCCGCCAGTGGGGCCGGAAGGTTACGCAGATAGGACGATGGTGCGCCGACCAGACTGCACATCTGGCCAAAGGACCAGTGGGTGGGCGCGATCGGCTCATTCTGCCCCGGCACGGTCAAGGTCAGGCGCTCGGTATTGTCGCGGGATGCTTCCACACGGATGGCGCGGCTCTCGACAGTGCGGGCCGTAGCCCGATCCGCCCGCGCCAGGGTCGCGGCATGCAGGTCGGACAGCGAGAGATACCGCTCGTCATCGGGGCGCGAGAACCATTCGGACGATACGCGGGTGCTGCGTTCGCCACGGGAGGGATCAATCCGGAAACCGCCAGATGCGGCGCCACGGGACGCAGGGGGCAGGATGGTGGCTGTGGTCATGGAAAACTCTCCTCTGATGCCGGTTATTCGGCACAGAAGGCGAAGCCGCCCTCTCCCTCTTTCCGGGGCGCCGGACATAAAAAAAGCGGCTTCCGGTGCCCGGAAGCCGCTGTCTCAAAGTTCCAGACCTCATAAGGGTTACTCGGCGGCGATGGCCTCCATACCCTCGTCCACCGTTGCCGTTTCAACCGGCACTTGCTCTGCACCTCCTGCCGTGCGCAACGCCTCGGGCAGCCAGCCCGAACCATCCAGCAGCCGCTCGGCCTCGCGCGCCATGTCGGGCTTTTTCAGGTGGGCAATACGGTCAGCCGCCTCGTCACCGCGTGCTTCCCGCACCGCCTGCAGGATGCGCGCCTTGGTCACCCGGCCGAGATAGTTCTCGACCGTCGGCTGCCAGCCCGCCTCAACCAGATCAAGGCTGAGGGCCGACGCCAGACGATCGGCCCGCTTGAGGCGCTCGGTGACGCTGCGCTGAGACACCGCGCCGTAGGCGGGCATGCGCTCGTAGAGTGCGTTGACCCCGAAGGACAGGCAATGCGCCAGCAGAGCCATTCGACTGGCATCGTCCAGCCCGTCGATCCAGCGCCACAGCGCATCCTCGTCATCGGGCAGGTCGTGCTTCCAGCCTTCGTTGCGCTGGCGCAGCGCGTGGGCCGGCACACTGCCCGGCATATCGGGCGAATGGACCGGCAGAGAAATTTCCCGGACATAGGCTTCCAGGCAGTCCGCACCCGATGTCTGCCAGTAAACATCACGCACCAGCGTATGCAGCATTTCGGTCAGCGCGATGTGCGGGTTGCTGGCAAAAGCATCCCGCAGGGCCAGCGTGCGCCAGGCCGTCAGTTCAGTGAGAAGCCGGTCAGGCAGTGGTTTGATCCCGTCTTCTTCCTCGGGCTCGACGTCGGGAGCGATGTTGTCGCCCTCCTGATAACCATGGCCTGTGCTATCATGGTCCTGCCCATCATATGCGGGGCGATCGTATTCATCGGCGCTGCCCGCATCATCGGTCTCTTCCGGCTCAGTCGGCATGTCCTCGGGTAGGACGAAGCCCCGCTCCACCTGCAGCGTGCCATCGCTGGCAAGGCTGACGAAGGCCCCGGCCCGCGCCATGTCAGCGGGATCGAATGCGAGGGGACGGGCTTCCAGGGCAAGAATGGCCTGTTCGATCTCGCCCAGCTGTGCATCCACCTCATCAGGGTATTCATCGGCCTGGGCGTATTCAGCCTCGATGGCTTCCTGCTCGGCACGCAGGGCTTCAAGACGGGCTGTCTCTTCATCGGTCAGGGGCACTTCCGTGCCATCGATCTCGACGAACTGCCTTGTGTGCCCCCATGGGAACGACAGGGCGGTTTCGACCCACTTCCAGCCCTCGGCGCGGACCTGTTCAGCCGCCTCCTGCAGCTTTTCCATGACCAGCCGGTCCAGAATGGCCGGATCCTGCAGCCAGCCGCCGTCATCGGCCTCGAACAGGTCGCGCATGATAGGCCCACCGGCCGCGAGATAGGTGTCCAGTCCGACGAAGCGCACGCGACGGTCCGAAGCCCGCACGGTTTTCTCCGTCAGCATGCGGCGAATAACATAGGGCTCGCGGTTATGGCTCTGGCTGACAATCTCCCAGACCTGCTCCTGGCGGGCATGGTCATCGCTGATGGAAAAGGCCATCAGCTTCTCCAGGTTCATGCCGTCCTGCTCATAGATATCCAGCAGCTTGTCGGACACGGTCATCAGCCGCAGGCGCTGTCTGACCACGGTCGGTGCGACGAAGAACGCTGCGGCGACTTCCTCCTCGGACATGCCTTTCTCCAGCATGTCACGGAAGGCACGGAACTGGTCCAGCGGATGCAGGGCCACGCGCTGAACATTTTCGGCAAGGGAATCATCCTCGGCAAGGATGGCCGATCCGGCCTCGCGCACGACGCACGGCACGGGCGCCGTCTTAGCCAGTTTCTTCTGCTTCACCAGCAGTTCGAGGGCACGGAAACGACGCCCACCGGCAGGCACTTCATAGCTGCCGGTTTCGACACCAGCATCATCAAGGACGGGGCGGACGTTAAGGCTCTGCAGCAACCCGCGGCGCTCGATGTCGCGGGCCAGTTCCTCAATCGACAGGCCGGACTTCACACGCCGCACGTTGGACTGGGACAGCACCAACCGGTTGAAGGGGATGTCGCGGGACGAACTCAGGCTGATTTTGGGAATAGCGGTCGCCATGGCGAAACACTCCATGACGGGCGAACAGGAGACTCTCTCCCATCCTCTCAACCCGTCACGAAAATCCGCGCAGCCCTCTGACTCTGAAGGCCCCGGACGCACCCAAAATCCGCGGCCTTTTCCCGGCAGGAAAGGGGGGGGAGGGCGGAAGGTCTGGTCTGAGCATCAAAATTAACGAAGCCGACGGTCCTGATCTCTGTTTTCTCACATAGAATAGCTTGACTTACGACAACATATCCGTGATCGTCGATTTATGGATACAGAATCCGCCCTTGCCGCACTCGGCGCCCTGTCGCAGTCCACGCGGCTGGAAATCTTCCGCCTGCTGGTGCGCCACGAACCGAACGGGCTGCCGGCCGGAGACGTCGCGCGGCATCTCGATGTCCCGCAGAACACGATCTCGGCCCATCTCGCCACTCTGACCCGTGCTGGCCTGCTGACCTCGCAGCGCCATAGCCGTGTGATTGTCTATCGTGCCTGCCTGCCGCGCCTACGGGAACTGATGCTGTTTCTCGTCAAGGACTGCTGCGGGCAAAGCCCTGAACTTTGTGAGCCACTGGTTGCAGAACTGTCGTCCTGCTGCCCATCCGAGTGAGCCCCCCAATGACCGATCGCGTCTTCAATGTCTTGTTTCTGTGTACGGGTAATTCCGCACGTTCAATCTTGGCCGAGAGCATCCTGCGCAAGGATGGTGCCGGCCAGTTCAGGGTCTTCTCCGCCGGTAGCCATCCCAAGGGGCAGGTCAATCCTCTCGCCTTGAAAGTGCTGGCGAACTTCGACTACCCGACCGAGGGACTGCGTTCCAAGCCCTGGGATGAGTTTGCTGTTGCGAACGCTCCCGTTATGGATTTCGTTTTTACCGTCTGCGATGACGCTGCTGGAGAAGTCTGTCCGGTATGGCCGGGGAAACCCATCACGGCCCATTGGGGCATTCCCGATCCGAGTAATGTTTCGGGAACCGATGCCGACCGGGAGCGAGCGTTCGTCTCGGCGTTCAAGGGTCTGAAGAACCGGATTTCCCTGCTTGTCGCATTGCCGCTGGCCAAGCTTGCGACTGCAAGTCTGGTGACGAAATTGCGCGACATTGGCATCGAGCCAACCGGCGTCACGATCTATCATAACCCGGATTGCGGCACATCGCGCAATACGCTTGCCCTGATCCGAAATACGGGGATCGAGCCAACCATCATCGAATACCTCAAAACACCGCCATCGCGCGCCGAACTGGTCAGTCTGATCACGCGCATGGGGATCTCGGTTCGCGATCTCCTGCGGCGCAAGGGCACGCCCTATGATGAGCTTGGCCTCGATAATCCGGCCTTGAGCGATGACGACCTAATCGACGCCATGATGGCGCATCCAATCCTGATCAACCGGCCCATCGTCGTCACCCCGCTGGGTACGGCACTCTGCCGTCCGTCCGAGGTGGTTCTGGACATCCTGCCCAACCCGCAGAGAGGCGCTTTCGTCAAAGAGGACGGGGAGAAGATCGTCGATGAATCCGGCAAGCGGATCGTCTGATGCTGGCGCTTCTGATTTTCGTTGCCACGCTGGTTTTTGTCATCTGGCAGCCTCGGGGGCTGGGTATCGGCTGGAGTGCCATGGCAGGCGCCGCCGTGGCCCTGGCGGCTGGCGTGATCCACTGGCACGACATTCCTGTCGTCTGGCACATCGTCTGGGACGCAACCTTTACCTTTATCGCGCTGATCGTCATCTCGCTGTTGCTGGATGAGGCCGGATTCTTCCATTGGGCCGCCCTGCACGTCGTGCGCTGGGGCAAAGGGCGAGGCCGGACGCTGTTCCCGCTGATCGTGGTGCTGGGAGCGGCCATTGCGGCTGTGTTCGCCAATGACGGCGCGGCCCTGCTGCTGACGCCCATCGTCATCGCCATCCTCACGCAGCTTCGCCTCAGCCCTGCTGCGGCGCTGGCCTTTATTATCGCCACTGGCTTCGTCGCGGATACCACCAGCCTGCCGCTTGTCATCTCCAACCTGGTGAACATCGTCAGCGCCAATTTCTTTGGCATTGCGTTCGATCGCTATGCCGCGATCATGGTCCCTGTCGATCTGGTAGCACTTGGTGCAACGCTTGCCGTCCTGTGGCTGTGGTACCGGCGGCAGGTGCCTGCGACCTATCCCGTCGCCGAACTGCCCGCACCTGCCACGGCCATTCGTGACCACCATGTATTCCGGGCGGCATTTCCGCTGCTGGCCCTCGTTCTGGCGGCCTATTTCCTGACAGCGCCGTTTCATATCCCGGTCTGTGTCGTAGCCTGCCTGGCCGCCGGAACCCTGTTGCTCGTCGCCGGGTATGGCCGGGTGATCCCTGTTCGCAAGGTGCTGCGGGGCGCCCCGTGGCAGATCGTGATCTTCTCCCTGGGCATGTATCTGGTGGTCTACGGGCTGCGCAATGCCGGGCTGACTGACTACCTTGCGACCGCACTGGTCTGGCTTGGCCATCAGGGGACGTTCACGGCCACCATCGGCACCGGCTTTCTGGCGGCTGTTCTGTCGTCCATCATGAACAATATGCCGAGTGTGCTGGTCGGGGCGCTGGCGATCCAACAGGCTCACGACATCACGCCGCTGACACGCGACCTGATGATCTATGCCAACGTCATCGGCTGCGACCTCGGGCCAAAATTCACGCCGATTGGTAGTCTCGCAACACTGCTGTGGCTGCATGTGCTGGCATCCAAGAACCATCGGGTCACATGGGGGCAGTATATGAAAGTTGGACTGGCGATTACGCCGCCCGTCCTGCTGGCAACACTCGCGGCGCTGGCTCTGTGGCTGCCCCGGATCAGCCATCCGTAATGCACGAAGGGACCGATATCTATGACCGAATCTGAGCTGCCCGCCCTGCATCCTGAATATCTCGAACGGATTGACCTCGCGCGGCTTGAGCCACACCCACGGGATGACCATCCGCCGCGTATCCTTCTTCTCTACGGCTCTTTGCGCCCCCGATCCTTCAGCCGGTTGCTGGTGCTTGAGGCAGAACGCATCCTGAAGGTGCTGGGGGCCGAGACACGGGTGTTCGACCCGACCGGCCTGCCGGTAGCGGATTCCGTGCCCGCAAGTCATTCGAAGGTGCGGGAACTGCGGGAACTCTCGATCTGGTCTGAAGGCCAGGTCTGGTGCAGCCCCGAACGGCACGGCAACATCACTGCCGTGTTCAAGAACCAGATCGACTGGTTGCCCCTGACCGAAGGCTCGATCCGCCCGACGCAGGGCCGCACGCTGGCGGTCATGCAGGTTTCGGGCGGATCGCAGAGCTTCAATTCCGTCAATGCCCTACGGGTGCTGGGCCGGTGGATGCGGATGTTCACCGTCCCCAATCAGTCCAGCGTGCCGATGGCCTATACCCAGTTCGGTGACGATGACCGGATGAAGCCATCCCCCCTCTATGACCGGATGGTAGATGTCATGGAGGAGCTGATGAAGTTCACATGGCTGCTGCGCGACCGGACCGACTACCTCGTTGATCGCTACAGCGAACGCAAGGCGGAATTCCGTCTCCCGGAAAGTCTGTGAGCCGGGCAATGGCGGAACAGTTCGATGTTGTGATCGTGGGAGGCGGTCAGGCGGCCCTCGCCGCGTCGTATTTTCTACGACGGACCGGACTGCGTTACGTCATTCTTGATAACGGGACGCAGGCGGGTGGTGCATGGGTGCATGGCTGGGACTCCCTGCATCTGTTTTCACCCGCGTCCTACAGTTCGCTGCCCGGCTGGCCGATGCCAGACACGCCGGATGGCGGCTATCCGACCCGTGACGAGGTGTTGGACTATCTGCACCGCTACGAGGCGCGCTATGCGCCGCCGATCCGCCGTCCGGTCATGGTCGAGTGTGTGGAGCGCGCGAACGGAAAACTTCTGACTGTCAGAACCAGCGCGGGTGATTTTCTTGGCCGTGCGGTTATCGGGGCGACCGGTACGTGGTCAGCCCCCTTTGTTCCCGATGTCGCGGGGCGTGACCTCTTCGGCGGGACGCAACTCCATTCCAGCCATTACCGGAATGCCGCGCCCTTTGCCGGCCGACGTGTGCTGGTGGTGGGTGGGGGCAACTCCGGGGCACAGATTATGGCGGAGCTGTCGCTTGTCGCTCAGGCAACATGGGTCACGCTGCATGACCCCGTCTTCCTGCCCGATGACGTGGATGGACGGGTTCTGTTCGAGCGGGCGACCGCTCGCGTTCTCGGCGGCCCGTCGGCCATGCCTGCCAGCGGTTTTGGCGATATCGTCATGGTACCACCTGTGCGCGCCGCCAGGGAGCGAGGCGTGCTCCACGCGGTGCGCCCGTTTGTACGTATGACCGCAACGGGCGTCGTCTGGCCCGACGGGCGGGAAGAAGCCATCGACGCGATCATCTGGTGTACCGGCTTCCGACCCGCGCTCTCCGCATTTGCGCCACTCGACGTGATCGAGCCGGACGGGCTGATCCGCGTTAACGGGCAGCAGGCCGTCAGGGAGCCACGTCTCTGGCTGCTGGGTTATGGCTCCTGGTGTGGTCCTGCATGCGCTACCCTGCTGGGGGCGGGTCGTGTCGCCAGATCCATGGTCCGGCAACTGGCGGCGTGGCTTGCGTCGCCAACATAGAATGTCTGCTTATTGAAACCTTGAGCAAGCTTATACATGGCCGCGATGAGGCGATTGTCGCCTGTCCGCTAAGACCGGGAAAACGAGCGGTCCTCTGTCGTGCGCCCGAACGAAAAGCGATTGATATGGGAACCAATGTGTCTCGGCAGTCTCAACCCGGTGCAGGTGTGTCCTCAGTCATCGCCGATAGAACGAATGACTCGTGCCGGATTTCCGCCGACAAGGCAGTTCCGGGGAACGTCCTTCGTGACGACAGAACCTGCGGCCACAACCGAGTTTTCGCCAACCGTCACCCCGCCAGTGATCGTTACGCCGGCTGCAATCCAGACGTTTCTCTCGATCACGATGGGTTTTGCAATAACGCAAGCGCGTCGCTGAGACGGTGCGACCGGGTGGCTCGACGTGATGAGACTCACATTGGGTCCGATCATCACATCATCACCAATGTCGATCCCACCCAGATCGTACAGGGTGCAGTTCTGATTGATAAAGACGTTGCGCCCAACCCGGATATGCTCGCCACCACTCGTATAGAATGGCGGTATGAGCGAAAAGCTGTCGTCCACCTTCTGGCCGATGAGATCGCTGAACACAGCCCGGATTTTATCCGCCTCGTCATATGTCAAACGGTTGAGAACCGGCGTAATCGCCATGGCTCGCCTGACGCTTGCCACCATAGCCGCTGATTCCGGCGTCCGTCCGGGAATGACCTTGGTGCGATCGTCCTTTGACATGCGTTATTTTCCTCGGGTTTCGACTGAGCATCCGTTCCCGCGTGCAAGGACGACACGGAGATTAGCTCAACGTAGCCACAAAATAAATGCACCGGAACCAGCCCAACCGCAGGCGTCCATGGTGTACCGCCGGATGGTGGCTTCCGGGAAGGAAACTAGCCCGTGACTATGCCCACGATATCCATCCTGTGACGGCTTCCTGCATCACGTCGTATAAAAATCTGGATCCCATTTAGTTATGACGACAACGTTTTCCTGTGAAGCGCTGACGGCAGCTGGAGCGTTGCCACCAACAACAGGGCATGAAACATGCAGAGCAGGCCGAATGTTTCGGTGAATGCGCCTGAAATGGCATGGGGAATGGCGGCGGTCGGCAGTTGCCATCCAAGAAACGTGGCGCAGAGCGTTGTTATGGTTGGCCCACCAATCCGCTGCACGATGTTCAGCGCGGTCGTCGCCATAGGAATGTTCGGCCGTGCAACGGACGCATAACCCGCGCTCATAGCAGGAATCCCGACTGTGCCGATGCCGGCCCCACGCAGGAACAGGGCAATGGCCAATATGCCGCCATTCAGGCCGGTATAAGCAAGGACAGCGAGCAGCAACGAGCCGACACAGGCGCAGAGTGCGCCACAACTGGTCAGCCTGCGGATACCAAAGCGGTCCGTGAGATGTCCCATCAGGGGATAGGTACACATCATCCCCAGCCCCAGCGGCAGCATGAACAGGCCGGTCCGGTCGGATGAGACGCCACAGGCATGAATGAGCCATACCGGTAGCAGCATCTGTCCGGCAAACGTCACCCCATTCAACAGGAACATGGTCGTCGCGGCCGCTGAAAACGCAGGCGTGTGAAACAGCCTGAGATCAATCAGCGCGCTGTCACCTTTCCGTTGCGCCCAACGGAAGTACGCGACAAACAGCAGCAGAGCACCGCACAGGACTATTTGCCCGAGAAGCTGGCCCGCATGATCGGTTCCATAAAGAAGAAAACTCAGCGCGGGCGCCAGCAGAGCCAGCCCCGTCATATCAAGCGAGCGGGGTCGCACCTCAGCCCGATCGTCAGGCAGAAACAGGACGGCAAGTACGAGCGCCAGCAGACCAAATGGCAGGTTGAGAAGAAAGATCCACCGCCAGGACGCCACCGACAGGATCGCGCCCGCGACGACCGGCCCGAGAAGCGGGGCAAGCAGGACCGGCATGGTGACGGCACTGGCCACTTTTGGCAAATGGCTGCCCGCTGCGCGGGCAACCATCATCTGCGCCATAGGTGCAAGCAATCCTCCCGCCATCCCTTGCAAGAGGCGGAATGTGATGAGCGACGACGCTGACCATGCCAGGGCACAGAGACCTGAAGTAATCGTAAAAGCACCGAAACACCCCACATAAACCGCCCTGCCGCCAATACGGCCCACAAGCCAGCCACTCAACGGCAGTGTCAGGGCAAGTGCCAACAGATAGCCGCTCACCACCCATTGGATGACCGAAAATGGTGCGTGCATTGTCGTGACGAGATCCGGTAGCGAGACATTCACGATCGTCGCATCCAGTTGCGACATGAAAGACCCGATCGCCGCGACACTGACGATTTTCCAGATGCCCGCCGGAAGTCGGGCGGGCTCTTGCGATTGCGGCAAAGCTGTTGCTTTCAGATTTATGTCACGGCGTTGAAGGGCTGCGGGCCGCTATTTTGCTCAGGGCTCCAGAGTGATGGCGTCACTGGTCGTAACGCGGCCGAGCATCGGGAAAACATGGTCACAGGCAAAACGCTGCATTTCTTCGGCGAAAGTGGATGTCAGATCTTCCGCGATCACCACGCCATAACCGTGCTCATGTGCAGCGCGGGCTGTGGACTCGACACCCATATTCGTTGCGATGCCACCCAGAACGATCGTCGTGATTCCGCGCCGCCGAAGCTGAAGATCCAGGTCGGTTCCATAGAAGGCACCCCACTGTTTCTTTGTGACTAGCAGGTCTGTCGGCTCGGCCAGCCCCTCGACCAGTTCGGTCCAGTCAGGGGCAAATCCACCTGGGGGCGGCGCAAAAGGACGATCGACCTCGGTATGCACGGCGTCGGCGAAATCGGGAGCAAAGGCGACATTGACCAGAATGACGGGCGAACCTGCGGCCCGAAACCGGGATGCAAGCTTTTTGGAGCGTTCGACAACCGCCTCTCCCGTGAAAGGAGCCAGCGTCCGATCGACAATACCTTTCTGGAGATCAATCAGGATCAGGGCGGTCCGGGGCGCTGAAAGAGAAATCATGACGGTTCTTCCTGCTGGTTCATGCGGGTCGGATCTGTTGTCCGGGTAGCACGGAACTGGTAAAAATTGAGGAGACACTCAAACAGGGGTATATTTGAGTATGGACTCAAATACGTCAAGTGAGAAACGGGGGACACTTCAGCCACGCCGCGCAGTCGGGCGGCAGCGGGTAGCGGAGCTGCTTGCGGCTGCGTCCGATCTCATGGCGGAACATGGGTACGAAGCCACCACAATGGCGGAGATTGCCAGCAGGGCCGGCGCGAAGATCGGTTCGCTCTACCGTTTTTTCCCCAACAAGGAGGCCGTCGGGGAAGCACTCTTGCAGCAACACATGGCGATCGTGCATGACGAATATGAAGCGCTGGAAAGGCGCGCAGCGGATCTTTCGCCTGAACAACTGGCTGACATCCTGATTGACCTGCTGGCGGTGCTTTACCCGCGTGTAAAATCCCTTCCGGCGCTGATGGAGGCGCATACTGACCGGACGGAAATCCGTGACCGATCACGCCAGCAGGCCCTGGTCGGCATTTCGGCCGCCCTGCGGGTGTGCGCGCCCGGACTGGACGAACAGACGGCCGGCGATATTGCGGCGGTTGTCTTGAATAATATGAAGGTCATGCTGGGTATGACCCTGAAGGACGCTCCGACAACACCAGGTGCGCCGGATGAACTGCGCCGGATGAACAGGCTCTATCTTTGCGCACGTCTCACACCCTGCCGGGGGACAAGGGCGGGCCACGTTTCCGGGGACAGTTATTGATTCGCTGGAACAATGCGGGCCGGAGAATACCTGTCAGCGAAAATCGACTCCTTACCTGACGATGTATCGACGGCAGATGTTGAAACCGTATGTCGATAATTCTGCTGCTCTGAATGCGGACTGCAGAGGGGAAAACTGACACCAGATATTTGGTCCGCTCATGTCAGCTTTGGGGGGGGGAAGGAGAATGTCGGCTGTCAGGCATGAAAACCCGACCTAACCGAGAGGCATATTCGCATTCGTGAACGCATTACGTCCCACGTCTGATCTGGTCCTGCCGGACTGAATGTTCAATTATCGTCTTGCCCTGCACGTTCTGTTTTCCAGATATCCCGGTATAGAAAGACAAGGAAAGGGACGGGCCACAGGAACGGAAAACTACCGTGCAAGGCCAGCCCCGTAGCGGCGGCCATCACGCCTGCCAGAAAAGCCCCCCACGAAAGTAGCGGCAGAAAAATGCTTCCTGCGATAGGGCGAATGTTCCTGTCCGGCGCAATCCATGACGCCATCCATTCCGCAATTCCCGATGCGGCTTTCAGCAGGTTTGTTGTCACGACGATCGTGGGCATGGGCGTGCCGGAGAATTTCGCGATCGTTTCGCCCTGAACAGCCAGCAGTGCCGGAAGCACGAGAAATTCGCCCCAGTAGCGTAGGGAGGATCCATGCACGATCTGTGCCAGAACCATGAAGATTGTCATCACCATGACACCATAAGCTGGCGACCATAACAGCCGCATCAGGCCGGACAGGATGGCGGCAAGGAAAAAGACACCCAGCACACCCACCAGAAGCAGGCCATGGTGCCAGTTTCCGCTGATAAACGAGGCGCCCATATGCGTGGTATTGCCCGTCATCGCGCCTGCAAAGACACCGCCCAGATCGACGAAACTCAGGGCATCCACATAGCCTGCGACAAGCCCGAGAATGAGAATCCGCCGGGCGGAAATCGAGACCGGGAGAAGGGAGGAGGGCATTATTGCGACCGGGAAGCGATTGACGGATAGAGCCTGCGGGCGACCCGCTCCATGGTCAGACCCTGCACGATGATGGTGAACACCACGACACCATAGCAAACAGGCAGTAGCAGGTCGCGCAGGTCTCCGGGTGGTAGGCCAAGCGCCAGAGAAACCGAGATGCCGCCACGCAGGCCGCCCCATGTCAGGATACCGAGAACACGGCCCCGTTCCCACTGCCGGAGATGAACCGGCAGGGTGGAGAACAGCACGCTCAATGCCCGCACGGCAATAGACAGCGGGATCACGGCAAGCGTCGCCAGCACCGTAAACAGATGCGGCGTGATCTCCAATATTTCAAAGCCAATGAGCATGAACAGGAGCACGTTCAGCACTTCGTCAATCAGCGTCCATGCAATGTCGAGTTCCTTGCGGGATACTTCATCGAAAACGGAATGGCTGTAACTGGTTCCGAAACATAGTCCGGCCACGACGACGGCAATCGCTCCGGACATCCCCAGCTGATTGGCGATGCTGAAGGTTCCGGTCGCCAGAGCCAGCGAGGTCAGCAGATCGATATGCGGGTCACGCTGCGCCTTGAGCACACGAAGCGCGATCCACCCGGTTATCGCTCCAAGAAGACCACCACCGAGCGCTTCGCGGCAGAAGCTCATGGCAATCTCAGAAGCGCCCACCCCTTGACTGTCTCCAGTCGCCAGCCCGATCGTCACACCGAAAATGACGACGCCCACGCCGTCATTGAACAGGCTCTCACCCGCAAAAACGGCCTGTATCGGTCCTGGCAGGCCGAGACGTTTCAGCATCCCCACGACTGAAACCGGGTCTGTCGGAGCGAGAATGGCGCCAAGTACGATGCACCATGTAAAGGGAACGGCGTGCCCCAGAAAGGGGAAAACACACCACGCCGCGACCGCCAGAAAAGCCACGGCCAGAACGGTTCCCAGAATAGAGAGGGCTGTTACAGACATCAGCTTTGCGCGCAGATGTCCGACATTCACCTGCATGGCTCCCGCAAAAAGCAGCAGCGAAAGGGCACCGTTCAGAAGTGCCGCAGGCAAATTGATGGCACCGAGCACGGATCGTGGGAGAGCCTGAAGATCATAGGCCGGGATCAGCGGGTTCAGGATCATGACCAACAGCGAGGTCAGCAATGAGAAGACCAGAACGCCAATCGTGACAGGAACACGCAATGTGTGGTGGTTGAGAATGCTGAAGCCTGCCGAGAAGGTCAGGAGCAGGGCAAGAAGACTGATTGTATCCATGGCCTCATCGCTGGCCGCCCTGGCGCCTCACGTCAAGAAAAACCGGGAATAGTCTGTTATTCGAGAAACTTAACCGGGCATTGAATGGCAAAAATGAGGGCGGGAGCTGACTTTCTACCAAGAAAGTAAATTCACTCTGTTCGCTTCGAAGCCAGTTCATAAATCTCATTATCGGCTCTCCGGCCAACGGCAATTACATAGATGACGATCCGTTCGTCGATGACCTGATAAACAAGGCGGTAACCATCTTTCAGAAGCTTGATCTTATAAAACCCTGATAGGTCGCGATGCAGTTCGTTTCCTGGAGAGTGAGGGTTCCAGATCAGCTTTTCCAGCTTCTTTTCAAATTTCTTACGCACGCTGCCGTCAAGAGCATCCCACTCTCTGAGTGCTCTGTCGTCGAATTCAAGACAATACTCTTTCATTCGCGATGACGGTTCTTAAGCTCTGCAAAAGTCATACGATGCTTTTGGGCAGGGTTTTTTAGGCGTTCGCGCACAATCTCGATAAGCTCCGCATCCTCGTCTGTGACAAGCCTCCGCTTGACGGGAGAGCGACCCGTTTCAGCAATATACGCGAGCGTATCGCGCAGTGCGTCAGAAAGTGAAATGCCTTGAGCCGACAACTTCTTAACTGCGGCTGCCTTCAGCGTTTCATCTACCCGGAATGTAACAGCAGACATACAAAGCCTCCTTGCGTGTATGCACATATGTATCACAGCTGTTGGTACAAATGAAGCGAAAGATGGTCGATGCTGATGTCTGCATTCGAGAAACCTGATCGGTTGCGGAAACGGCAGAAAAGAGGCGAAAGCCGACATGGGGACACACCCTTCACCCCCGCCACTCCATCATGCGACGCTACCGGCCAGCCACTCCCTGAGCTTCGACCACCGTCGCCTTCCGCCCTGGTTTCGCACGGCCATGCCCAGCGCCTTCTTCTGCCCCACAAGCACGACGAGCTTCCGCCCCCGTGTCACGCCCGTGTAGAGCAGGTTCCGCGCCAGCATGGCGTAATGCTGCGTCACCAGCGGGATGACCACCGCCGGATATTCCGATCCCTGGCTCTTGTGGATCGTGGTGGCGTAGGCCAGCACCAGTTCGTCCAGCTCGCCGAAGCCGTAAACGACCTCCCGTCCGTCGAATGAGACCGTCAGTTCGCCTTCTTCGATATCGATCCTGTCGATAACGCCGAGATCCCCGTTGAAAACGTCCCGGTCATAATCGTTGGCGATCTGCATCACCTTGTCACCGGGACCATAGGTCCAGCCAAACCGCTCGACCTTCACCTCGCCCGGCGGGTTCAGCGCCTGCTGCAATTCGATATTCAGCGACCGCGCACCAAGGCCACCCCGGTTCATCGGGCAAAGCACCTGCACGTCGCGGACCGGGTCCAGTCCGAACCGCGCCGGAATGCGATCCTTCACCACCACCAGCAACTTGCGCAGCCCGATCTCCGGTTCCGCCGCCTCGACGAAGTAGAAATCCGACCCTTCCTCCGCGCTCAACTCCGGCATTTTGCCTTCGTTAATCCGATGCGCATTGGTGATGATGCGGCTCTGCGCCGCCTGGCGGAACACCTCGGTCAGCCGCACCACAGGGACAGCACCGGAGGCGATGATATCGGCCAGCACCTGCCCCGGTCCGACCGACGGCAACTGGTCCACGTCGCCCACGATCATCAGGGCTGCGCTATCGGGCAACGCACGCAGCAGGGAGCGCATAAGCAGCACGTCCACCATGCTGGCCTCGTCCACGACCAGCAGATCGCAGGTCAGCGGGTTGGTATCGTCCCGCTTGAAGCTGCCGGTCGCCGGATCTGTCTCCAGCAGGCGGTGGATGGTCTTGCCTTCCAATCCGGTGCTTTCCGACAGGCGCTTCGCCGCCCGTCCCGTTGGCGCGCAGAGCTGCACGTCCGTGCCCTTGGCCGTCAAGATCTTCAGGATGGCGTTGACCAGCGTGGTCTTGCCGACGCCAGGACCACCGGTGATCACCAGAACCTTGCTGCGCAAAGCCAGGCGCACCGCCTCCTGCTGGCTGGGAGCCAGAGCGAGCCTGGTCTTTTTCTCCACCCAGGTCATGGCTTTTTCAGCATCGATCTCCGGCCAAGGCGGTCGGCCGACGGTACAGGCATGCAGTCGCTCGGCGATGCTCTGCTCCGCGCGATAGAGACCAGCAAGGAAGATACAACTCGTCTCTCCCACGCTGTCAGCGACCACGTCGCCCGCTTCCAGTTCCAGTGTGAGGGCTGTCTCGATCAGAGGGGCGGCGACCTCCAGCAGTTCGGCGGTGCTGGTCAGCAATTCCCCGACCGGCAGACCGCAATGCCCCTCATCCATGGCCTCGCCGAGCGCGTAGGAGATCCCTGCCCGCACCCGGATCATCGCGTCGGGTGCGATCCCCATCTTCCGGGCAATCTGGTCGGCGGTCTTGAACCCAATCCCCCGGATGTCTTTCGCAAGCCTATAGGGATTTTCGCTGATCAGTTGGACCGCATCCTGACCATAGGTCTTGAAGATACGCACCGCCCGCGAGGTGCCGACACCATTGCTGTGCAGAAACAGCATGATCTCGCGGATCACCTTCTGATCCGCCCAACCACCGACAATCCGTTCGGCCCGCTTGGGGCCTATGCCCGTCACCTCCCGCAGGCGTTCAGGTTCCTGCTCGATCAGGTCGAACACCGCCTCGCCGAACGCTTTCACCAGCTTCTTCGCGTAGACGGGGCCGATGCCCCGGATCATGCCGGAGCCCAGATAGCGTTCGATGCCCTCGACCGTGGTCGGCGGGCTGGCCTTGAGGAACTCGACCTTGAACTGCAGCCCGTGGGTATGATCGTTGAACCAGCGCCCCGACATCTGCACGAACTCGCCTGCCGAGATCATAGCGGCATGGCCGACGACAGTGACCAGATCGCGCTGTCCGCGCACCTTCACCCGCAGAACGCAGAAGCCGTTCTCGGCGTTGTGGAACGTCACCCGCTCCACGAGGCCTGCCAGCGCTTCCGTGAGCGAAGAGTCGGTGGCGCGTCCGCTCATCCGGCCTGCCGGAGGATCGGCACTTCCGTATCGTTCATGATTCGCCCTCCCCTTCCGTCACGCCGCCGTAAGCCAGTATTTGTACGACGCGCCTCTATCCGGGACTACCCATAACTACGATTCCGCACTCTGGAGCACGCGCAGGCGCGACCTTCCACAATGCGGATTTCCTTTGAAATAACAGTCATCTGTCCGGATCGTGCATCTGTTTTCCTTGCCATGCGGTCGGAAGAGAGCAACGATGACCGACAGACCCAGCCAGTCCATTGCCCCGGCGTATCGACCACCCGAGCCCGAATTGCGGCTTGTCCTGCGCCCCGATGCTCCCGACCCGCGTCTCGTGGCGCTCGTCCGCCTCATGGCCCGTCGCGCGGCACGGGACTGGTTCCGATCTCAGCAACAGGAGCAGCGCCGCCGCTCCGGACCGTAAGGGATACCCCGCCATGAAGGTCGCGCTCTACGCCCGCTATTCGTCCGACAACCAGCGCGACGCCTCGATCGCTGACCAGCTCCGCGTCTGCCGTACCTACGCGGAAAAACAGGGCTGGACCATTGTCGAGGAATATACCGACCACGCCGTCTCGGGCGCGTCTTTAATGCGGCCCGGCATCCAGGCGCTGATCGCGGATGCACAGCGCGGACGGTTCCAGATCGTGCTGGCCGAGGCGATGGACCGCCTTTCCCGCGACCAGGAGGACATCGCCGGCGTCTTCAAACGCATGAACTATGCTGGCGTGCGGATCGTCACCCTCTCCGAGGGCGAAGTCTCCCACCTCCATGTCGGCCTCAAGGGCACGATGAACGCCCTGTTCCTGAAAGACCTGGCGGAGAAGACCCATCGCGGCCTGCGCGGCCGGGTCGAGCTGGGCAAGTCCGGCGGCGGCAATGCCTACGGCTATGACGTGGTACGCAAACTCGACGCCAATGGGGAGCCGATCCGGGGCGACCGCACCATCAACTCGCAGGAAGCCGAGGTGGTCCGTCGCATCTTTCGCGACTTCGCAGCCGGGCTGGGACCGCGCGCCATCGCCTTCCGTCTCAACGACGAAGGCATCTCCGCACCGGGCAGCGGGGCCTGGGGCTTCTCGACCATCAATGGCAACCGGCTACGCGGCACCGGGATCCTCAACAACGAGATGTACGTGGGCAGGCTGGTCTGGAACCGCCAGCGTTTCATCAAGGATCCCGACACCGGCAAGCGCCAGGCCCGCCCCAATCCGGAAGCCGAGTGGGTGATCCAGGAGGTGCCGGACCTGCGGATCGTCGATCAGGATCTGTGGGATGCCGTCAAGGCGCGGCAGGCCAGCGTCAGCGCCAGCCACGACACACGCGACACATCCTCGCCTGACCATTTCCGCGAGAAGCGCCGTCCCCGCTATCTGTTCTCCGGCCTGAGCAAATGCGGCTGCTGCGGCGGCGGCTATTCGATGATCTCCGGCACCTTGCTCGGCTGCTCGACCGCCCGCAACAAGGGCACCTGCGACAACCGGACCAATATGCGCCGCGAGGAACTGGAGCGGCGCGTGCTCGACGCCCTGCGTCACCACCTCATGGACCCGGACCTGTTCGCCGAATTCTGCTCGGCCTTCACCACCGAGATGAACCGACTGCGCATGGAGGCATCGGCCGACATCGGCGCAGCGGAATCAGAACTGAAGCGGGTCGAGCGCGACATCCAGCGCCTGATGGACCTCTACCTTTCGGAAGCGATCTCGATCGAGACGGTCAAGGAACGCGGATCGAAACTCGAAGCCCGCAAGACAGAACTCAAGGAGTTCCTTGCGACTGCCGAAGCACCCCCGCCCCTGCTCCATCCCCAGATGGCGGAGTTCTACCACCGGCAACTCGCACGCCTGCACGACATGCTGCATTCCGAGCTGGACGAGAAGCGCCAGGAGGCGGCCGAGGTGATCCGCTCGCTGATCGAGGCGATCATCCTCACGCCGTCCGACAAGGGCCTCCAGATCGATGTCCGGGGCGATCTTGCCGGCATCCTGACGATGGCGTCGGGCGGACAAACGAAAACCCCAGCCCGTTTCCGGACTGGGGTTCGTGATGCGTTCTTATCGCAATTTGAGATGGTTGCGGGGGCCTGCAACCAAAGAAAACTGCTGCTTGTTAGCGGGTTCGTCGAGAGGCTCGCAGCATGACATAATCGATTGATAAACAGTCATTTTTATCAATATTTCATCTCGCCGTACCTTTCCCGGTCAGAGCGTGTCAGTCAGCCAGCCCTCGGTTCGAAGACCATCCACCAGCTGGAACTCCCGCAGATTGCCGGTCACAACAATCAGCCCCCTGCTCCGGGCATACCTGGCAATCATGAGATCATACGGACCTATGATACGGCCATTCCGTTCAAGTTCGGTCCGAATGTCCGCCGTATGGGCAGCCGCTTCACTATCGAATGGCAGGACCGCTAGCCTTGCCGCGAGGCGCTCGACTTCACGCCTTGACCAACGACTACACCCAGGAATGCCTCGGTCTGGTCGCCGACACGTCGCTATCGAGCGAACGGCTTGGCAGCGAACTCGACCGGATCGCAGAAAGCCGAGACTTTCCCATGATGATTGTCAGCGACAACGGCACTGAGATGACTTCGAACGCGATCCTGGCCTGACAGGAAAAGCGGTTAGTGCTGCGGCACTATATCGCACCGGGAAAGCCGTAACAGAACGGGTTCGTCTAGAGTTTCAACGGCCGGTTCCGCGAACGAATGCCTCAACGAGCACCTGCTCCGCAACCTTGTCCACGCTCGGACGGTCATCGACGCCCGGCGGTCCGACTGCAACGCTGTCAGGCCGCATACCGGCCTGAATGGCATGACGCCAGAGGCTTTCGTCAACACGCCAAAACGGCATACCACAACTCACAGACCTTAACTCAAAACTGAATTGCCCCGGGTTTTGTGGAGACGTTTTTTATCTGATTTAAGCGGCTAAAGCATGTGATTTCTGTTGCGCATAAAAGCGGGCCTCAGCTTCTGCTGGCGGGATGTTTCCAATGGAAGACAGAATGCGGCGATTATTGAACCAGTCGACCCATTTAAGCGTTGCCAGTTCAACAGCGTCTCTGTTTTTCCATGGTCCTTGCCGATAGATGAGTTCAGTTTTGTAAAGTCCGTTAATGGTCTCCGCGAGGGCATTATCATAGGAATCCCCAACACTGCCGACAGAGGCAACGAGGCCCGCTTCAGCCAGTCTTTGCGTGTAGCGAATGGACACATATTGACAGCCCCTATCGGAATGGTGGGTCACTTTGCCCTCGGGCTGCCTCTGGCACAGAGCCTGCTCAAGGGCATCCAGCACGAAGTCGGTATGGGCCGTTGATGAGACACGCCACCCCACAATCACGCGGGCAAATACATCAATGATGAAGGCCACATACACAAAGCCCTGCCAGGTGGAAACGTAAGTAAATCCGAAACCCAGAGCCTGTTGGGGGCTGGAGCATGAAACTGGCGCTGCACCAGATCCTGTGGGCAGGGACGTTGTGGATCAGGCCGTGTGGTTCTGATCCCCTTGCCACGAATGACACCTTTAAGTCCCATCTGGCGCATCAGCCGCTCTACCGTGCAGCGGGCGATAGTCCTGCCTTCGCGTCTGAGCTGATGCCAGACCTTACGCGCTCCATAGACACAAAAATTATCGTTCCATACTCTACGGATTTCGTCGCTCAACTCTTTGTCTTTCTGGCTGCGCACACAGGGATTTTTCTGTCTGGCAACGGTTGCATAATAAACAGATGGTGCAATCGGCAGGATCTTGCAGATTGACCCGACACCATATGTCTGCCGGTGCTCATCAATGAAGCGCGTCATGGCCTGAACCGGCGGTCGAGTTCCGCCTGGGCAAAATACGCAGAAGCCTTACGCAGGATTTCATTGGCCTGCCGCAGTTCGCGGTTCTCTCGCTCCAGTTGCCTGATCTTCTCTCGATCAGGCAGTTCACTCACCGCAGGCGCATTGGCCCGCTCATGCAGACGGGTCCATTTTGACAGCGTGTCAGGATGAATATCCAGCTTTGGCGCGATCGTCATCACCGCAGACCACCGCGAAGGATAGTTCTTCTCTTCCTCCAGAACCATGCGGGCTGCACGGTCACGAAATTCAGGCGGAAAACGCTTCGATTTGTTGCTCATGAATTCTTCTTACCTCTCGGGTCGTTCTGTCTCCACAAAACCCGGGGCAATTCAGTCCTCGACAGTCTTGCTGCAGGCGTGCCCTGCGTCATGACGCCGGTCGCCACCGAGGGGCTGATCTTACCCGAAGCACTGACAAAGCTTGTCGGCACCGGAAATGCAAATCTGGCACAGCTGATTGTTCGCGCCCACACGGAACGCGACCTTTTCAATCAAAACTCGAAGGCTGGCCAAAGCTATATCGGCGATCAGCATGACGAGCAGTGTGTCGTTCAGAGCTTGCAGATAGCCCTTCGCGCCACAGCAGACACGCAGAAGGCGGGGTAACCCAACTCACGGAAAGATAGCGAAGCAGATCTGCGACCGTCAGTGTGACGCGAAACGGCGCAGATGTAACGCCATACGGATCACGGCAAAATCAGACGATTCGGATCAAAAATAGCAAAATTTTTATTAGGGAATAAATTTTTTTCTAACAGTTGACGTTGACTGTACTTCTTCCCCTTTGCTTGTCAAGTAAAATCATGCGCCCTCTTGCCGCAACAATGTTCAGGTAATACTCTAGGCAGGATACAGAATAACCGAACACACAACGGACACTATAAGGTAAAGTCCGTTCCATTTTCTGTATTTCTCAAAAAATTAAAAATAGAGGGAAAGAAAAAGCTATGGATATTTATAGCTTCATCAAAGAACTCGTCGAAGACGAGTTCAACAGGGGAAATGTCCCCGCAAATGGATACGCCTCTGATGGGGTCTTCTCAATCATAGACGACCATTTTTACGATACGGATACCGCGAAAAAACTGGCAACTGTTCAGGCCCCCGAGTTGAATGGTGATGACTTCCACTATTACCGGGAAGAGCTTTACCGCACAGAAGGAGGTGCTTTCTTTTTGGTAGGCCGAGGCCATGGTTGCACACCATGGACATATGGTGGTTATCCGGGTCACATGGTTGTCCCTATGACAGACGCCTCTGTCCGTCGGTGGTTACAGGGACGAAACCTAAACTACCTTTACCTTAACCTTTTCGGAATACCGCCTGAAGCCGGGCGCAAAGAACCTTTTTCTGTTCTACTACCTGAAGACCTAACGGAGGAAGTTTTCCAAAGAGCATCCGCCATGAATATTCCCGTACAAACTTGGATCGAGATCTTTCTGAGAAATGCGCTAGAGCGTGAGAGCGATCAGGGAGACACACTGCCGTAACGCACCTCATGAGAGCATGGTGCCTCTCCTCACAGGAGAGGCGCTTGCGTGTCGCACAGTTAGTGTATTTTTAGAATACATATATCATACGAAATCACATTATACTATCTTATACTTGATGCTAATATTCGGGACCACAGTTATCCCCCAACAAAGGGCATTTACACGATTTGATAGCCACTCCCTTCATTCAAACTGAGCAGACAGACTGCTGTCGCCTCATCTCGGTCGTTTGGACCACAAGGTTGTTTGCCAAATAGCGGACATCAGCGCTTCAAAGCCTCGATGCAGAGATTGTCTGGATCTCACTGATTACACCTATTGAATGATCCCAAGACACAGACAGGCAACCCATGAACGTTACGGTGAAAATTTCAGCGATACGGAATTGTGATCGGATCATATGACAAGCACGTCCTTATATCCTTTCATACTACCCCATAGTATGAAAGGATACTCAAGGGCAGTATATTCGGAGTAAGCGTTTCGTGCCGCACACACCAGCTGAGAAAAAGCGCGTTCTGACCCGCGTGCGCCGTATTCGCGGGCAACTTGATGCGCTGGAACAGGCTTTGGAGAAAGGGGCTGATTGCGGTCCAGTGTTGCAACAGGTGGCGGCCATCCGGGGAGCGATCAACGGATTAATGGCCGGTGTTCTCGAAAGCCACTTGCGGGAAGAATTTGTTGAGTGTGCCGGTGATCGTGATGCTGCCAATGGTTCGATCGAGAATGTGGTGTCACTCGTGCGATCCTATCTCCGGTAATGCCCTCGATGCTGGCCGATAGGTTGTTTGGAGAAAAAATCATGAAATCACGGGCCGCAGTTGCTTTCGAGGCGGGTAAGCCCCTTGAGATTGTCGAGATCGACGTAGCGCCTCCTCGTGCGGGTGAAGTACTCGTGCAGATCACGCATACGGGTGTGTGCCACACCGATGCGTTTACCCTGTCAGGGGGTGATCCCGAGGGACTGTTTCCAGCCGTTTTGGGTCACGAAGGTGCGGGAATTGTCATCGAGGTCGGAGAAGGGGTCACCAGCGTTGCCCCCGGCGACCATGTCATTCCGCTTTACACGGCGGAATGCGGTGAATGTCTGTTTTGTAAGTCGGGGAAAACCAATCTCTGTATTTCAGTACGCGCCACACAGGGCAAAGGTGTGATGCCGGATGGCACAACGCGCTTTTCCTACAAAGGTCAGCCGATCCATCATTACATGGGGTGTTCGACGTTCAGCGAATACACGGTTGTCGCCGAGGTTTCTCTGGCAAAAATCAATCCTGCCGCAAATCCAGGGCATGTTTGCTTGCTGGGATGTGGCGTCACCACCGGGATTGGTGCGGTACACAACACGGCCAAGGTGCAGCCTGGAGATACGGTTGCCGTCTTCGGTCTGGGCGGGATCGGTCTGGCGGTCATTCAGGGAGCGCGACAGGCAAAGGCTGGCCGGATTTTCGCTATTGATACCAATCCGGAAAAGTTTGAACTTGCCAAGGCCTTCGGCGCCACGGAATTCCTCAACCCCAAGGATTATGACAAACCGATCCAGCAGGTTCTTGTGGAAATGACCGGCTGGGGCATTGATCATACCTTTGAATGTATCGGCAACGTCAACGTCATGCGCGCGGCGCTAGAAGCCGCGCATCGTGGGTGGGGGCAGTCGATCGTCATCGGTGTGGCAGGGGCCGGTCAGGAGATATCAACTCGTCCCTTCCAGCTTGTGACGGGTCGTTCGTGGCGCGGCACGGCTTTTGGTGGGGTCAAGGGACGCAGCCAGCTTCCCGGAATGGTTGAAGATGCCATGCGTGGCGATATCGAACTCGCGCCGTTCGTAACCCACACCATGCCGCTCGAAGACATCAATACGGCCTTCGATCTGATGCATGAAGGAAAATCCATCCGTTCCGTCATTCATTTCTAAGGTCTGTGTTGCGCGGTGCAATATCATTTCCAATGGTTGGAAATTACAGGAGATTGATCATGGCTGTTATTTCCGGTGACGGTGTTTTCTCTCACGTTTTTCTTGGGGCCGTGGATACTGCGGTATCCGCGAAATTCTATGACGCCGCGCTTGCGGCTCTGGGCATAAAAAACCTGGGGCCGTTCGGGCATGGGTGGGTTCTGTACGGCCGCGAAAAGCCAGCCTTCATCATTGCACGTCCTGGCAACGGTGAAGCGCCCTCAAGCAACGGTGTCACCATCGGTTTTGCAGCAGCGACACCCGCCGAAGTGGATGCTTTTCATGCCGCAGGTCTTGCCAATGGGGGAACCGATGAAGGCAAACCCGGCCCGCGAAGCCACTTACCGGGCGCTTATGCCGCCTATCTCCGGGATCCGGCAGGGAACAAGATCTGCAGTTATACCTTCACGGACGGTAACTGACATGCGCAAAAGGCAGTGAGAGCCATGGAACGCAAGGAAATGCACTGCTCTTTTGGGGGCGTGCAGGAAGTCTGGCGACACAAGTCCGTGTCGTTGGGTGTGGAAGCAAACTTCGCGATCTACCTGCCGCCTCAGGCAAAAACTGAAAAGGTTCCCGTTCTTTACTGGCTCTCCGGTCTGACATGTACGGAGCAGAATTTCATTGGCAAGGCTGGCGCGCAACGCGTGGCCGCAGAACTGGGCATCGCCATTGTCGCGCCGGATACCAGTCCACGGGGCGTGGGGGTGGCTGATGACGATGCGTACGATCTTGGTCAGGGCGCTGGATTTTACATCAATGCGACGCAGGAGCCGTGGGCTGCGCATTATCGGATGTATGATTACGTGGTCACGGAACTTCCTGCGCTGATTGAGGCGAGTTTTCCGGTTACGCAGCAGCGGGGTATTGCGGGACATTCGATGGGTGGATTTGGCGCCATCATGATCGCGCTGCGTAATCTTGGCCGCTATCGTTCTGTGTCAGCCTTTTCACCCATTGTGGCGCCAACGCAGGTACCATGGGGTGAAAAAGCATTCAGTGCTTATCTGGGTCCGGATCGTGCCAGTTGGGCAGCCTATGACCCGCTTGAACTTGTGCGGACAGCGAAGGAAAGACTGCCTGTTCTGATAGATCAGGGTCTGGCGGACCAGTTTCTGAAAGAACAGCTCAGGCCAGAACTGCTCCAGGAAGCCGCACGGAATGCAGGGCAGGAACTTATCCTGAATCTTCGTCCTGATTACGATCACAGCTATTATTTTGTAGCCAGTTTTATTGCAGATCATCTCAGATATTTCGTGAGTAAACTACGATGAATAGATTGTGAGTTTTTTGGATCCGGAATTTTCTGGCTTTGAGTGGAGATGAAATCTGTTAGGGGCATCTTTCAAACTGTGAAATCAGCTGGCAGCTTTCTGCTCCTTCTATCCGGAATCAGACATGCAATACTGCTCAAAGATCAGAGATGTCGTCATTGAATGGTAGGATTGAAGCGATCGGTATGGACTGGTTAACAGAGAGAACTTGATGTAACGGTGACGCATGACTCCACGTGCTCACAGTTCGACTTACCTGCTGGCCTTCTGGCCTCTCGTATTGCTTGCACTGATTGCACGCCTGACATTTGGCGGAATTGCTTCCCCAGCGGCACTGGTCGACGATCCTCTCAAAACTTTCACGAAGCTGAACATTCTTTGCGACGATCAGAGCGCATCGTCTGATCCAGACGGACAGCACCATCGCTCAACCACCCCCGATGATGACGGCTTTCTTCTGTCCGAAGCATTGGACTTGCTCGTTGTAAGCATCGTTTTCTGTCTTTTTGTGGGATTATGTGTTGCTGGCATTCGCCAGGCATGGATGTTCACATCCATCCGGGGTCCGCCAACACCGAAACGGACTTCTCTCTGCCCGCAGGGGCCTCCTGCCTGATCTGAATTGAAAGAGCCGCTCACCTGCCATGCCGGTGAGCATTTTGTGCTATCTCTTCAGGTTCCTTCACATGTTTCGTACTGTTTATTTTTCACTCCCGTTTTACGGGACAATGATCGCTGCCGCCATCTTCTCGGCTACCACTACCTACGCTGCCGTCGGCACAGAGAAGCCTCGCCCACCTTTGAGCAAACGTGTTCCTCCTGCGTCCAGAACCAAAAAAAATCCCGTCAAAACCGAACAGATTCTTGTAACGGGATTAAGCCGATCATCTGCCCTTACACGTCCCGCAGGCCAGACGACTTATAGTTCCGACCGAAGTAGTTTCGCGAACCAGGTTGGCCAGAGTGTTGCCGATATGGTGGTGACCATTCCTGGCGTCAGCTTCACTCAGGGGAATGGCCCTCGCGATACGAACGTGTCCATTCGTGGCTCAGGAGATCGTCAATCATGGGGACTTAAAAATATTCAGGTTCTGGAAGATGGGTTCCCCATGACCCAACCCGATGGGACCGCCCGGGCCGATCTGATTGATCCTCATGCCTATCAGGGTGTGGATGTTTTCGAGGGGCCTGCCTCAACCCTGTATGGCAATTACACCATTAATGGCGCCATCAATTTCCGCACCCGGAAGGGAGCGGATATCCACGGACTGGAACTGGGCTCTGATTTCGGCAGCTTCGGAATGTTCAATAATTATGCAACGCTCGGTTTTGGCAACAGACACTATGACCTGATGATCTTTGGCAGCGATGTGCGTGGAAACGGCTTCATTACCAATAGCCGTTATAATACCTCGACAGAAAATGTGCGGCTGCGTGTCAATCTGACGTCTGCCGATCGTCTCATCCTGAAATTTGTCAACAACGTCACGGATGCGTTTTTGCCAGCAAGATTGTCACTCAACCAGTATCGGGCCAATCCTTACCAGCAAGGGTGCGCCAATGCGTCCGGCGCAGCAACTGGCTGCGCATCTGTCAATCTGCTGGTCAATGGCCACTATGGTGCAAAAGTTGCCATGAGCCCTGAAGCCGCAGGTCTAGGGCGTTTCGACCGACGCACGGTGGTTGGCCTGCGCTGGGAGCATGATTTCAACAGCCGCACAACCTGGCGAAACCAGTTTACCTACGATCAGCGCCATATCGACCAGCCAACGTCGCCTATGGCGTATGTCGGTCCTTATAATTCCTATAATGTTAGCAGCGACATTACCAACCATGCCGAACTTGCTGGCAGAACATTGGAAACGTTTGCTGGCGTCAGTTTTGATTATCTCGATTTTGGTTCGCAGACGTACAACATCATGCCTCTCGGCGGTGCAACACGAGGGGCCATGAGTTCCGAAAGCTACGGGCACCAGTGGAATCTCGGTGCGCGCTTTCAGGAAGACTGGCATTTTGCACCCGACTGGCACATTGTCGCCGGGCTTGGCGGCACATATTCCGATATTGGCGCAACCGAAACACTCTATGGCTACTCCGCGATGGCCAGAAGCCAGCGGGCCATCACAGCCAACCGTTTCTATTTCAATCTCGCGCCAGAAGGCGCGTTGATTTATACGCCGTCAAAAAACTGGACACTGCATACTCGTGTTGGCACAGCCTATGGCACGCCATCTTCTTCTAATCTTTTCATTACGCCACAGGGGGAATACGGGAACAATACACAACTGAAAAGCCAGACAAGTGTCGGCATTGATCTGGGGGCCGACTGGCATCCCTCCTCGACGATCAGCATTCAGGCAACAGGTTTTTACGAGTTTTATAAAAACGAGTTGGTCAGCCAGTCTGCCGGGGTCAACACCGTTGGTTCCTACACTTTTAACGCACCCGCGTCAGAACATCGTGGTGTTGTTCTGGGTGTGGAGTGGAAGCCGTTGCCAAAAATGCTTCCCGGTGGTCGGGTTAAGCTGAGTTATACCTACGATAATCAGGTTTATACCAATTACACCGAGGTTCTTTCCAATAGCATGCTTTCACGCGGCTTCAGCCGTAAAGGGCATTATATCCCCGGGGTCATTCCCAATTTTCTCAATGCTCGCTTTCTCTATGATCAGCCAGATGGCCCACTGGAAGGGCTGGGCGGATATGCGGAAGTTACGTGGCGTGATTCTTACTGGCTGGATAACGCCAATCGCTTGAAAGCGCCAGGGTATGCCCTGCTTAATCTTGAAATGCATTATGATCCTCCTGCCCGGTTTGGCTGGGCACATCGTTTGCACTGGTATTTCGAGGTACAGAACGTTGCCAACCAGACCTATATCGCGGGAGCCACAAACATTAGCGATAAACTGCAAGCCAATGGTCAGCAGGCGGGCGCCACGACACTCATGAACAGCACAGGCTCCATCTACGCGGGTTCGCCCCGTGCGTATTTTGGCGGCGTGCGGATCAGGTTTTGAGGGATAGTGCCATGACCATACACAGTGCCACTCTCTGGCCAGACCGTCGCACGCTCTGGCGCTGGCATTTCTTCGCAGGGTTATTCTGCCTGCCTTTTGTGGCTTTTCTCTCTCTGACAGGGGCGGTTTATCTTTTCAAACCCCAGATAGATGACTGGATTGACTGGCGATATGACCATCTGCCCATCGCCTTGTCGCCTTCCCCCGAGCGGGATGTTCAGGCAGCCGTATCAGCAGTGCCGCAAGGGGCTTTTCTGGCTTATGAACTTCCCCGGACATCGCAGAGTGCTGCGCGTGTTCTTGTTAGCAGGCCAGACGGAGAAGCGGTGCGCGTCTATGTGGACAGGAATACCCATACCGTTCTGAAAACTGTTCTGGAAGAGAACAGATTTGAACGGCTTGTTTTTAGGCTGCACGGTCAGCTGCTATTGGGCAATGTGGGGTCTGTCATTATGGAAATGGTTGCATCATGGACCATTGTGCTCATCGTGACAGGCGTGCTGCTCTGGTGGCCGCGCCATCAGCGCGGGCTGGCAGGCATTGTCTATCCACGCCTTGGAACAAAGGGACGAACCCGCTGGCGGGATCTCCATGCTGTCACTGGTGTTTGGACGTCAGTGTTTCTGGTGCTGTTTCTGGTATCCGGTCTTCCGTGGTCTTTCGTCTGGGGGCATGCCCTGCAATCGGTCGAAAACACGGTTGGTCGCCTGACCTCTGTCAAGGACTGGGAAATTGGCGCGGTTCCAGTTGCCACGGTCATTGCCGGGCACCCGCTCGGACAACCACAGAAACTTCCCGTAAAAGAGAATACGGATATGCCCGGTATGGACATGCCAGCCGCTTCAACCTCTTTTCCTGAAGGAGATTTGCTGAGTGGTTTGGATACTGTTATACAGACTGCGAGCACTCTTTCCCTGCCAGCTCCGGTCATCATTACACCGTCTGGCTCTCTATGGACTGTGCGTTCCGACACGCAAAACCGACCTTTGCGGGAAAGTGTGACAGTAACACCCGATGGCCATGTGTTGAAACAGGAAACGTTTGCCGAGAAAGGTCTTATCGATCGGATCATTGGCTACGGCGTTGCGGCGCATGAAGGCCAGCTTTTTGGAAAGATGAACCAGGCCATTAACCTTTTAGTGGCAGTCGGCTTACTGATGATGAGCTGTGCAGCAACAGTGTTGTGGCTAAAACGCAAACCTGTGGGTTCCGTGGGGGCTCCACCTGCCTTGTCCTCTCAAAAATATGGAATGGTTGGTATGACGACCCTTGTCATTCTGGGGCTGCTTCTACCAGAACTGGGGGCCGCATTACTTGTTCTGGTTCTCGCAAACCGGATGTTTGCGAGATTAGGTCCGACCTGACATTAGGAGGATGGTAAAAGCCGTCTGAGTTCGCTTGCAATCTGATGGGCACTGGCATCAACGGGGATCATGCCAACCAGATGGTTGTGTCCATCCATGAGATAAAGAAGTGAACTATGATCGACGAGGTAGCCTGAGCCATTGGGGGCATGACGTCGTGCTGAGACATGAAAGGCCTTCATAACCGGCTGAAGCTGACTTTCGGAGCCAGTCAGGCCGACAATATGAGGTGAGAAACGCTCGACATACTCCTGTAACACTGCAGGAGTATCACGTTCGGGATCAACTGAAATGAACACGGGAATAATGTTTTGTCCCCGCTTACCAAGCTCATCAAGAGCGGCTGACACAGTCGCAAGTGTCAACGGGCAGATATCTACACAGTGCGTATAGCCAAAATACAGAAGCGTATAATGCCCCTCAAAATCTGCCTGACTGACGGTCTGCCCATGACCATTAACCAGAGTGTAAGGCCCGCCAATCTGTGTATGCTGCTGCGACGTCAGAAATAGTCTTAGTCCTGCAGCCCCAGAAAACAGAAATAACACTATACCAAGCAGAAAAAATATCGTTTTCCACTCCTGCCGTCTGGCAGAAGACGCTTGCTTGGTTGATGCAACTTTTATGTGCTTCTTATGACTCATCTTATCATCATAACAAACGGTGCCCCGAACAACAGCATAATACTTTCTCAGCCAAAAGCGCAGGTCCAATCAGTCTGTCCTCATGAAACAAACCGTTAAAGAATTCCCGTAACCTAAACCTATGTATAACTAAGTCAGCGACAACAGAACTCCTTATCATGACGTATGGCAGAACTCTCCGGAAAAAGTGGCGGAACCAGTATCTGTTTGAATCTATTTAGGATATGCACGAAATCAGCATAGAATGGCTCTGAACACATAACCATGACAGACGCACATGAGAGGCGCTGATTAAGCCATCCCCAAAATGAAAAAAGATGCATGAACTCTCATTCAATGCCTCACTAAAAATAGAGAAAATCATCTTCTTTGCGGTCTCCAGATATGAGACTTAAAATACTCAGATGACGCGCACAAAACCGATACAAATTCATTGACACTGCGAGCTAATAGTTCTTTATAAAACCAGTCATATATTGGAGTTATCAATAGTTTTGACTACTCTCGAAACTCGACTGAAACACAAAACAACACTCCTCGCAATTCTTGTGAGGATGTTGGTTCTTGTCGGGTTTTTAGGACAACTTTTCCTTCAAGGTTTCTCCCTACCTGATGAAGCGCCACGGGCCGCAATTGAGCGGCTAACAGGCATTGATATCAGCCCTCAGCGCAGCATGAGCCATGATATGGCGATGATGGATATGGATATGCCTATGAGCATGTCAGGTCATCACCATAATACGCATCATCACGACAAAAGCTGTCCGCTTTGCCCGTTGCTGGAACTTGTCGCTGTTATTCTGACAAGCCTGCCCGCCCTGCCCGCTTATACTGTATATCGATATCAACAGGAAATGCTGGCGCATCCTCCCAGAGCGCCACCATCTGTTCTGACAGGTCTGCCACCGGCGCGCGGTCCTCCTTTGTTTTCCTGAGCCTTTCGTCAGCCTCTGGTTTGTGTCGTCTTATCCCACACGCCGCTTTTATGCGTGTTTGGGAGTGTTTCTGCACGATCCAATGCTGAGTTTTTCTCAGTTCAGGATTTTCTTTAATTATGTATGAAAAAACCCGTGGCGCTCAAGGAGCGTTAGCGTGTCGCTTTGTCGCGCGCATTGTCGTGCTGTCTTACGGTTTTACCGCTACACCTTTATGGGCGCAGAGCAGCACCGACAAAACATTATTTTCCCAGACTGGGATGTCACCTCAGAAAGAAAAAAGAACAGAAGTCGCATCCCAGTCACAAAGCTTTGTGATCGTTAATGGAACACGGCAACCTGCCGAGAATTATCTTGCTCAGACCAGTAGTTCAGCTCTAAAAATTCCCGTTTCCATCCAAAAAACACCAGCATCAGTACAGGTCATCACTCATGCTGTCATACAGGATCGTGGCGCTCTCAGCATTAATCAGGCCATCGAGACAGTCAGCGGTGTTGAGCGTAATCTGACCTTCCCTAATTCTCTGACTTTTCGTGTACGTGGATTTGTGGACGCTTCTACAACCTTGCGAGATGGTTTTAGAGAACAGACCGGAACCCAAGATATTCAGGGCGTTGATAACATTGAAGTCCTGAAAGGTCCCGCATCGGTATTATACGGTGGTTCAACCTCTTCAGGCGGTACCGTCAACGTCACGACAAAGCGAGCCATTGCAAACCATAACTTTCTGAATGCCGGATTATCAGGTGGAAGTTTTGGATTATTCCGTGGAACCGCAGACGGTAATCGTGATCTATCAGGAGATGGAAAAATTGTAGGACGTATCAATTTCGCCTATCAGCATGATGATACATTCCGAGACTTCGGTTACAACGAAACAACCTATGTTGCTCCGACTGTTCAGTGGTCTCCCTCTCTTCATGATAAGATTGATTTCTTCGCGTCTTGGCAGCTTTCAAACTACACTTGGGGTGCATCCCAAACCCCTTTGATCCGAAAAGCTCTGGCCCTCCCCGTCTCCTATAACTTCGATAACCAGACGCTTGGAGCCTCGCATCAGAACTCCTGGCGTTTAGGATACAACTGGGTACATAAATTTTCCGATTCATTCCGATTTCGCTCAGGCTTTGCAAGCTCAATCAACAACTATGATTTCGGTACGGATCGTATGAGCACCTTTGCTCTCTCAACGAACGGACGAACCCTGAACCGAGGAGTATCCAGCGGCCCTCAGATGGGTAAAGATTTTGATCTCCAGAATGAATTTTCAGGCATTTTTCATACTGGTCCACTGAAACATGACTGGCTGGTCGGCAGCGAGCTCTATCAGACAGATTATAGTGCAAAAACCTACGCGGCCTCACTTCCTGCACTTGTTCTTACATATCCCGTTTATACGGGGGCACCAGGACTTGCACGGTTACGTTCCAATATTTCAACACAGGCAGAAGCCGCCTCGGTATATTTTCAGGACTACATTTCTCTTTTTGATCGCTTCTATGCCCTTGGTGGGGGGCGCTATGATGCCACGACAACATCTTCTCTCAATAAAATAAAAGACATTAACACTTCTGTCTCTGCAAATAAATTTTCTCCAAGACTTGGTATTCTCTATGCCGCACGCAGAACAACGTCTCTCTATTTTAATTGGTCAACGAGCTTTATTCCCACATCAACTTCCTCCTTCACTGGAGCTCCCCTTTCTCCGGGAAGGTCTCGTCAGATTGAAGCAGGCGTCAAACAACAACTGTTTCATGATCACCTGCAAGCGACTGTCGCGGTATATAATATTCGTCGCTCAAATGTTGCCACGACAGACCTTGCCCATCCGCTTTATTCCATTGCTGTTGGTCAGCAACGTAGCCGAGGAATAGAAGCTGATGTAGCTGGTGAGATTTTACCGGGCTGGAAAGCCGTTCTCAGTTACGCTTACACTTTTGCAAATGTAACCCGTGACAACAAGTATCCTGTCGGTAGTGTTCTTGCTGGCGTTGCCAAACATACCGGAAACGTCTGGACAACATACGAGTTTGCCGACGGAACAGTTTTGCATGGTTTAGGCTTAGGACTGGGTATCAGAGCTGCCACCCGACGGGAAGCAACACTTCCCAATTCGTTCTACCTTCCTGGCTATTTCCGACTTGATTCTGCCTTGTGGTATAAGTTTTCCTTACACGGACGACCAGTCAGGGCTCAGCTCAACATGACGAACCTGACCAATGCCCGCATTTATGACACAAATGGAACATTTTCCATGCGTGCGGAAGCGCCACGTTCGGCTTTGGGTTCACTTCAGGTGGCATTCTGATGACGAAATCCAACGGCTCTCTTGAGGCCGGCTCGTGCGCCGTTTTTGCTCAAATCAAACCCTCTTACAAAGAAACAATCATGCCAAATTTACTACCAGACGCTTCTGCTTTACCCGATCTTAAACGACGTGCCCTTGCTACTCTTGTCATGGCCTCCATAGTCTCAGAACGTGCCCAAGCAGCAACAACCAGTTCTGAGAAAGAGCATATGGCGCATATGCAAGGTATGAAATTCGCTGGCCCACCAATTAAAATTGCCATGCTTGTTTACCCCAACATGGTTCTTCAGGATCTTGTCGGTCCACAAACAATTTTTAAAATTCTAGGTTCTGAAATTCATCTGGTTGGCATGACTATGACGCCAGTCTCCACCGATGTCGGTATTCCTGTCCCTCCAACAGACACACCAGCGACGTGTCCACAGGAACTGGATGTATTGTTTGTACCGGGCGGTCTAATGGGAACAATTGCCTGCATGAACGATCCCGACGCCCTTGCTTTCTTGATAAGTCGTGCACCACACTCTCGCTTTATTACAAGCGTTTGCACAGGTAGCCTTATTCTTGCCGCAGCAGGGCTATTGGAGGGATACAAAGCCACATCCCATTGGGGTGTTGTTGATTTACTGCCGTTAATGGGAGCCATTGAAAGCCACGAACGCGTTGTGCAGGATCGCAATAGGATTACAGGAGGCGGTGTGACTGCTGGCCTTGATTTTGGGCTTACTCTCGCAGCACAATTACGCGGGCAGGCCGCAGCAGAGCATATTCAACTCATTATCCAGTATGCACCTCAGCCCCCGTTTCATCATGGCGACCCATCGGAAATTCCGGAAGCCCAAATGGCACTTGAACGTAGCCGTAGAGCATGGATGGACGGGAAAGCATTGCAAGCAGCACAAACGGCCTCAAAACGATTAAAGCTATAAGAGGCGTGTCTATCCCGGTCACCCTCGCTGCCACACCCCTCGAGGCAAAGAAATTTCTAAAATGATGGTGCATTCTGCATTTAAGCACGAACAGCCCAGAATACGGCGATCGCTGACGATCACTGGTCTGACAAGCATTATCGGGTAAACCGACCTATGCCCGCTGTTCCTCACTGCACTTCGTTTTTGTTGTCTGGCCGTCGCCTGCTCCACGGGCGGAAAATGCTTGTGGTGTTGGCGACGTTGCTGGGATTGTTGAGGCAGCTTGCTCTACAGAGTGTGGCACGCTAGGTGAAGTGCCACGCACGACACTGGAGCGCCTGACCGGGCTCCAGATCGAACCGAAAGCCATCCCGCGCGATAGGCACATGACCATGCCCGGCATGAGCATGGCGCCGGGTCGACGCCACACAACACCCGATCATCAGCATTCGCACCATGACGATGGCGCGTGCTTTCTGTGTCCATTGCTACACTTGCCCGATATCGTGCTGGCAACGCCATTTACCGCGATCTTGGTGGCTGTTCGCGTTGTTTGCACGCGATACATTCTGCCACCTGCGCAAGCGCCACCTTATGAGCGCGGAAACCGGTTGCCGCGGCCGACCGGACCACCCCTGACGACCTGAGCCATTGCCACCGCCTGACAACCGGACTGAGCGCTTTCGTAATAAGGGCGCGTGTCCGTTTTTTCAGGCTGTCTTTTGCCTCAGATCCGGATTTCTTTCATGAACTATCTTATTAGTTTCCGTGCGTCCGGCGCACGGATGCTCGCCTGCGGCTGCGCTCTCGCAGCGCTCAGTTATGGACCTGCCGCTATCGCGGCCGAGTCCCCAAACGTCACACCAAAAAAGGCGGCAGCATCCAAAAAGCGTGCCTATGAGACGACAAGCGTCCAGACGTCGAACTGGTCTGGAGAGACTCTCATCGTGAGAGGCAAGCACCTCAGTTACACGGCGCCGACGTCCTCAGCCGCAACACGCACCGATACGCCGCTCATTCAGGTTCCCCAGTCGGTCCAGGTGATCACACGCACACTCATTCAGGAGCAGGACAGCCATTCATTGAGCGCCGCTCTGGTCAATGTCTCGGGCATTACGCCGACACGAACGGATGCGATCCTGTTTGTTCCTCCGATCGTGCGAGGATTTCCCGCAGAGGTCTATCTCGATGGCTTGCCAATCTCTGCCGGGAACCAGCAGGCCTTCGCCCCCAATGCGCTGGTCGGTGTCGAGCGCATCGAAGTTCTCAAAGGGCCTAGCGCCACACTTTGTGGTGGCGGGCTGGGTACGCCCCTTGGCGGGATTATCAATATTGAATCTGAACGTCCTGGCGACAAGACAGGAGGATACGTTGCGATGCGCGACGGGAGTTATGACACCCTGAACCCGTATGGCGATGTCAACCTGAGGCTCTCACCAAAGGTTTCCATTCGTCTTGCCGGTGAATACCAGAGTTACGAAAGCTGGATTAACGAGGTTCATAGCAAGCAACCCTCACCATGCCACAGCCTGTCATCGGCTGCGATCTTTCGCGCGCCTTCCTCAATCTCTGCGACCTTCCTTCCGGCAGGATGCAGCGCATTCCCAATACCCGTGACGCCATCGCCGAATGGGCCGAAACGCTCATGCCTGATGTGCTCGTCGTTTTCGAGGCCACCAGCGGCTGCGACGACATCCTCATCGCCACCCTGACCGAACGCGCGCATCCGTTCTCGCGCGCGAATCCGCGTCAAGCTCGCGAGTTCGCCCGCGCAACCGGCGTTCTGGCCAAGCCCGACCGCGTCGATGCGCGCGTGCTTGCCCAGATGGGCGCGGCCCTGGATCTGCCTGTCACCCGCCCGGTCAGTCCGGCCCGTGCGACATTGGCCGTTTTCCTACGTCGCCGCAGGCAGTTGGTCGACATGCGCAAGGCCGAGAAGTTGCGTCGTCACAGCGCAGGCCATGATGACATCGCCGAGCAGATGGACGCCATGATCGCTCTGCTCTCGACCCAGATCAGCGTGCTTGATCAGCGCATCAAAGCCATAATCGCTGCAGATCGCGCGCTTGCGGAACAGGCCGCCCTGATGAGCACCGTGCCCGGCATCGGCCCGACCGTAATGGCCGTCCTACTCGGCGAACTACCGGAACTCGGCACATTGTGTCGCCGCAAGATCGCCTCTCTTGCCGGTCTGGCACCCCATGCACGCGAAAGCGGCTCATGGAAGGGAGTACGACGCATCTGGGGCGGGCGACGAAAGGTCCGCGAAGCCCTCTATATCGCAGCCCTGTCCGCGTCCCGCCGCGTGCCTGCACTCATTGCCATGCGCGATAGGATGCGCGCCAAGGGCAATCTACCCAAGACCATCCTGATCGCCATCGCACGCCAGCTCCTCGTCTTCCTCAATGCCATGATCCAGAAAAGTCAGCCTTTGCAGATCACACGATCAACACAGTTGCCCCCGGGTCAGTTGTCAACGAAAATCAACACACTCGCTCTCAGGCAGCGCAATGACCGACATCGCCTCGAGGATGTTTTCAGGTCCGCCTTTCGGCGGCCAGATTCCTGCAGAATAGGCGGCCGCTCGCAACGCTCCGCGCTGTGCGAGGCTATCGAATTTCCAGATATGGGTGATCCGGGGCGGTCCGTCGAGTGCGTACATGTTGACTATCAGGTGCGCCGTGTAGTCCCGGGCCGGCTCTATCGCAGCCTCCCAGCCAGCGAGCGTCGGCGGAAGCCCACCGGGCTTCAGTTTGTAGTTGCGGAATTCGTAGACCGCGTCGTGGGCAGCAGGCTGTGCTGGCGGCAGGAAGGGAAAGGGCATGTAGCTGTTCATCTCCAGCGCCGTTATCACGCCGCCGGCATTGAACGGATTGGCGCTCATTAGGGCGCGATGGCGCTCCCGCTGCAGGGAGGCGGCGTCCTCGAAGCGTCGCAGGATCAGCATACGACCGAGCGGCCCCATCTCGGTGCGCCAGCATCCCAGCAGGGCGCCGTCGGCATCGGGCATCGAGGTCCATTCCCGTGCGGCCTTCGCCACTTTCGCTGCGGAGAGAAGCGGAAAGGCCAGTGTCGTGAGTTCGTAGAGTTCGCGCATGGATCAGGCCTCCTGCGGCGAAGGTGTTTGGAGCCCGGGAAGATGCCCGGAGGATTCGGCCGCGAAAGCACCGAAGAGCGGATCCCACTCAGTGATCGTCAAGCTCTCGACGAGCCCCTCTACTGCAAACGGGTCAGCGGCGACCAGCGCCTCGGCCTTGGCGCGATCGGGAACGGTGAAAATTAGAAAACCGGATCGCAATGGCGTGCCGAGCAGGCGACCGGATGCGCGCAGGCTGCCCGCAGCGACGAGTTCCTTGATATAAGCGACATGGGCGGCAAGGTGCCGGTTCCACCCATCTCCGTCCGGATGCGACATGGTTACGATGAAGAAAGCCATTTTTGTCTCCTTGCCAGGGTGGGCGGATAAGCAGAGATAGATTGACGCGTCTGCGCGATAAAGAGATGAAAGGTTTCATGATTTGAAACCCACGGTTTGGAGTAAATGGATCGTCTCACTAGCATGGCCGTATTTGTAAAGGCGGCGGATCTCGGCTCCTTCACAGCGGCGGGAACGGCGCTGGGCCTCTCGTCGCAGATGGTCGGCAAGCATGTGTCTTTCCTGGAAGAACGGCTGGGAGCCCAGCTTCTCCAGCGCTCGACCCGGCGCCAGAGCCTGACCGCGGTCGGACGGACCTTCTACGAGCGCTGCCGCGTGGTGCTCGCCGAGGTCGAGGCGGCCGAGGCCACGGCGCGCGAATCCGCCACAACCCCGCGCGGGCGGCTGCGCGTCAGCGCGCCGGTGACTTTCGGCAGCATCGCGCTCGCACCTGTGATATCGGACTTTCTGCGCATCCGTCCCCACGTCGAGGTCGCGCTCGACCTGACCGACCATTACGTCGATGTCGTGGGCGAAGGGTATGACGCCGTCATCCGCCTCGGGCCGCTCAAGGATTCTGAGCTTATGGCCCGCGCGCTCGCTCCCTACAAGCTGATCGCGTGTGCCTCACCCGTCTATCTTGCCGCTCGGGGCGCACCGCGAACGCCTGAGGACCTCTCGAAGCATGACTGCCTCGGCTTCGTCTTCGCCTCCGGGCAACCCTTCGCCGAATGGCGTTTCGACAAGGAGGGAAAGGTTTACGAGGTGCAGGTGCGCAGCCGGTTTCAGGTGAATGACGCACGCGTGCTGCAGGCAGCCGCGCTGGACGGGCAAGGCATCATTCTCCAGGCCGACCTGATCGTGGCCGATGACTTGGCGGCAGGCAGGTTGGTGCAGGTCCTGCCCGATTATGAAACGCCCAAGCGCCCCATGCATATTCTGTTTGCCGCGACCCGCCCGCCGACGCAGACGCTGCGCCGTTTCATCGACCACGTTGTGCGCTGCTTCGGAAAAGATTCAGGCCCCGGAAGGCATCAATCAAGCCGCGGGACATAGCTGCCTCAGATCCCGCCCGTTCGGGCTAGAGCAGTTCCACTGAACTCTGAATCGAGAGGTGACAGTGAAGGCGCGATGTGATTCACCGTTTTTCCTGATGGAGACGGTGATGGCACGAGCATTGAGTTATGATCTTCGGAAGCGGGTTCTGGAAGCTGGAGTTGGGGGAGCGTCAGCCCGCTCGATTGCGGCGCGGTTCGGTGTTGGGATTTCGACGGCGATCCGCTGGCTGCGTCGGGAACGCGAAAGCGGCGAGCAGACGCCCCGTCGCCAGGGCAAGCCGCGCGGGTCACGGCTGGACGCGCATGAAGCGTTCATTGCTGGCATGATCGAAGCGCAGAAAGACATCACGCTCCACGAAATGATGGCGCGTCTGAAAAGCGAACGGGCCGTCGGGATCGGTCGCAGCATGCTCAGTCGCTGGCTGCGGCAACACGGATGGACATTCAAAAAAAGACCGCTCATGCACTGGAGCAGGAGCGTGAGGACGTCCTGAAACGACGACAGGAGTGGTTTGATCTCCAGCCTGACCTCGATCCGAAGCGTCTGGTGTTCATTGACGAAACCAGCCTCTCCACGAAGATGACCCGTCTGCGCGGACGTGCCTTGTGCGGGGAACGCTGCCGCGCCGGTGTGCCGCACGGGCACTGGAAAACCACGACTTTCACCGGTGGACTGCGTCTGCGGGCATGACCGCGCCCTTCGTGCATGATGGTCCCATGAACGGTACGGTCTTTCAGGTCTATGTCGAACGGGTTCTCATCCCGACACTGAAATCGGGCGATATTGTCGTGATGGACAATCTTCCGGCGCATAAGCTGCCGGCGGTACAGAAGGCCATTGAGCAGGCAGGGGCGGAACTGATGTTCCTTCCGCCATACAGCCCGGACTTTAATCCCATCGAGATGGCCTTCTCAAAACTCAAGGCCTTGCTGCGCGCCAGAGCCGAACGGACTGTCGGTGCTCTGTGGGATACCGTCGGCGCGCTGCTTCCGGCTTTCACTCCCAGCCAATGCAGCAGTTTCTTTACAGCCGCTGGATATGAGCCAGATTAAAGTGGAACTGCTCTAGCAGCTTTCAAGCTATCAGCCCTTTTATGATAGGCATAGGTATGATCCAATTTGGAATGCTGAGTTCAAAAGGGAGCTGCCGTCGTCAAACATCGCATTGAATGATCGGAAAGTCCCAGCCCCGGTCATAAGCGCAGTGACCGCTCATGAGCGCGTAACGATCGCAAGCGTCATGTAGTTAAATGGCAGTTTGCCTGCTGCGTCCGAACAATAGACTTTCTGTTCCCCTCCATAACTGTCACTCCAAAGGCCGCGGGGGATCAACACAAGCAAGCATGCCATCTGACAAAGACTTCTGAAGACACAGAGCCTCGCTGACAGTCGCATTCATCCATACATCCAGATCATCTGGCTGCGTCAGAATCACCGGCATGGCTTTCGGATGGATGGCTCCAACTTCCCGGTTCGCCTCGGTGGTCAGAAATCCAAACAGGTCATCCGTTGTCTCTCCATCAGCCAGTTTCCGCACGGATGTCCATCGGCACCAGATACCGGCAAAGAAAGCCACCTGCTCACCGTCGCTGCGGGCAAACCACACAGGCTGCGATTTCCCGTCAGGCAGACGTTCCGGCTCCGAGAACGCCGTCAGCGGCACCAGACAGCGGTGCTCCACCCCTTCCCAGCGCTTCCACCATACAGATCCCGGATTGCGGATATTGGTCACACCGCGATCCACCTTATGGCCTTTCAGGTAACCGGGCGGTGTCGGCATGCCCCAGCGCGCCATGACCAATTCACGACCGCCTTCCCCGTTCCGCACAATCGGCGCCATGGTGTTCGGATAGATCTCAGGCAGCGGTTGGAGATTGCCCGTGCGGTCATCAAGGACTTTGGCAATCTCGCGGATCGCCTGCGGGTTCGAGGTCATGGAATAGAGATTGCACATCCGTATTGCTCCCTTATGACCACATGCCGCGTAATCTGGCTGCCATATCGATCCTTACGGATTTCACGGCCTCCTGCCGGGCCTGTTCTTCCGGTTTTACGACCGGCCAGGATATGGACTGGAACAGGGACAGCATGTCCCGATCAATGAAACGTGTGCGCGAGGCATAGACATGCCGGTCGCCCCGGCTGTGCTGCCCATGCACATAGAAACGCTGCGGCACCATGATATCGAGACTGTCCTTCGCCCGTGTCATGGCGACATAGAGCAGCCGGCGTTCCTCCTCGATGTCGTCCTGTTCACCGGTGGCCAGATCAGACGGAATGCACCCATCGACCGCGTTCATAACGAACACGTTCTTCCATTCCTGCCCCTTGGCGGAATGAATGGTGGAGAGGATCAGATAATCCTCATCCAGCAACGGCACGCCAGCCTGATCGGATGTGGCATCCGGCGGGTCCAGCGTCAGTTCAGTCAGGAACTTCTCTCGTGACGGATAGCCCCCGGCGATCTGCTCAAGCTGCACCAGGTCGGCCAGACGGATGGAGGCGTCCTCATGCAGCCGCTCCAGATGTGGCTCATACCAGTACCGCGCAGCTGCGATCTCGCCCGGCCAGCCGACCTGATGACTGCCAAGAGCGGTCAGCATATTCACGAAACCCGCCCAGGCCTCACCACTCCGCTGTGGCGCTTTGACATCCTTCAGCGCCTCGAACGGATGCGCACTCTCGCCCATCGTATCCAGCACGCGTCGGGCCGAACCCGGCCCCACGCCCGGTAGAAGCTGCAACACCCGAAAGCCCGCGATGCGGTCGCGCGGGTTCTGGGCAAAACGCAATAGCGCCAGCACATCTTTCACATGCGCACTATCGAGAAACTTGAGGCCACCGAACTTCACGAACGGAATATTGCGCCGGGTCAGTTCCACCTCCAGCGTGCCGCTATGGTGCGAGGCCCGGAACAGCACAGCCTGCTGCTTCATCGGTGTGCCAGCCTCACGCTCTTCCAGCACCCGATCCGCGATGTAGTTGGCCTGCGCCGTGTCATCCCAGATAGTGACCAGTCGTGGCTTTTCCTCCGACGCCCGCTCGGTCCACAGATCCTTGGTGAACCGCTCGGCTGCCTCTCCGATCACGGCATTAGCCGCATCCAGAATGGGTTTCGTCGAACGATAGTTCCGGTCCAGCGTCACTACATGGGCCGGGGAATCGAAGGACGCCGGAAAATCAAGAATGTTGCGTACGGTCGCGGCCCGGAAGGCATAGATGCTCTGCGCGTCATCGCCCACCACCGTCAGCCCGTGTCCGTCCGGCTTCATGCCCAGCAGGATGTCCGCCTGCAGCCGGTTGGTATCCTGATACTCATCGACCAGCACATGATCCCATTTGCCGCCGATATCTGCGGCTAGAACCGGGTCGCTGACCATCTGCGCCCAGCATAGCAGCAGGTCGTCGTAATCCAGCACGCCCTGTTCCTGCTTGGCAGTGACATAGCCTGCAAAGAGCTGTTTGAGCTGGGCTTCCCAGCCCGAGCACCACGGATAATGCTTCAGCAGCACATCCGCGAGCGGCGCGCCTGAATTCACCACACGGGAATAGATGGCAAGGCACGTGCCCTTGCCGGGGAATCGCTTCTCGGTTTTGGAAAATCCCAGATCATGGCGGATCAGATTCATCAGATCAGCGGAATCCTCGCGGTCATGAATCGAGAAGGCCGGGTCCATACCGATCTGCTGGGCATACTCCCGCAGCAGCCGCGCACCGATGGAATGAAACGTCCCGGCCCAGGCCAGCGCGTCGGCCAGAGGTCCGACCTTGTCGCCCAGCACGGTTTTGCAGATGCGTTCCACCCGCCGCGTCATCTCAACACTGGCCCGGCGCGAGAAGGTCAGCAGCAGGATGCGGCGCGGATCAGCGCCCGAGGCGATCAGATGCGCGACCCGATGGGCCAGCGTGTTGGTCTTGCCCGATCCGGCACCGGCGATGACCAGCAGCGGGGATGAGACCGCCCTGCCTGCCGAGACTCCGGTCCCGTGCGTGACGGCCTGCCGCTGCGCGTCATTCAGACGGGACAGATAATCGTCGCTGCCCGAAGCGGGAGAAGGTTCTGGATTCAATTCCTTAGCGCACTTTCATCAACAATACTGAGCCGACATTGGACACCAGCATGCCGGATACGGAGCGAATTTGCATTGACTTGCGTAGCATGGTTGGAACAAATCAGGAACATATAATCAGGAACATATAATCAGGAAATCCGCCTACACAAGGACCGTCGAGCCGTGACATGACTGCTGAAATCCATAAAAAACCCGGTCTGGAGACGCTGCGGGCCGCAATCAGCCGTCTCGAAGGGTACAGCGACCGACGCCGCACGGTGCTGCCCTTTGGCGTGCGCGAGATCGACAGCCGCCTGCCGGGTGGCGGTCTCGCGCTGGGCTCTCTGCATGAGGTGGCGGGCGGCGGGAATGACGCCCTGCACAGTGCCGCCGCCGGTCAGTTCTGCGCCGGGATTGCAGCCCGCACGCGCGGCAAGGTGCTCTGGATTGTCACCCGTCAGGACGTATTCGCTCCCTCCCTGAAACAGGTGGGGCTGTCGGCACGACGAACCATTTTTGTCGAGGCCAGTTCGGATGTCGATGTGCTGGCCTGCTTCGAGGAAGGGCTGCGGCATGGCGGCATGGGGGCCGTGGTCGCCGAGGTGGCGCGTCTGTCCATGACGGCCTCACGTCGCCTGCAACTGGCGGCCGAAACGTCTGGTTCGCTTGGCATCGCGATCCGCCGCTGGCGGCGGCAGACGGATGCGGCGGATTTCGGCCAGCCCACGGCTTCTGTCACACGCTGGCGGGTTTCGGTCCTGCCGTCTGTGTCTTTGCCGGTGCCCGGTGTGGGCCGTCCCCGCTGGCTGCTGGAACTGATCCGTGCCCGTGCGGGCGAATGTGCCGATTTTGAAGTGGAGGCCTGTGATGCCAAAGGAAGGCTCGCCCCCTGTATCCCGGTCGCGGATCGTCTCGCTTTACCTGCCACTCTGGCCGACCGACCGGATCAGGAAACGACTTGGGCCAGACGCGCCCGCGCCTGAGACGCCGCTGGCGCTGGCCGGGCGTGAAGGACGACGTCGGGTTGTCCTGTCGGTCGATCTTGCCGCCCGGAAGCTGGGGCTGCGCCCAGGCATACCGGTGGCCAAGGCTCAGGCGCTCTATCCCGATCTGGTGCTGATGGACGCCGATCTCGAGGACGACCGTCTGGGGCTGGAAAAACTTGCCCTGTGGTTCCAGCACAGGATCGCGCCCATCGTGGCGGTCAACGCCCCGGACGGGCTGGTGCTCGACACGACCGGGGCAGATCACCTGCATGGGGGCGAACTTCCCATGCTCAAGGATATGGTCCACCGCATGGCGGGAGCCGGTTTTTGCGCTCGGGCCGTAGTCGCGGACACCTGGGGGGCGGCCCATGCGCTGGCTCGCTATGGCCGGTTAGCGATTGCGGCTGTCCCTTCAGATAAAACGACCTCTGCTCTGGCTGATCTTCCCGTTGAAGCACTCCGCCTGCCCTCACCTATCATTGAGGGTCTGGCCACGCTGGGCGTATCCCGCATCGGACCACTGGCCGCCATGCCCCGCGCACCGCTGGCCTTGCGGTTTGGCCCCGACATCGCCCGCAGGCTGGATCAGGCGTTCGGGCGTATGGGTGAAGCCATCGTGCCTGTCCGCCCGGTTGATCCCGTGGAGGTCAGCCGTAATTTTGCCGAACCCATCGGCGCGGCCGAGACCATCGCCAAATACATTGGTAAGCTGGTGCCACTGCTCTGCCAGGGACTGGACGAACGTGGGCAGGGAGTGCGCCGCCTCGATCTGCTGCTGCATCGGGTGGACAGCCGCACCGAGGCGATCCGGGTCGCGACCGCCATGCCGGTACGCGATGTGAAGCGCCTGACCCGCCTGCTGTGCGAAAAAATCGAAACAATCAATCCGGGTTTTGGCATTGAGCGCATGGTGCTGATCGCGTCACTGGCGGAGCCCATGGATCGGCGACAGACCGTGTCTTCCCTGATCGCAGAGGAAGAGACCGATGTGTCCGACCTGATCGACACACTGGCCAACCGTGTGGGCATGCAGGCGCTGTATCGCTTTGCCCCCGTAGAAAGCGATCTGCCCGAACGCTCGTTCTGCCGGGTATCGGCAATGGCCTCCGAGGAAACAAAGGACTGGCCGGAGCACTGGCCTCGACCCACCCGGCTGCTGGCACGACCGGAACCGGTGCAGGCCATGGCGGAACTGCCGGACCAGCCACCGCTGTTCTTCATCTGGCGAGGCGTGCGACGGAATGTGAAATGCGCTGACGGGCCTGAGCGGGTCTTTGGCGAGTGGTGGAAAAATGACGCCGAGCTGACCATTGCCCGTGACTATTTCCGGGTGGAGGATACGAGCGGCGAGCGCTTCTGGCTTTACCGTGCTGGTGACGGTGAGCATGGTGAGACCGGCTCGCAGGGCTGGTTTTTGCACGGGATTTTCGGATGAGCGCCTCGGCACAGCGCTACGCCGAATTGCAGGTGACGACCTATTTCTCGTTCCTACGCGGGGCGTCTTCTCCGATCGAACTGTTTACGCAGGCAAAAGCCCTTGGCATCGAGGCACTGGGCATCTGTGACCGCAACTCTCTGGCCGGGATGGTGCAGGCCCATGTCGCGGCAAAAGAGGTCGGGCTCCGGCTTGTCGTGGGTTGTCGGCTTGATCTGGCCGATTTCCCGCCTATGCTGGTCTATCCGACGGACCGCGCGGCTTACGGTCGTCTCTGCCGCCTGCTGAGCCTCGGCAAGGCCCGTGCCGGGAAAGGGAAATGCCATCTGCTTTGGGAAAACCTAGTGGCCTGGGGCGCGGGCCTGATCGTCGTCATGATCCCTGACACGGCAGATGATGCCTGCGGTCTGCATTTGCGCAAGCTGAAAGACGCCTTTGCCGACCGGGCCTATCTGGCCCTCACCCTGCTGCGCCGCCCGAATGACCAGATGCGTCTCTACGAACTGTCGAACCTGGCTCATCAGGCACGGGTGCCGACCATTGTGACGAACAATGTGCTGTTCCACACCCATGACCGACGCATCCTGCAGGATGTCGTCACCTGCATCCGGCACAACACCACGATCGACGAGGCCGGGTTCGTCCGGGAGCGTCATGCCGACCGCTATCTCAAACCACCGCAGGAGATGGCCCGGCTGTTCAGCCGTTACCCTGAAGCGGTTGTCCGCACCATGGAGATTGTCGAGCGCTGCCGTTTCTCGCTCGATGATCTGGCCTACCAGTATCCCGATGAAATGTCCGTGCCCGGTCAGACACCCCAGCAGGCGCTGGAAACCCTGACATGGGAGGCCGCAGCCCGCACCTATCCCGAAGGAGTGCCGGACGAGGTTCACAAAAGCCTGAACCACGAACTCAGCCTGATCGGACGGATGCAATATGCGCCGTACTTCCTGACCGTGAACAGCATTGTCCGCTATGCACGCAGTCAGGATATTCTCTGCCAGGGCCGTGGCTCGGCAGCCAATTCTGCTGTCTGCTACGTGCTCGGCATCACCGCCATTGATCCGGCCCGCAACTCCCTGCTGTTCGAACGCTTCGTCTCTGAAGAACGGGCCGAACCGCCGGATATCGACGTGGATTTCGAGCACGCACGCCGGGAGCAGGTCATCCAGTGGGTCTATGAGCATTACGGGCGTGACCGGGCAGCCCTGACGGCCGTGGTGATCCGCTATCGCGCCAAGGGGGCCTTACGCGATGTCGGCAAGGTCATGGGCTTGCCGGAAGACCTGATCCGCACACTCTCGAGCCAGATTCATGGCTGGGGCCGCAGGCTGGACGATGACGCTCTGACTGACAGCGGCATTAATCTGTCCGACCGGCGCATCCGTCTGACCCTTGATCTGGCCCGATGCCTTATCGGCGTGCCCCGCCACCTGTCACAACATCCCGGCGGTTTTGTGCTCACACATGATCGGCTGGATGAACTGGTGCCGATCGAACCCGCCTCGATGGAGGCCCGCCAGATCATTGAATGGGACAAGGACGATATCGACGTCCTGAAATTCATGAAGGTGGATATCCTGGCGCTTGGCATGCTGACCTGCATGAAAAAGGGGGTGGATCTTCTGGCGGACCATAAGGGACAGCATTTCACCCTTCAGACCATCCCGGCCGAGGATCCGCGCACCTACGCCATGATCCGCAAGGCTGACACGATCGGCGTCTTCCAAATTGAATCCCGCGCCCAGATGTCCATGCTGCCACGGCTCAAACCGCGCGTCTTTTATGACCTCGTCATTGAAGTGGCGATCGTAAGGCCAGGCCCCATACAAGGTGATATGGTGCATCCCTATCTGCGTCGCCGCGAGGGCCTTGAGCGCGAAGACTATCCGACACCAGAACTGGAAGCCGTTCTCAGTAAAACACTTGGAATCCCGCTGTTTCAGGAACAGGCGATGCAGGTCGCCATGATCTGTGCCGGATTTACCGCCGCCGAGGCCGATCAGTTGCGCCGGGCCATGGCGACGTTCAAAAATACGGGCACTGTCTCACAGTTTCAGAGACGGCTTATCGATGGCATGCGCGCCAACGGCTATGATGAGGCCTTCGCCGAGCGGATCTATCAGCAGTTGGAAGGGTTCGGGTCTTACGGATTTCCCGAGAGCCATGCCGCCAGTTTCGCTATTCTAGCCTATTCGTCATCGTGGATGAAATGCACCCATCCGGATGTGTTTCTGGCGTCACTCCTGAATTCCCAGCCTATGGGGTTCTATGCCCCGGCGCAACTTGTCCGCGATGCCCGGGAACATGGTGTGGAAATCCGGCCCGTTTGCGTCAACGCATCGCGCTGGGATAGCACGCTGGAAGGACCGGAAAGGCCAGACGGGATCTTCGCCGTGCGGCTGGGCATGAGTCTGGTCAAGGGGCTGGCCAATGACGATGCCGCCTGCATTGTTGCCGCAAGGGCGTCACGTCCGTTTACCTCGGTCGATGACCTATGGCGTCGGGCTGGCGTGAAAGCAGCAGCTTTGAACCATCTGGCCGAGGCCGACGCGTTCCGCCCTTCGCTCGGGCTGGCACGGCGCGAGGCGCTCTGGGCGATTAAGGCCTTACGGGACGAACCGTTGCCCCTGTTTGCGGCTGCGGAAGTAACGCGGGAAGCAGAGGAGCCGGATGTGTTGCTCCAGCCCATGCGCGATGGGGCAGAGGTGGTGCGGGATTACAACCGGCTTGGTCTGAGCCTTCGGGATCATCCGCTGACCTTTCTGCGCGAGGATCTTCGGGCACGGGACATCATAACGTGTCAGCAGGCGCTGGCGGCGAAGGACGGGAAGCGTCTCACCGTAGCGGGACTGGTGCTGGTCCGGCAGCGACCAGGATCGGCGGAAGGCGTAGTATTCCTAACGCTGGAAGATGAGACGGCCAACACGAACGTCATCATCTGGCCGGACATGTTTGATGCGAACCGGCGCGTCATACTTGGTGGCCAGATGCTTGCCGTGAAAGGCATGCTCCAGAAAGAAGGTGAGGTCGTACATCTGGTGGCGAAGGAGATCACCGACCTCTCCGGCCTACTGACGGACGTCGGGAACCGTTCTTTGCAAAACGTCGGCATAGACCTGCAGGAACCCAGATCCGAACATCTGGTGATAAAGTCACGAAACTTCCACTGACTGATGATCTATCAGCTTCTGCGCAATCCCGGTAAGGGTTGCCCGCCTCGCGGCCTGTGAGAAAAGGGGTGCGCCGATCATGAGTTCGTCGGGATGATGCTGTTTTATGAAAGTAGAAATCCCTGCGGCCACGACATCAGCCCTTCCAGTAAACGTATAACGCAGGGTTCTGTCGATAAGAGCCTGTTCCTGTTCGCTCCATGAAACGGCGCGAGGTGCTGGAAATTGCGTTGGACGCCCTCGGCGTAACGCAACAAAATGCTGTTCCAGTGAAGTCGCTGCATGCTGCGCCTCGGCAGCTGTTTCTCCGATAATCGCATTGACGGCCAACATGGCGTAAGGCTTCTGAAGACGCTCTGACGGTTCAAAACGCTGACGATAAAGTGCCAGAGCCTCTTCCATCAGATCCGGTGCAAAATGACTGGCGAAAGCAAACGGCAGGCCCATGATTGCGGCCAGATGCGCTGAAAACAGGGAAGACCCAAGCAGCCAGACGGGCACATCCAGCCCGGCTCCCGGTACAGCAAAAACCGTCTGACCTGATTGGGGTTTCTCGAAATAATGCAGCAGTTCCGCAACATCCTGAGGGAAACGATCAGCAGAGCCGGGATCGCGCCGCAATGCCCGCATGGTCGACTGATCGGAACCGGGTGCTCGCCCCAATCCAAGGTCGATCCGTCCGGGGTAGAGAGAGTCCAGCGTCCCGAACGCTTCTGCGACGGCAAGCGGTGCATGATTGGGAAGCATGATGCCACCTGCCCCCACCCGAATGGTTTTCGTCGCTCCAGCAACATATCCAATTGCCACAGCGGTCGCGGCGGAAGCGATACCGGGCATTGCATGATGTTCCGCAAGCCAGAAGCGACGGAACCCTAAACTCTCTGCATGCACAGCAAGGTCCGCGCTGCGATGTAGCGCATCTGCAGCAGAACTCCCTTCATTGATGAAGGCCAGATCAAGAATTGAGAGCGGAATCATGGGAACAGTCCTCTTATCCAGTCCGTCTTCACATGGGACTGCAGACAACATACTCCAAGCCGCCAGATGAACATCCTATTCTTAGCAATCTCTTGAAGGAGAAGAGAGCATTTTTAAATGCGATAGAACTAAAAGAAAAAAACCAGCAATTTCATATGCATCCCTCAGGGTGCGTATGAAATTGAGGTAGCGTGCCCTCATCTGCCTATAGCAACGACCATAAGTACACCAAAGGAAATAGCTGTTTTCTGCCATTTCCTTGATCTCGGGCTTTCTCGCATCTGTTGCCATCTTCTCAGTGACAGCAGTCATGACACGAGCATGACAGCATGTTTCTGATGTCATGACGCCACTTTTCAGACAGTGACACCCACACTCAGGCGTCATCATAGCGTCATTCGGCAAGCACCCCCGTCAGGCAGCGGTTCGCAGCCCGTCCTCCGCGACTGCCGCAATTGCCTGCCTGAGTGCCGCCACAACCAGTTCAGGATCACAGACCATGTCCTTGAAAATAAGGATCGGGCGCTGACTGGATGGATAGCGATGAAGTCGCCTTAAGGTCTCGTCCTTTCGCGCCTTCTGCGTTGACGAATAAGCCGTGAATGTCCGGTCAAACAGACCGACGACTTCGATAAAACAGCTTTTGCCGGACTGGGTCGAACTCACTTTGAAGTCGGCAAAAGCCTCTTCCTGAAAAATGCATCCTTTCACAACAGGATGAATGTCGAGCTTTAACGTCGAAGGCAGGGTAGACTTGATCCGCCGATACACAGCCAATTCGTAAAGGGAGTCAAACTCATGACCATCCTGTACGAGCTTTTCTTCCACCGGCAGATGCGGATGGCACTGGTGCACAGCCTCACGAAAGGCGACCCATGCCCCCTCCCCTGGCTGCCAGTATTTCTTGCGCAGATCCCAGGCCTTTCGCCCAAGGTCCGCCAACATAAAGCCATGGACACAGACGCCAACGCGGGCTGAAAGCTCGGCGTACAGGTCAATATCCCGGCGCGGAAAAAGACCGGCCCCGCCGGCCATCGGGAACTGAAGAGGGTCAAAACGATAATCCGGTGTCATGAGGAAGTATCCTAAAAAAAATGGCTCCGATCATGCAGCGTGATACGGAGCCAGGAAAAGATTGTCTGGGATAGAGATAGAGCGTGACTGAAGAGGTCAGGCTGCCTGCTTCATTGTCACTGGAGCCGCCAGAAGCTGTTCCAGGCGGCCATAACGACGTTCCATGTCGCGATGCAATATGACCAGGCCCTCAAGAGCCTCAAAAGCGACCTCGCTGCCGCCAAGGATCTCAAGCAGCAGAACACCCTCCAGAACATGAAGGGCTTTGAGTTCCATCGCTGCATGCACAACGTCATCGGTTACGGGAAACAGGTCGGAAAGCGGATAATGAGACATGACTTTTGTCCTTGTCGTCCAAAAAAAGGGAGGAAAAGACCACACACATCGCTTCCCATGGGGCATTAGCGGATATGCGTAATCGTGAGGACAGACACAAAACCATCCATGAATTACCCAGACCAAATACTATTCTTCAGAAAACCATTTCAAAACAATGGGTTAAAAGAGAGCATTTTTAAATGCGATAGAACGAGAAAAAAGAAGAAAAAAACGCAGCGATTTCATATGCTTGCGCAGCATGCATATGAAATTGCGGTAGCGTGCCTTCAAACGCCCTTCGAAAGGTCGGAAAAGAGACAAAAACGGGACAGAAAAGGGAAAAAGGCGGCCATATTTACGGCCCTGACAGTGCAGCTCATCAGTTGCACATCATATGACGCCAGTCATGACAGCATCATTTCAGCACTTTTGAAGCGTCATGACACCGTCAGGAACGATGACATGACGGGAAATGGCGTCATTGTGACGTCGTGCTTCCTTCAATGGCTCTGAATATCCTTACCTAAAAACCGCGCGGTAACTCCAGAAGCTACCACAACAAATTCCTACTTCCCGTTCCCATGCCCGAGCCGGTGCCCAGATCGAAATCCGTGGGACCGGGCTTTCCATGCGATCAGGAAGCCAGTAGCTGCGAGCGCCGTTACCAGCCAGGGCAATGATGCTGCACCCCATATGTCAAGCAGCGAGCCACCCAAAAGGCCCCCACCGGCTATGGCACTGTTCCACGCCACGACATTCATTGACAACGCAACATCCGCGCCATCGCCAGCTGCATCGGCGAGCGCTGTCTGGAGCAAAGTCGCGGCCCCACCGAATGTCAGCCCCCATATGGTCACACCAATCATAATCACCGCAGGTGACGCTGATCCGATGACGAAACCCCCTGCCACGACCACGAATATGGCCAGACTGAGCAGGACGGACAGGCGCAAGGCGCGATCGACCGTGCGGCTGGTCAGCCAGATGCCAAACAGGGCGGCGACCCCGAACAGCAGCAGGATGCGATCTGCCTGTCCCGCCAGTCCGGCAGGTGTGACGAACGGCACGATATAGGTGTAGAGAACATTGTGCGCGAGCATCCAAGCCATCACCACGCCCAGAACAGACCGCACGCCCGGCATGCCCAGGACATGCCGGAACGGCAGGCGCTCGTGATGCGCGGCCCCCGGAAAGTCAGGAACCTTCGCCAGTACCCACACGATCAGCAGAACGGTTAGGCCCGACATGATCCAGAAGGCCAGACGCCAGCCGACGGTAGCGCCCAGCCATGTCCCGGCGGGTACCCCCAGCGACAGTGCAATCGGTGTGCCGACCATGGCGATCGCCAGGGCACGGCCCTGCTGGGCGCGCGTCACCATCCGGCGTGCGTAGCCAGCCAGCAACGCCCAGGCGAGACCCGCCGCCGCACCCGCTCCGTACCGGGCCACGAGGGTGGCGCCGTAATGCGTTGAAAACGCGGTAATGGAATTGAACACCACGAAACCTATGATCGCCAGCAGCAGAACCTTCCTGCGCCGCCATCGCTGCGTGACGAGTGTCAGCGGAATCGCCGCACTCAGTGAGCCTATGGCATAAGCCGTCACCATCTGCCCTGCCAGCGCAGAGGAAATATGCAGACCCGCACCGATCTCGGGCAACAGACCGGCTGGCAGGGTTTCGGTCATAATGCAGATAAAGCCGGTCATTGCCAGTGCGAGCAGACCAGCAACAGGCAGGCGTTCATTGGAATTTTGCGACGGTAAAGTTGTCTTCGGGGTCATGCGCCACTCATATACAGATCGATTGATACACATATATGGGAGTAGCAAAATCTTGGCAATTATTTCTGGATCACTTAATATGGAAGTCTTTCGGAAGGAGCGATAGCATGGCGCGGACTGGGCGGCCCCGTGAGTTTGACCGCGACAAGGCGATTGACGCCGCCACAGCGCTTTTCTGGGCGCAGGGCTATGAGCCGACCTCCCTGACCCAGCTCAAGTCCTGCATGGGTAATATCTCGCCCGCGAGCTTCTATGCCGCGTTCGGCTCGAAGGAAGCCCTGTTCCGCGAAGTCGTGCAACGTTATCTGGAAACCTACGGACAGGTGATGGCGCCCTTATGGGACGAGAGCCTGTCCCCGCGCGATGCCATCGAACGGACGTTGCGTGGTTCGGCGCGCATGCAGGCAACCCGTACACACCCGGCCGGGTGTCTGGTCGTCTGTGGCGCCAGTAACTGCTCACCTGAAAACGAACCCGTTCAGGCGCTTCTCGCGGCAGAACGACAGCGCACGCGTAAGGGCATTAGAGCCTGCGTGGAACGCGCCATCGCCAATGGCGAATTAAAAGCGTCCCCGGCGACAAAGGTCCTGCCCAATGTTCTGACGACTTTTTTCCACGGCATGACATGCGAAGCCCGGGACGGGATTATCTCAGATACTCTGGATGCAGCCGTCACGTCTCTCCTGACACTGTGGGATATCAACGCGGTGGAGCCGGGAATAGAAAAACAGTCATGAAAGCGCAGACGATCTGACAGCGACGATCCGGACCTGATAGGAGAATTCCATATCAGTTGGTCCACAAATTCTTGACGTTACCTCGCGCTCCAATTATGGATCGATTGGTATGAAAGTGGTATTCTCAGAACACGACGCCATGCCTCTTCAAGGAATCCGATCATGAGCACATCAAAAATCGCCTTCGTCACGGGCGCCAATCGTGGCATCGGCTACAGTATTGCGAAACATCTGACAGCCTCCGGCATCAGCGTGATCGGCACTTATCATGCCAATGAGGATGAGGCGAAAGCCGCCGAATGCGCCCTCAGCCAGCAGGGCGCAAAGCTGCGCATGCTGCAACTGGACATCACGAACCATGCGTCGTTCACGGATTTTGCTCACCGCGTCAAAGCCTTTCTCGCAAACGAGTTCGGGCAGCAGGGACTAAATTATGTTGTCCAGAACGCTGGCAACATCATTCACACACGCTTCGATGCCGCGACATCCGAACAACTCGACAACCAGTACAACATCCACTTCAAGGGCCCCTACCTGCTGACGGTAGCGCTCCTTCCGCTGATCTGCGATGGAGGCCGCATTCTCAACATCACCTCTGCCGCCACCCGTTTTTACCTGACGGATCATGGTCCCTATTCGGCCATGAAGGCCGCAACCGAGGTCATTTCGCTCTACATGGCAAAGGAACTGGGCGAGCGGGGCATTACGGTCAATGCCGTCGCCCCCGGCGCGGTTGCATCGGATTTCGGCGGTGGCCTGGTCCGTGACGATGCCACGATCAACAAAAACCTCGCAGAGATCACGCCGCTAGGGCGTGTCGGCCAACCCGACGACATTGGGTCTGCGGTGCGTGCCCTTCTGTCCGACGACATGCGTTGGGTGAATGGCCAACGCATCGAGGTAACGGGAGGCCAGTCGCTATGACGACCAGACAGACACGAGCAGGAGAGTCCCGATGATCCACGTTATGGCCAGTAGTGTCATTCCTTCATCTGTTTCATCCGTATGGGGACTGATCCGTGATTTCGGTGCCCTTGGAAGCTGGTTGCCGGGTGTGAAAAGCTGCGTGATCGAAGGCGATGATCCCGGCGACCGTGTTGGCGCGATCCGTCGTGTTGAAATGGGCGATGTCGGTGTCATCCGTGAACAGCTTCTGGCGCTGTCCGACGTGGATCATGCGGTGACCTTCTCGATCATTGAATCGGCTTTACCGATCCGGAACTACCGGTCGACCATCACGCTTCTGCCCGTAACGGATGGCGATCGCACATTTATCCGGTGGCGCGGTCAGTTTGAAGCGGCTGCCGAACACGCAGCCAGCATGGAGGCCAGAATGCCGATACATATCTACCAGCCAGCGTTCGACAGGCTGGCAGAAATTCTGGCGTTGATGGAAACACAGTCATGAGCAGCTTTAATGGCAAATCCGCCCTCGTGCTTGGCGGCAGCCGCGGGATTGGGGCCGCTATTGTCCGCCGCTTCGCAACAGATGGTGCGAAAGTCGTTTTCACGTATCTGTCCTCCCCTGACGACGCTCAGGCCTTGGCGGCAGAGACCGGAAGCAGGGCCATGCGCGCCGACAGTGGCGACCGGGACTCTCTCATTGCGCTGATCGCCTCGCTCGGTCCTCTCGATGTGCTGGTCGTCAACTCTGGAATTCTTGGCGCGGGTGATCCACTGGACATGCCGCCGGATGACATCGACCGGCTTTTCCGTATCAATATCCACGCGCCTTATCATGCGGCGGTTTCTGCTGCACGAACTATGCCCGACAACGGTCGCATCATCTTCATCGGCTCAGCCAATGCCGACCGTATGCCGATGACCGGCCTTGCAGCCTACAGCGCCAGCAAGGCCGCACTGAAAGGCATGGTCAAAGGACTGGCACGTGATTTCGGAGCGCGCGGTATCACCGTCAACGTTGTCCAGCCCGGTCCTACCGATACCGACATGAACCCTGCCGATGGCCCGCTGAAAGACGTAATGCACGACTTCATGGCGATCAAACGCCACGCTACAGGCGCGGAGATCGCAGGACTGGTCGCGTATCTTGCTGGGCCAGAGGCCGGCATCATCACCGGCGTTGCATACAATATCGATGGCGGCTTCGCAGCCTGATGGAATGATTGATCACAACCCACCCGCAGAAAAAAGGACCAAGGACCATGACCGATACAGCTTTCAACGCCTCCCTATCCGGCACCTTCAGAATCGGAGGCGATCTAGAAATCAACCGGCTGGGCTTCGGCTCCATGCGCATTACGGGGCCGGGGATATGGGGACCACCCGCCGACCATGATGAAGCCGTCCGCACGCTGAAACATCTTCCCGAACTCGGCGTCAACTTCATCGACACGGCGGATTCCTACGGACCGGATGTCTCGGAATGGCTGATCAGGGAGGCGCTGCATCCCTATCCCAAAGACTTCGTCATCGCGACGAAGGGAGGGCTGACCCGTTCGGGACCGGACATCTGGAAGCCGGTCGGACGGCCGGAATATCTGCTCCAGCAGGTACACAAGAGCCTGCGCAATCTCGGCGTCGAGCAGATCGATCTGTGGCAGTTGCACCGGATCGATCCCAGTGTCCCGGCGGACGAGCAGTTCGATGCGGTCCGGTCCTTCATTGATCAGGGACTGGTCCGCCACGCGGGACTGAGCGAGGTTTCCGTCGACGATATCAAGGCCGCGTCGAAATTCTTCAAGGTCGCGACCGTCCAGAACCGCTATAATCTCGTCGACCGCACCAGCGAGGAAGTGCTCGACTACTGCTCGGTGCAGAACATCGGGTTCATCCCGTGGTTCCCGCTTGCCGCTGGCGATCTTGCCAAACCGGGGTCTATTCTGGACACCATGGCAACGCAGTACGGCGCCCACCCAGGTCAGATTGCCCTGGCCTGGGTTCTGAAACGCAGCCCGGTGATGCTTCCGATCCCAGGCACGTCCAAGATCGCCCATCTGGAACAGAATGTCGCCGCCGCAGATATCCCGCTCTCCGATGAGGATTTCACAGCTTTGGATGCAGAAGGCCACAAGGCATTCCACTCAACGCCATAAGAAAGCACTTCCGGGCAGTCGCAGTCCCGACACCGAAAGGCCGGGGTGGCTGTCCGGACTTCGTCTTTCAGGCCAATGGAACAAACAGTCAGGGAGTGAAATGAGTTGGTCGTTAAGGGACGCGACCCGGCAACGCATCAAGCGTCCTGTTGTAATCCCCATGAAGCTTACCCAGTTTATAGAAACTGTATTTTTTAGGAAGGATCTGTCATGCCCAGCCTGTTTGAGCCTATTGAACTGGGAAGTATTTACGCCAGAAACAGAATTCTCATGGCGCCGCTGACACGCGCCAGAGGCACCCGAGAGCATCTTCCAACCGCCATTATGGCTGAGTATTATGCCCAGCGTGCCGATGCAGGGCTGATTATCTCGGAAGCAACCGGGATCAGCCGGGAAGGTCTTGGGTGGCCGTATGCACCGGGCCTCTGGTCGCAGGAGCAGGTCGAAGCATGGAAACCAATTACTGCGGCCGTGCACGCGAAGGGCGGAAAAATCGTAGCCCAGCTCTGGCACATGGGCCGTATGGTGCATTCCAGTGTGACGGGCCAGCAGCCAGTCTCCGCCTCAGCGACGAAGGCCCCTGAGCCATTACATACCTATGATGGAAAACAGGCTCCCGAAGTCGCTCGTCCTCTTAACAAAGATGATATTGCCCGCATTTTGAATGATTACGAAAAAGCTGCCCGCAATGCGTTGGCTGCCGGCTTTGATGGGGTCCAGATTCACGCCGCTAACGGCTATCTGATTGATGAATTTCTTCGGGACAGCACCAACCACCGCTCCGACGACTATGGTGGTTCTCCTGAAAACCGTATTCGTTTTTTGCATGAGGTCACAGAACGGGTGATCGCCACGACTGGTGCAGACAGAACGTCCGTAAGGCTCTCACCGAATGGCGACACCCAGGGGTGCATCGATAGCCATCCCGAACAGGTTTTTGTGCCTGCAGCAAAGCTCCTGAACGATCTTAATATTGCTTTCCTCGAACTGCGCGAACCCGGCCCCAATGGTACATTTGGCAAGACCGACCAGCCAAAGCTCCATGGACCAATCCGCCAAGTTTTCACGAAACCATTAGTTTTGAATCAGGACTACACACGGGAAGACGCGATCGAAACGGTTGCCACTGGTGTGGCAGATGCTATTGCATTCGGTCGGCCTTTCCTTGCCAATCCGGATCTGGTGCATCGTCTGGAAAATAACCTTCCCCTGAATAAGGACGATATCCGCACCTGGTACTCACAAGGGGCTCATGGCTATACTGATTACCCGTCAGCGCCTTGACACCTGATGTTTCTGCAAGCTCCCTCCCTCAGAAGGAGCTTGCACTTTCACCTCAAAATGCATCTGAATACTAATATTATATGTGTGGTGGAATTGAGTTATTACGGTTTCGGAAGAATAATATTTTCATAGGCAACATGCCCCTTCCTCTGAACACAAGAGACGCCATAATTTCCACTACTCTGATCACTTCTGATCTACTTTGAGCCAGAACCTGATACTCGCCTTGCGGGTTAATTCCCATCCTGCCTGGCGCATAGTATTTGCCAGGGCCCTCATCTGTGATGTTGACAGGGGCCAAGCGCACCCGAGCAAATCCTCCGTCACAAGTCTGGACGTCACGGGAACTGTTTGCGCTGCAGCCCAATGTTCAAGGCACGATGGAATCCTTTCTGGCAGTCGCGTCATAAAATCCAATTTTTTATTGGGTGAATTATCGTTTTTTACTTCTTCTGGAAGATTAACGTCTTCATTGAGGACGTAAATGCGTTCTTCATAATTTGCCGCGACATCACTCCCTTTTCCAAAGAGCTTTTCAGAAACAAGCCTGACAGACTCATCAAAACTCATCTCCTCTTTTTCTATTTCGATATCGCCACTCTGCAGTTCAATCCAGGCTCTTTCGAGACCGATACTATGCCAGTAAGCCACGGAATAATTCGCCGCCAGCGTCTCGAGAGTCACGGGAACCCAACATCCAAAAATAATATTCCATATCTCCAGTTTTCCGGTTTTACGTCCAATCCGGCGACTTCTCTCTATCCATTCCTGACGAACCGGATTTGAATAAACCGGCATATCGCCTTTTTTATTGGAATCATAAGGATATCGGGCCGCAATTTCACGAACATTGTCCCAGGACTTCCAGGCAATCGTCGCGCCACGAACCTCTGCTGGATAGATCAGTCCGATGGTCTTCAGCGTCACTTCTTTCCAATCCCATGTAACAATATTCCACATCTCAAGTATATCTGCCTCTGAATTGTAGCGTGTATTGCGACTCAACCACGCTATTCTTTGTTCCGACGACATGGCCCGGATGCGATTATCCCGCAGCATTCCGATCATCCTTTTCTGCTTACCCCAAACTGGAGTTATGCAGATACCCTGTCCGAACGGCTCAACGAGGAGGAGTCTCTTTTGAAGGGGACTCATAGCCTGTTCTGCATTAAAAATGATAACCGCCGATGTGGGACAGAATATCGATATTATCTTGTGGGAGCAGAAAAAATACCGATATGATCCAGTTGCTCTATCTGTCTGTGAAGAAACAGCTTTTTCGAGGCTCCAACGGACCATGCAAAGCACACCCAGAACGGTTTTAGTTCAACTAAACGTAAAAGACAGGTTTTTGAACTTCCGCATGCAGACTCTCCTTTTGGAGTGCCTCACACCAGAGCAGACGCGCCCTCCCCAAACGACAGCAACATCATGCGGTCAATCATCCCAACACCACCCCTCCCCGACCGCCTGGCTTCGGGTGGCGCAGATCCTTCTTGAACAGGGTCTGCGGGAAACCCTCGCAGCCGGCCCCCCTGATGGACAAAGTTTCCGGTCTTTATTCATGTCTCAACAGGACGATGAACTGAGCCAGATTAGCCGCAATAGCCTTTCCGAGCAGCTTGATATCCTCCAAACTATCTACAAAACCCTTTATAAAAACGAAGAATATTCAGATTTTTTTTCAGAACCGGATCCCACACTTGTTCCCCCTTATTCATTCGAAACCTACAACAGGATGCGTCACAGGATCCTTCACGAAGCCAGGGTGTTTATCGGACGACCTTTACACATCGCGGCCCGTGCATATTTTCACCATCCGGACATTCCATTGTCCTGGCAACGCTGCAGACAGACCCTTGATGCTCTGAACGGCGCGGACACCCTGCTGGTCGAGCCCCATGATCCTTTCCCGACTGCCTATCAGCCCCCGCCTCCCCCCGGAAAGCGGTCCCTTAATTTAGGCCATAAACGTAAGCGGTTTTTTGCACTCAAAAAACAATTCGGAGGCGTTATGTCCCTTCTGGCGGCCATGGATGTCATCTGGTGCACCCACTATCTTCCTTCCCATAATGCTGAGGACCGACGTAAGTCCGGCACTTGCGATATCCGACCATTGCGCCCCCGTCACAGTTTCATGGACGATGATCGTGACCGGGAACTGACAGCTGCAACCCTCGCCTACACTCTGTGGTTCCAGAGATGGGGGCTGGAACAGAAATTTCTTCAGAGCAATAGTCCCTGCTTCCAGTCCTCTGACTGTCCCGAGGCAACAGCAATTTCCGCCCCGGAATTCGATCCAGACTCATGGCTGGCCCAGACCACTCCGTTCATACGGATCAAGAGTGGCATAACAGGCCAGATCTATAAGACGCACCGTGCTTTTTATGGGCAGTGCACCACACCACCTTCGTTTCTCGAGCCTGACACAGCGTCAGGGTCGCCCTTTTTCCTGCCATTGCCCGCCCTCCCCGAACGTCTTGTGCAGGAACTGGCCAGACAGGAAAGCCCTGAGTCAAAGCCCCGCCAATCATAAACATCACCCCGGCACACTCTCTTGCCACCCGGTGTTATTTGGAGAGTCCCCTTCAAAGGGAACGTTTCAGACCTCTTTTTTATCGCGAGGATCGTGCTTGCAATTCCGGAGGCACAGCGCGATGGTCGATCCCGTCACCCCTATTCAGTCGTCCCAGCAGGTGTGTTCAACACCTCAGTCCGTACACCCCCTCAGGTCGCTGGTTCGACTTCTGGCCCGGCAGGCGGCCAGAGACTGGTACGCAGAGCAAAGATCACGGCATCCTCTGAACGAGGACACGCCAGAGAACTGACAGGATCGAACCGTCATGAGAGTTGCGCTTTACGCCCGTTATTCCTCGGACAACCAGCGGGATGCCTCCATCGAGGACCAATTCCGGATCTGCCGCGCACACGCAGAAAAAAACGGCTGGCAGATCGTTGCCAGCTACAGTGACCGGGCGATCTCCGGTACAACCCTGCTCCGCCCCGGCATTCAGGACCTGATGGCACAGGCCCGGGCCGGACAGTTTGACATTGTGCTGGCAGAAGGTCTGGACCGCCTGTCCCGTGATCAGGAAGACGTGGCGGGTTTTTACAAGCGCATGAAATTTGCGGACGTGCAAATCGAGACGCTCAGTGAGGGCAGGATCACTGCTCTGCATATTGGCCTGACCGGCACAATGAACGCGGAGTTCATTGATAAACTTTCAAAAAACACCCATCGCGGCCTCTACGGTCGTATTAAGGACGGTAAATCAGGGGGCGGGCTGTGTTATGGCTACGATGTTCTCAAGCTCCGCGATGCAGAGGGGGAACGCATTTACGGCGAACGCGCCATCAATAACGAGCAGGCCCAGATCGTCCGCCGGATCTTTCAGGAGTATGCCGACGGTAAATCTCCCAAAGCCATTGCTCTTACCCTGAACGCAGAAGGTCTTCGCGGACCTCTTTCAGGAGCCTGGGGGCCATCAACCCTCAATGGCAATCGGGAGCGGGGCACGGGCATTCTCAATAACGAGCTTTATATCGGTCGCCTGGTCTGGAACCGCCTGCGCTATCTCAAGGATCCTGTTACCAAGAAACGTGTTTCACGCCTGAACCCTGAATCCAAGTGGGTCATTGAGAACGTGCCTGAACTGCGGATTATTGAGCAGGATCTCTGGGAGGCAGTCAAAGCCCGTCAAAGCAAGACGACGTGGTCCCAGAAATCCCGCGGCACTGGAACTCATCCGCTCAACGCCCTGCAGCGTCCGACCTATCTCCTGACCGGTCTGAGCAAATGCGGTTGCTGTGGCGGCGGTTTCTCGATGATCTCCAAAAACCATCTTGGCTGCTCTACGGCGCGCAACAAGGGCACCTGCGAGAACCGCCTGACAATCCGGCGAGATGTCCTGGAGAAATCCGTGCTCAACGGTCTGAGGACCCAGATGATGGATCCTGCCCTCTTCAAAGAATTCTGTGACGAGTTTACCCGTGAGGTCAACCGGCTGCGGATGGAAAAAGGGGCCGATCTGGCTACCCTGAAATCCGAACTTCCCAAAATCGAACGCGAACTGGACAAGGCCGTTCAAGCGATCCTGGATGGCTTTGCCAGTTCTGCTCTAAAGACACGCATGGAGCAACTTGAAGCCCGCAAGGCCGAGATCGAAGTACGGCTGGCCGAGGCCCCTTCCCCGCCGCCACTCCTTCATCCGAACATGGCGGAGTTGTATCGCCAGAAGATCGGCCTCCTCCACGACAGCCTGCAGAACGAAGCCACCGGGACGCAGGCTAAGGAAGCCATTCGTTCTCTGATCGCCCGGATCAAACTCATTCCTGAAAATGGAGAGCTAGCAATCTTCCTTGAGGGTGACTTGGCGGCGATGCTGGTCTTTGCGACAAACAAGAAGAACGCCGAGCATCATCCAGACGCTGGCGTTCTTAATAAGTTCTTAGTGCAGGATTCATTGGTTGCGGGGGCAGGATTTGAACCTGCGGCCTTCAGGTTATGAGCCTGACGAGCTACCGGGCTGCTCCACCCCGC
>NZ_JAERKU010000011.1:0-102759 GCF_018256955.1 Acetobacter persici
TGACGTGCCCCCCGAAAATGTAACCATTTAAAAGTAGAGTCCGATCGAGAAGGATACGGACGAATGAAACGCAGTCGTTTTACGGAAGAGCAGATCATAGGGGTGCTGAAGGAACAGGAGGCTGGGCTCAAGGTCTCTGATCTTTGCCGCAAACACGGGATCAGTGATGCGACGTTTTACAAATGGAAGACCCGCTATGGTGGCCTTGAGGTATCTGAGGCCAAACGACTGAAGGCCTTGGAAGATGAAAACGGTCGTCTGAAGCGTCTCCTGGCGGATGCGATGCTGGATAATGCGGCGTTGAAGGAAATTGTTGGAAAAAAGTGGTGACGCCTGTCGCAAAGCGGCAGGCGGTCCTACACCTTCAAAAGGCTCTGGAGGTGAGTGAGCGTCGCGCCTGTGCCCTTGTTGGTCTTGCCAGGCGTGTTGCGCGGTATGTTTCCACCCGGGCAGATGATGCCACCCTGCGCCAGCGCCTGCGTGATCTGGCGAGCCAGAGACGCCGCTTTGGCTATCGCCGCCTGGGTTATCTTCTGGCACGCGAAGGGTTCAGCCCCAATCACAAGAAGCTGTTCCGTCTTTACCAGGAGGAAGGGCTGAAAGTCCGCCATCGGGGCGGCCGCAAGAGGGCACTGGGGACGCGTTCTCCCATGACCATCCCTCAGGAACCCGGGCAGCGCTGGAGCCTGGATTTTGTCTCGGATGCCCTGATCTGTGGCCGCCGGTTCCGCATTCTGGCTGTTATCGACGATTTCAGTCGCAAGAACCTGGCATTGGTTGCCGACACGTCATTATCAGGTGGACGTGTGGCGCGGGAACTGACGGCCCTGGTGGAACGATATGGCAAACCCCTCATGATTGTCAGCGACAACGGTACGGAGTTCACATCCCATGCCATCCTGAAATGGGCGGATGAGATGAAGGTTGAATGGCACTATATCGCCCCCGGGAAACCGCAACAGAACGGCTTTGTCGAAAGTTTCAACGGCCGGTTGAGGGATGAATGCCTCAACGAGACGCTGTTCACGTCTCTCAGCCATGCCCGACAGGTTCTGGCTGACTGGCGGGAAGACTACAATACGGTGCGTCCCCATTCCCAGCTGGATGGCAGGACACCGGATCAGATCGCCAGACAAGGGTCTCGGGGGCATGCCCCCGAGACCCTTGTCATTCCATCAACCCCAAGCCATAAAAAACGGGAACTCTCCTTTTAAGTGGATACAAAAAAGGGGGCACGTCAACCGCCTTACATCCAGATCACCCGTGAAACGCCCATAATTACGGTTTCCAACATGGAACGCTGTCTGTGAACCGGGATAGGAGAGAGCATAGTTTGCTGAATGGGTAACACCAACGTCTATGTCGTCCTCCCCATATGTACCACTCAGATCCCAGTCCCATTTCCCGGTCTTCCATTTAATGCCGCCGGTGGCAGAAAAATCGTTCTCCTTCATCGTCTCATACGGGTTAAATCCATCCGGATAGACTGAGTATAATCCGAGATTAGATTTAAACACGGTATTGGGCAGACGATAATTTTGTACTGAGGCAGCATCCCGGTAAGAATATGTGCCAAAGGAATAAAATGTTATGCTCTTTGTAAGATCATAGCCAGCATTCCACGCAAACTCCCCAAGAGTACTGGACGGTGAGCCAACATTTTTCCATGGTGTATTATTTCTTCCCGCCTCCTTAGGATTAAGGTGCGTTCCGGCAGGCAGCGTATTACCTGATCCCAGCGCGACCAGAGCGCCAGTTGTATTGCTGACAGCAGGGTAGGACAGATAACCAGATTTAAGTGGAAAATTTCTGGACGCCATATCCTGCCGGTTAAATTCCGCAGAAAGATGAACAAACCCTTTTCCATGGTCAAATGAAAAGCCTTTATCTGCCCTCACATAACCATTGGTGCCTCCTCCATCATACGTTGAGCCACCCTGCCCGCTGAATGTCCCTTTGGTATCTTTTTTCAAGACAATATTGATAACCCCGGCCAGAGCATCTGAGCCGTAAATTGCTGATGCTCCATCACGCAAGACTTCAATGTGATCAATTGATGCGGTCGGAATCAGAGACAAATCCGTGGCAACGGAACCGGGAAAGCCGTCCTCATTCACAACCGCCGTCGTATGCCGGCGCTTACCGTTTACAAGAACCAGAGTATAAGCCGGGTCCATGTTACGAAGTTGCGCACCACGCACCATGCTCCCCAAATCTGGCTGTACAAGCGCCGGCACGTTAAATGACGGCAGCAACCGCCCCATTGCTTCCAAAATATTGGTTGCACCAGTTTGCGCGAGATCTTTCTGACTAATTAAATCAATCGGAGCTGCACTGTTATGCACCGTGCGTCCATTGGCTCTGGTGCCGGTTACAACAACAGACTCTGCGGACTGAGCATCATTCTTGTCTCTATTTGTATTTTTCTCTTCATTTACATTATTTTTTTTGCTTTTCCCGCTTTTTAATTCTTTTTTGCTAAAAATTGCAACTGAAGAAACATTCCCGTCTTCAGCAAAAGCCTGAGCTACGGGCATGACAGAGCAGAACGTTATAGAAATACCAATCAGTACAGGACTATGTCTTTTTTCCACTCGCCAACGCTCCACATTTATGAGGCTTTACGCCCCTAACATCGTCACTGTGCCATCCCAGGGTCCGGCTCTTTTGGTTCCCTGTTTCACTTTTTTGTTCGTATTTCTTTTTTATGACTCTATTCAATAGTGGTTTTTTCATAGATCGCGATATTTTTTGAACTTAGGCTGGGAATTTGCAAAAAATAGCAAAAATCCGATTTGATGTCTCTATATAACTTATTGTTTTTGTTATCTTTTTATATTTCTTAATTTTTAATGTTGTTTTTTGACAACACGATAAAAAAATGTATTTAATGTGCGAGAACTAGTCTGGAGAATACAATTATGACGAAAGATGCGCTCTCCCTGGAGCCTCGCTCAATCCATGACATTGCAAGCTGGCATGCTCATATCTATTTTGACGAAAGTACTGCGGCTCAATCTCGCATCATCCGCGACTGGGTTACGCAAAATTTTGTTGTCGAGATTGGTCCATGGCACGATCAGGCTTTTGGTCCACACACATCCCCGTCCTGGTATTTCGGCTTCACCAAGGAGCAATTTTCAGAAATTGTTTCATGGCTTAGCCTCAACCATAATGGCCTGAGAATTCTCATTCATCCGAATACGGATAACCCTCTGGCAGATCACATCGTTGCAGGTCTCTGGATTGGTGACCGTCAACCGATCAATACTGAACGCTTGCCAAGGTCACTGAAAGCGCTCGGAGAAAAGCCTGAAGAAATTACACCCAATAGCTTTCCACCTGGTCTGGCAAAATGAGTGCCAACTCTCAGCAGGCTCAGACCGGAACATTTCTGCCGCATCAGGAGAGGCATCACACTCCAAAAATTATTGCTGTTTCACTCATTGGTGCGTCTATGGGTGCAGGAACGCTGTCCGCAAGTGCTTTCAGCGTTTTGTTGCCTGCTATTACCCAGACGTATCATTGGGGGCAGGCAAAAGCCTCTTTTGCCATCACATTTGAACACTGGAGCGGAGCAGCAGGCGGAATCCTGATCGGCTTTTTGATCGACCGGTTCGGGATCAGACGCACGGTACTTCCTCTGGCACTCTTGTCTGGAATTATTTTAACTCTTATCAAAACAACCGGCTCAGACATCTGGCAATTCTGGCTGTTCTATGCGCTTTTAGGCATTATTGGGCCGGGAATAGCGCCCTACAGCAAATTGCTTTCAGGATGGTTTTCCAACCGAAGAGGGCTTGCCCTTGGTAGCTTTGGAAGCGGCATTTTCCTCTCAATGATGATAGCACCTCAGGTTGTCCGCAGTTTATATAACGCCGTAGGATGGCAGAACGCCTATGCGGTGCTCGGACTAGCCTCTCTTGTGACATTGCCTTTTCTATTTGCTTTTTTGAAGGACCCTCCGAAGAGTGCAGGGCAAAAAACCCCATCGCTGCCGGGGAAAAACCTGCATTATGCTCTGCGAACACCGATCTTCTGGCTCTTGTTTGTAACAGTTGCAACCTCCATGTTTGTCGATCAGGCACTCTTCTCACAGTATGTCAGTATTTTTTTGAATAAAGGTTTCTCTCTGAATATAGCGACGACTCTGCTTTCCTGCGTTGCCGCAGGGGCTATTCTGGCCCAGATTATGGTTGGCTGGCTTCTGGATATTCAGGACAGACCCCAAATTATTGTTCCTTTTGCACTTATGGCTTTTATCGGTCTGATTGTCATTCATATCTCCAAAACCCCTTTCCTTCTGTTTACGGCATCTTTTTTACTGGGGTTAGGGTCCGGGGGTGAGACAAGCATGACATCCTATTTTGTGGGCCGGTATTTTGGGTTGTCTCATTTTGGAAAAATTTATGCCTGTCTCTATTCCCTGATCGCGATTGTCGCAGCGCTTTCTCCGCCGGCAATAGGCTGGATTTATGATAAGACTGGTTCGTATTCAGGCGGTCTCCTGCTCCTGGAGATTATTGCCCTTCTTTCTTTGGGAGGCTTCATTCTTCTTCCCGCTTATACCTATCCAAAAAGATAATTCCGGAACTCATGAGACACAGCATTTTTTCAGCATGGAAATTTTTGAAAAAATAACGCCCTATAAAATTTTTATAGGGCGTACTTTTTATGACAAGAATTTAAAAACGGGAGAGATACATAAAAGGAGCCCTATAAACACCACGAAATAAACGCCATAGCCTCTGTAAGGTTTTAATTCCGGCACTTTGTAGACAAGCCATGCCGGAACCAGACAACCAAGGATACCAAAAATGGGGCTGCATAAAACGGTAAAAGATAGGACAGGAAAATTACCGACTATGGCAGTCCATGAGAGAAGGATCGAAAATAGCATAATGCCGTAAGTAACCTGTTTTTCAGGAAGCTCCTTTTTACTGTTATAATGTTTTATAACTGGCGCAATGAGCCCATAACATGCTTCCTTAAACCCCAGATAAACCCCAAAAAATGCTGTCATGACCGCAAAGATATTCAACACGACTCCAATAATACTGGCCCAGCTTCCGGGAAAATTTTGTGCGGTGACGGCAAGTGCGGAAATATTCTGTTTGTAGGCTGCAACTGCGGCCTCATGCGGCAAAGAAAATGTAAAAGACAGCGCATAAAAAAATACGGTTATAAAAAGAACACCAAATGCAATATTCATTGCACGAAGAGACTTGTAACGCACCACTTCCAAAGATTTCTCTTTTGCCCTGTATGCGATCACCATCGGGCTGAGTGTCTGGATAAACAGAATGGACGTCAGCGTAAACGGAAGCGTGATAATTGTTTCCTTTACCAGAGGCCCAAACGCAGGGAGCCCTGTAATATAAGACGCATTCCACCGCGATACCATAAAAAGCCCCAGCATCCCAACGATGGCGAGTTTTGTCAGCACCATAAAAGATGAAAACCGAAAAAGGAGGCGTTCTCCACGCGAAGCCAGCAAGACCAGTATGGTCACAAGCAGGAGGCCATACCATGCCTGCTGAGAAAGCAACGTGCTGGTCAGGCCAAAGCTTTTTAAATAGGATGCGCTGTCACGCGTGATAGCGGTTGCATAGACGAACATCCATATTGTCAGCATCATCAGATACACAAGGCCCAGGACAAGACCCCAGCGTTTCCCAAGGTAGCTGGCTATCATTTGTGGATAGCTCTGGCTTTCTCTGGCTCCACAGAGTGTATTAATAAACAGCCTCTGAAAGAGATACATTCCCGGATAGCCAATGGCGGAAGAGAGCAAAAATACCCACAGCCCCACAAGACCCACCTGCACAGGCAAAAAAACAATCCCTGCACCAATTGCCATGCCTATACTCATAACAATCCAGCCCAGATCAGTCTCATCAAACTGAACGTCACTCCCTTTCATCTGGCTCGGGCTCTTTCTGGTTTTTGTCATCGATAGTTTGTTCTTTCCTGATTTCATCTCACACTAATTTTTCAGAGCCCATAAAAATGGAAGCACGTACAATGTAGCACTATAAAAAAGGGCACCGCCATAAAGCGATGCCCTCTCTCGTTCACTCACAGGGAACGATCTTCAGAATCCGTGATCTGCCCCCGGCGGTGCTGATGGCACTTTGGGCTCCGGCTTGTCCGTCACAAGAACTTCTGTGGTGAGGACAAGGCCGGAGACAGAGGCCGCATCCTGCAAGGCCGTCCGGACAACCTTGGTCGGGTCGATAATCCCGGCAGCAACAAGGTCCTTATATTCACCAAGCTGCGCATCAAACCCATAATTGTAGTCAGAATTTTCCAGAACCTTTCCCGCAACTACAGCTCCGTCTTCACCCGCGTTGGCAGCAATCTGGCGCAGCGGGGCCTGAAGTGCCTTGCGCACAATATCTCCGCCAACGCGCTGATCGTCATTATGGAAGTGCAAATGCGCCACCACCTCTGTCGCACGGGCCAGAGCCGTCCCGCCGCCGGGCACAATACCTTCCTCAACCGCGGCGCGGGTTGCGTTCAGGGCATCATCCACACGGTCACGCCGTTCTTTGACTTCCGTCTCGGTTGCCCCTCCGACACGGATAATCGCAACACCCCCGGCAATCTTGGCCAGACGTTCCTGAAGTTTCTCACGGTCATAATCAGACGTGGTATCAGCAATCTGCGCTCGGATCTGCCCGACACGCGCCTTGATGACGTCCTCCTGCCCTTCCCCGTCCACAACGGTGGTATTGTCCTTGTCGATTACCACACGCCGTGCCTGCCCAAGCTGGGACAGTGTGGCGTTTTCCAGCTTGATCCCCAGCTCTTCACTGATAACCTCCCCCCCAGTGAGAATGGCAATATCTTCCAGAATGGCCTTACGCCGGTCCCCAAAGCCGGGCGCCTTCACAGCGGCAATCTTCAGACCACCACGCAGTTTGTTCACCACAAGTGTCGCAAGGGCTTCCCCATCCACATCTTCCGCGATGATCAGAAGCGGCCGCCCGGATTTCACCACTGTTTCCAGCAGCGGGAGGAGCGACTGGAGAGAAGAGAGTTTCTTTTCATGAATCAGGATGTAGGGATTTTCCAGATCAGCAATTAACTTTTCGGTATTCGTCACGAAATAGGGAGAGATATAGCCCCGGTCGAACTGAAGCCCTTCAACAACGTCCAGCTCTGTCTCAAAGCCTTTGGCTTCTTCAACCGTGATCACACCATCCTTGCCTACTTTCTGCACAGCGTCAGAAATAATACGGCCAATTTCCACTTCGCCATTGGCTGAGACAGTTGCAACCTGAGCGGTTTCTTCGTGGCCAGAAATCGCTTTGGTACGCTTACGCAATTCCTCAATAACAGCTTTGGTAGCGTGCTCAATTCCACGCCGCACATCCTGCGGGTTAAAGCCCGCTGCAACAGCCTTTAGCCCCTCTCTGGCGATGGACTGAGCCAGCACCGTGGCGGTGGTTGTGCCATCGCCTGCCAGATCATTTGTCTTGGTGGCCACTTCACGCACCAGTTGCGCCCCGAGATTTTCAAATTTGTCAGCCAGTTCAATTTCCTTGGCGACAGAGACTCCATCCTTGGTAATGCGTGGCGCACCGAAGCTCTTGTCCAGAACAACATTGCGCCCCTTGGGGCCAAGCGTCACCTTGACGGCATCGGCCAGAATATCAATGCCTTTCAGCAGGCTGGCACGGGCGTCGGTGGAAAATTTTACGTCTTTAGAAGCCATTTTCTTTTCTCTCTTCTCAATACAGATCTTAAATTACGAGGCGTTTTCCAGAATACCGAACAGATCAGCTTCTTTGGCAATCAGCAGATCCTCACCATCAATACTGACCTCCGTGCCAGACCATTTACCAAACAGCACATGATCCCCTGCCCTGACACTCAGAGGTACAACCTGCCCGTGCTCATCACGCGCGCCCGGCCCTACGGCCACGACAACGGCTTCAACAGGCTTTTCCTTAGCCGTATCAGGGATAATAATGCCTCCGGCTGTTTTGTCCGCCGGGGTAATACGACGCAGCACAACACGATCCTGCAAAGGACGAAACTTACTCATGATCTTTTAACTTTCCTGAATAGGATCAAATCTCTCTCAGGCCGACGTGGAAGACGCTCTGGCCCGACGGAACTGCCGGGTAATCTGACGACTCAGAGATCCGGAGTGATCGAGACGTTGATTATGAAAGGATTTCACAGCCTCATGCACAGCGTAAAAACGCTGCGGGCACGGCTTGCAATCCTGAATGAAAGAACCGACAAAAACACCATCGATTTCAAGAACGTGGGATGCCAACATCACACTCTGCCTTCTGCGCATCTTGCGGAGCCGACAGTTTTCCGTCGGCGAATTTAGCCCGGACCGCGGTCTGACGACCGATCGCGGCTACATCGGCCCCAAACCGACATTCGGTATCTGCTGTGCATAATACGTTGACTCCACTGGAGACATCAGAGTGTCACAAACCGAAACCGATGATTCCACCAACTAGAAATGTAGTCAATCTGTTAAATCATATTATTTTTGTGGTTTTTTATAAACACGGTTTAATGCGTTGTTTTGTGCGCAGGCGCATGCCATCCTGATGGCCTACACCCTACAATGGACTCTTTGCATGAGCGACAAGCACACACCCTATCAGCCCCCCAAAGTCTGGAAATGGGAGGGCCCGGACGGCAGCAGGTTTGCTGCTACAAACCGGCCTCTTGCTGGAGCAACGCATGAGAAACCTCTGCCTGTTGGGCGGCATCCGCTCCAGCTTTATTCTCTTGGCACACCCAACGGTGTGAAAATCACCATTCTGCTGGAAGAACTTCTGGCTGCGGGATATGGGGACGCCGATTATGATGCCTGGCTCATCCGTATTTCTGAAGGGGATCAGTTTGGTTCCGGCTTTGTGAGCATTAACCCGAATTCAAAAATTCCCGCTCTCGTGGATCATAGCGTTCACCCGCCGCTTCGGGTTTTTGAATCCGGTTCTATCCTGCTGTATCTGGCAGACAAATTTCAGGCCTTTATCCCGCAAGATCTGCATGGCCGTACCGAATGCCTCAACTGGCTCTTCTGGCAGGTTGGTAGTGCGCCTTATGTTGGCGGCGGCTTTGGCCATTTCTACGCTTACGCGCCTGAAAAGCAGGAATATCCGATCAACCGCTTTACTCTGGAAACCAAACGGCAACTGGACGTGCTGGAACGCCGCCTTCAGGAAGTGCCCTATGTTGCTGGTGAGACCTACAGCATTGCGGATATCGCCATTTTCCCATGGTATGGCGGTCTGGTAGAAGGGTGGCTTTACGGTGCATCAGAGTTTCTGGGGGTGCAGGCCTACCCGCACGTCAAGGCGTGGGCAGACCGCCTGCTGGCGCGCCCTGCTGTCCAGCGTGGCCGGCGTGTTAACCGCATTACCGGCCCGGCAGAAGACCAGTTACCGGAACGTCATGACGCCGCGGATTTTACGGCCAGACCCAAGCCCTAAAGTCTGGTCTGTGCGGCCCCTCATTCCGATTGTCTGTTTCCGCAGCCCGCGACAGCAGACAATCGGTTGCATTATCGCGCACGGGCAGTCTGTAAATACTGCGTACCTTTCCAGCCCAGCAGGATACCTGCAACCAGAAGCCACGCTTTCCAGCCGTCCAGTCCGAGCAGAACAAGGGCCGGACCGGGACACACGCCGGTCAGCCCCCAGCCAATACCAAACAGGATTGCCCCCACCACAAGAGCCACATCAGGCGGCCAGCGCTTCGGCCAGTGTCGCGCCTTATCAGACGCGGGGCCTGTAACCTGCCGGTGACGAAGCCACCAGAAACCGGGAAGCGTGACAGCAACGGCGCCTCCCATCACAAAAGCCAGAAGAGGGTTCCACGCGCCGGTCACGTCCAGAAAGCCCAGTACATTTGCCGGGTCTGCCATCCCTGACACCATCAGGCCGAGAGCAAAAATAAAGCCGCAGAAGGCGGATGCCATAGTCTTCATGGAAACCAGCTCCCGCTATGCTGGGAAAAGACAACAAGCCCGGCTGTTCCCATAAAAACCAGAACCGCAATTAAAGAACGTCCGGATAGATTTCCCAACCCACATACGCCATGACCACTGGTGCACCCATTGGCCAGTCTGGTCCCGGTGCCTGTCAGCAGACCCGCGACCAGCAGACGTTGCCACCCCAACTGGCTGAAACTTGCTGGCACCAGAACGCCCATACTGCGCATGACAACCGCGGCACCCACTACACCCGCGAGAAACGCCCACCGCCAACTCCCTGCGGAGCGTGAAACAGCATTCCCCAGAATACCGCTGACACCAAGGATATGCCCCGTCGTCGCCTTCAAAAAAACGGCGGCACTCCCTATCAGAAGACCGCCGCCGAATGCAGTCAGAACTGCAAAAGTCATGTCAGTGCCTTATCAATGACCTGAGTGCTGAGACCAGAGCATCTACATCCTCAAAACTGTTGTAAAGGCCAAAAGAAGCCCTGACCGTGGCCTCCACACCAAAACGCCGGAGCGCAGGCTGCGCGCAGTGGTGCCCGGAGCGCGCAGCAATGCCATAACGGTCCAGATATTTTGCCACGTCCGTCACATCATGCCCTTTGACCACAAAAGACAAAACACTCGCCTTGGCCGCAGCCGTGCCGATAATCCTGACACCCGGCAGACGCTCAAATTCAGAAGTAGCATACTCCAGCAACGCATGTTCATGCGCGGCAATAGCTGGCAGGCCTATCTGCTCCAGATACTCTACAGCGGCCCCCAGACCAACAGCCCCGGCTATGTCTGGCGTGCCAGCCTCGAACTTTTCGGGAAGCCCCTGAAACTCCGTGTGGGTAAACGTAACATCCCGTATCATGTGCCCACCACCCTGCCAGGGTGGCATAGCCTCAAGGAGCCCGCGTTTACCATACAGAATGCCAATCCCGGTCGGGCCGTACACCTTGTGGCCAGACAGCACCAGAAAGTCTGCATCCAGCGCGGCCACATTCAGTGGCAAATGGGGCGAGGATTGCGCTGCATCCACCAGAACCGGCACACCATATGCGTGGGCCAGCGGGATAATCTGCTCAATTGGATTGATAGTGCCCAGCGCATTGGCAACATGCGTCACCGCAACAATTCTCGTACGTCCAGACAGAAGCGCCGCAAACTGTTCGAGCAGAAGCTCGCCTTTGTCGTTCACAGGAGCCACCCGTAAGACGGCTCCTGTCTGTTTGGCCAACAATTGCCACGGCACAATGTTAGCGTGATGCTCGATTGTGGTGATCAGAATTTCATCACCAGCACCGATATTGGCCCGGCCGTAGCTTTGCGCTACCAGATTGATGGCTTCCGTTGTGCCTCTGACAAAAACAATCTCCGCGGCCTCGCGCGCACCAATAAAACGCCGGAGCTTTTCCCGTGCCCCTTCAAACGCATCTGTGGCGCGCGCTGCGAGGGTATGCGCTGCACGATGGATGTTTGAATTATCACGCTCATAAAAATGAGAGGTCGCATCAATCACAACGCGTGGCTTTTGCGTTGTGGCGGCATTATCCAGCCAGATCAGCTTATGTCCGTTGACCGACTGGTTGAGGATAGGAAAATCGTTCTTAATCTGCCGGATATCATACGCGGACAGTATTTTTCCTGTATTCTGTGATTTATCCTTCAAAAAATACGGTGTAGCTGAAACCTCTTCTGACAGAGGCGGCCCGGAAGGCCGGGCTGGCAGCGAGAATGCTCCAGAGAAAAACGGGGAAACAGCTTTTTCGGAAAGAGCGCCAAACTGAGTGTCTGGCGACGCAGTGGCTGTCACCGGTGTTCTTGACCATACAGGCTCATACCCGGACGCATCTGCTCCTGACGCAAACGCTGGCGCCGTAAGCTGCGGGCGACCAAAGGGAGCAGCGTCAGCCGCCCCCTCATTCAGAACATCCTGAAAGGCACGGGCAAGAAGAGTCTGATGCGCCGTGATGGGCGGCACATCGCCAGCATCAGGGTGCGTAGTCATAATAATTTCCAATCAGCACATTATCGAGCCGGGCAATTGCATCTTCAACCAGAACAGCCGCCGAAAAATAGCGTGTAATCAGATGTGATGCGACCGAGAACTGGTCCGTCCCGCTATAGCGCACGGAAAGGCCCGGCTCGACCTCGCCCGTAATCCCCGTATTATGCAACCCAATGACGCCCTGCTCTTCCTCACCGACACGAAGCAGCAGAATACTGGTTTCTCCAAATTCAGAAACCGGAATTTTGTCTGAGGGAACAAGAGGAATGCCACGCCATGTCAGAAAGGCTGACCCAAAGAGGGTGACTGTTGGCGGCGGGACGCCCCGGCGCGTCGCCTCACGACCAAAGGCGGCAATTGCTTTGGGATGTGCCAGGAAAAACCCAGGCTTTTTCCACACTCTGGTTAAGAGTTCATCCAGATCATCCGGCGTGGGCGGACCGCTCCGTGTGGGAACCCGCTGCGCGATCGCCGTTTCACGCAGCAGACCGAATTCCGGGTTATTCAGAAGCTCCCATTCCTCACGTTCCCGAATCACGTCTATGACCACCCTGACCTGCTCCCGCAACTGATCAAACTCGTTGCTGTAAAGGTCGGTAATACGGGTGTGGGTGCGCAGAACAGTTTGCAGGGAGTGCAGATAATATTCGCGCGGGTGATCCTGATAATCGACGAATGTTGTAGGCAGTTTTGGCTCACCATCAACACTGGAAAGCACCTGAATAGCGGCCTCTCCATACTGGTTGACACCAACCGCAGGCTCTCCTTGCTGGTCGATCTGATCAAGCGCGCCTGATAACCAGGGATAGTGCTCCGCCAGAGCCGGAGAAAGTGTCACGATTGTTGTGTCACCCGTGGCGACAAGCGGGCCATGGTGCGCATCGTGCCGCACAATCCCGCTTTGACCCGCGGCAAGAAACAGATGCCTGATCTGCCGCCCTTCCGGTGTTGTTGCGTTCTGCTGAATCTGCCCGTTCACAACAATCAGCAGGCTGCCATCATCAATCGAAAGCTCTTTTCCTGCGGGCAGCTTATGCGATTTAAATACCTTGCTGACGGCCTGAATATCCTCTGGCGTCTGTCCCGCAAAGCCGGGGAAAAGAGACAGACTTTCAGGAGTGGGGGCCAGCGTACGGTCATTGCCCGAAAATACCACACCCGTGAAACGGGACGACACAATGCGGCGTCTGTTAACACGGAAAACACCGCCTCCTACATTCACCCATGGCAAAAGACGGTGCAGCCAGCGCGGCGTACGCTCCAGATTCTGGACACGCGTAACATGTGCTGTAGAAAGCTGCCTTGCAGACAAATTACGATCAAGCGCAGATGCACCAGCGGACGTAGGCTGAATCTCAGTCATGAACTGCCAGACCTTATAATTTAAAAATATAAAAGAAAAATTCTTTATTTATTGGTTTTATTTAACAACATCGAATCGGAAGGCGAACCGGATAAACCATTTTATCGCTCCATCGTATTTTCGGCATACCTCAACAGGCAACCGTGACTCTGACCGTAACACCCTCATATCAAAAATCAATAGAAAAACGATATCATTAAGTGTGTTTTTTTATATCACTATTATGTTTGTTATAATATATAGTCGATGGCAGGAAGAGACTGATCGAATGTCAGTGCAGGCAGATGGGTATGGCGTCCCACAACCTGCGCCGGGTTCCCAAAGACACTGGTAAACTCGGGAACATTTTTTACAACCACTGAACCGGCACCCACTTTGGCTCCTCGGCCGATTTCAATTGCGCCGAGCACTTTACTGCCCGCACCAATTATGGAGCCCTGGTATACTGTTGGATGGCGTTTACCGCTTTCCTTTCCCGTGCCACCTAAAGTAACACCTTGGAAAAGAACAACATCATCCTCAACACGCGCTGTTTCTCCAATTACAATGCCTGTCCCATGATCCAGAATAAGGCGCTCGCCCAAAACAGCAGCCGGATGAATATCAATGGCCCACCGTTCGGAAATAAGACTCTGAATAAATCTGGCTGCGGTTTCTTGATGTTCTATCCATAGTCTATGCGCAATCCGATAGCATTGGAGGGCATGATATCCTTTAAAGTTCAGAAAAGCTGTTCCATAATCATGCACCGCAGGATTACGATCATACAACGCATGCAAATCTGACTGCGCCATTAGAGAAAGGTAAGGAAAAACCTGATAATATTTTATGAAAAGACTAAAGAAATTCAAATCACTCTCTGCGCCAGAAGACAATTTTCCTGCCAGTAAGGAAGACAGCGCAAGCGCAAAGCACGCATCAGGATCTGCGTTTGCAATATTATGGTATTCAATAAAATCCTTTAAAAGTGGGTTCGGCTCCCTGCTCAGGATACCCCATATAGTCTGAGCACCAGCTTCTCCAGACGCGCCGACAGACGATAATAAAGACTTGTTTCCAATTTCTTGTTTGCTCGACGCATAAGCCTGATCTCCCATTGTGAGCCATCGCTTCCAAAACCATTTTTAAAGATTGTTTTCTTGATCTGAATTCTTTCTGCATTTGCAAAGAGAATCAGTCCGTGGTTTTGTCAGTTGAGACACTCAGGCAGAAAAAGCACCGTCCGAATAGGAACAGACAGGATCGCTCTCGCACTCTGGGCGAAGGACAAAAGATTTATAGCCATAATAAAAGCAGTCAGATTAGGAAAAAGGGATCAGTACCCTGCTGCACAGCTCAGGTTACCATATTGTCGAAAACAGTCTCCTGTTATCGGCCGCCCATACAACATCGCAATACCATAGCGACTGGTAGCAGATGATCTTTCTGGAAAGTCATCACATCCTCTCTTCCAATCACGCCACTTAGCCTGAGCGGAGAGACCCTGTCAAATAATTATCTATCATTTTAGTATTTTTGTCATATCACTAAAATAAATAGTTGTTATTTTTGTATGCTTGGGCTCTTACTCAGTCTTGCCCTGCCACCCCCGACTGCCAATGCGCTCTTCGTATAACGTCCCAGAAGACCAATCTCCCGCTCAGCATTCTGTACGGCAGCCAGTTTATGGCATGCCGTCCTTCACGACCAACGCATGGCAACATGAATTGCTCATAGGCAACGCAGATCAGTGTCCGCCTATCAGGATACAGGAATACAGGGAAAATCTTTCCGTCTTATGGAAAAGGCCTCAGGCAGGATGCTGTGTCAGAAGAACGTGAAGCTCTTCTTTCATACGGTATCTTATTCCTCTTCGATAAACTGCTTATTATGCGAATAATCTCGGCGCACTGACCATGTGGATAGACCGGCCTTGCGTTCCGGGCGTCAGGCATTCAAGCAATTATTACATATGCTCGCCTGCCTTATGCTCGTTCGTCCGCGCCCCTACAGCAACGCCTGTAAAGCTTATGCCCGTCATAAAACCTTTAATGTAAAAAATGGAAACATTGTATTTAGTCCATTTCTATTTATCGCTCAATTAGGCCAGCCTAAAAACAAGCAGCGGCAGCAAATAACACGCTGCTTTTCTGATGAAAGATCCACCACCATGAGCCTGTCTCTCCCGCGCGATCCTGTTTTGCTGGCATCACGCCTGCTGCTTGCCATGCTCTTTGTCTTTATGGGCTGGGGCAAACTGACTGGTTTCTCTGGCACCGTGGCTTATATGGCCACAACTGGCGCACCATTGCCTTACCTGTCTTCCATTATCGCTATTCTGGTTGAGCTGGGTTTTGGTCTGCTCATCGCCCTAGGTGCCCTGACCTCTCCCGTTGCCATTATTCTGGCACTTTACACACTCGCCACGGCGTTTATTGGCCACCATTACTGGACGTTCTCTGGAATGGAACGATACGATATGTGGATCCATTTCTACAAAAACTTCAGTATTGCTGGCGGGCTTCTGGCTCTTGCGGCTACCGGGCCCGGTCATTTCTCCATTGATGGGATTTTGGCAAGCACTACACAGAGCACCACGGCCAGAAAACTCTGAGAATACGCAATCCCAAAACAGGAAACTGAGTGTTTCCTGCTTTTACATATCGCTTCCTTACACAGGGCCTATCATGATGGAGACTCTGAAAACTTTACGGAAACTGTTATCAACACCAAAGGAGAAATCCAAAATGGCTAAAATTCTTGTTCTTTACTATTCATCTTACGGGCATATCGAAACCATGGCCAATGCTGTCGCCGAAGGCGTGCGGGCAGCAGGTCTTGAGGTTGATATCAAGCGTGTTCCTGAACTGGTACCGGAAGACGTTGCCATAGCCCATCACTTCAAAACGGCGCAAAACGCACCAATTGCAACACCAGACGACCTGCCAAATTATGATGCTATTATTATCGGCGCGCCGACACGATTTGGACGGCTTCCAGCCCAGATGGCAAACTTCTGGGACCAGACAGGAGGCTTGTGGCTCGCAGGAGCACTGGTTGGAAAAGTCGGAGCCGTTTTTACCTCAACCGCGTCTCAGCATGGCGGGCAGGAAACCACCCTGTATTCCCTGATGTCTAATCTGATCCACCACGGCATGATTATCAGTGGCCTGCCCTACAGCTTTCAGGGTCAGCTCAGGCTGGACGAAGTTACTGGCGGCTCGCCCTATGGGGCCACCACACTTGCCGCAGGAGATGGGTCGCGCCAGCCAAGCGCCAATGAACTGGAAGGAGCAAAGTTCCTTGGCCAGCATGTCGCGGGTATTGCCAGAAAACTGAGCTGAGAATAGTGCCTCAATTCAGGAAGGCTTATTAATTGCCAACCCATGTCATTCATCAATGGCATGGGAATTCTCTTTCAAAGAAATTTTTTTAGAATACAGAAACAGACAAATCTTATGCCCGAATCACATGTTTATTTTGCCTGGCTCAACCATCCCGGCTGACTAAAACATTCCACAAGATAATCCAGCAAAGCCGTAACCCTCATTGGTCTGAGCGCGCTGGATGGCGTGACGAGATACAGCGCAATAGACGGCGCATGCCAGTCCGGCAGGATCCGCTCAAAAAGGCCGGATGCCAGACCTTCCCCTACCATGAATTCGGGAAACAGACCAAAGCCCAGTCCAGCCTTCAAGGCAGGAAGAAACGCTTCCGCATTATCTGCACGGAATCTGGAAGTTTGCGTCAGAACAAATTCTTTTCCATTTTTATTATGCTGAAGACGAATTTTTCCGGGCGCTGACGTGTTGGTGTAGACAAAGCTTTTTTGAGCTTCAAGATCCCGTGGATGCTCAGGACGTCCCACCCGATCCAGATAAGCAGAGCTTGCCACCAGTAAAAGCTGAACTTCGCAGAGTTTCCGTGCCCGCAACGCAGAGTCTGCAAGAGACGCAATACGGAGTGCGACATCGTATCCTTCCGCCACGAAGTCAACAAGCGTGTCACTGAAATCGACAGTCACATCAATATCCGGGTATTTGGCAAGAAAGGCAGGTAAAACAGGCGACAAATGGCCTATGCCGAAAGACATCGGGGCCGCAATCCTGACCAGTCCGGAAGGCCGTTGCGTGCCTCCGCGTGCTTCTGTTTCCGCTGCCTCTGCTTCCACCAGAATACGGTTCGCGTGCCCCAGCACCGTCCGCCCCGCTTCTGTAAGAGACAGGTGGCGGGAATTCCGATTAAACAGTGCAACGCCGAGTGTTTGTTCCAGACGACCTACCGCTTTAGATACAGTCGGTTTGGAAAGCTGGATCTCTTCTGCTGCGCGGGCGAACGAACCGAGTTCAGCGACTTTTGCAAAAATAGCCCATGCTTCAAAATCAGGGAGGCGCATCAGACGATCTCGCGAAAGAGTTGATAAGGATAATGTCTATATCGTGTTTATCAGAACGTGTTTGCATTTTCTGGATACAAAATACTCCATATCACAAAAATGGAAACGATATCTTTCCATGATTTCTATATCCTCCACACTCGCCCGTGCTTAACGTCTCATCAGATACTTACGTACCAAATCGGGAAAGCATGTTATGATTGAAATCCGCCCCTATGACACACTTGGCCACGCCAACCACGGCTGGCTGGATGCAAGGCACCATTTTTCTTTCGCCCATTACTATGATCCCAGCCGTATGAACTGGGGCAGTCTGCGCGTCTGGAATGATGATACCATCGCACCGGGCACCGGCTTTGGTACTCATCCGCATGAAAATATGGAAATCATCACGTATGTTCGTGAGGGCGCTATCACGCATCAGGACAGCCTTGGCAATAAAGGGCGCACTGTGGCCGGAGATGTGCAGGTTATGTCCGCAGGAACGGGTATCCGACACAGCGAACATAATCTGGAAGATGTCACAACTCGGATCTTCCAGATCTGGATCATGCCCAATCAGGCAGGTCACGCACCGTCATGGGGCGCTCGTGCTTTTCCGAAAGACGACAGTGCTGGAAAATTTTTTACTCTGGCATCAGGTTTCCAGAATGACGGCGATGCCCTTCCCATTCACGCCGATGCACGTGTGCTTGGGGCAACATTGAGAAAAGATCAGATAGCTGACTACCATCTTGGCACGGAAAAACTTGCCTACCTTGTGGTTGCCAAAGGCTCGGTTGAGATTGAAGGCAGAAAAATTAGTGAAGGCGATGGGGCTGCACTCTTGGAGATAGATATTCTCAAAGTTCGCGCCCTTACGGATGCCGAAGTCGTTCTTGTCGATACAGCAGGCTAAAGTCCTGATGGAGCAAAGAAGAACTGGATATTTCCACCGTCTTTGCTCCTTATAAGTCTCTTCAACGGCAAGCGTGGAGATCATCGATTTTTAGTCGTCTGACTGCGGGTTACCAGTTTGAACTGAAGGCCATTGCATGAGCGGCTGAGCATTGAAGTTTATAGCTTTACCCGAGCGACGCGCTGACATTTATTGTCTGATAATCAGCCGCGGTGCGTTTGGTACTGTAAGCCGGACATGTGGAACAGAAAGATCCGGCGTGCAGCCGATGGATGGGTGCTATTACGGTAGGGATTTGGGATTTGGGATTTGGGATTTGGGATTTGGTCACTGCAATTGCAATTTGAGAACCCGTCAAGATTAACAGGCATTTTGACGTGCGTTTTTCTGATAATGCGTGACGTCTGCCCGAAATAAATCCGACGCAGCCCCATGGTCAATTGAACATCCGCGTGGACCATTCCTCACCTTGTCTCACTCCGCCGCAAGGGCAACGCCTTTCGACGGAGAACGCCCAATCCGCAGCGCCATCAGCGCTGCGACCAAGCCGGCAAGCCCGGCCATGAGCAGCATGTCACGATAGCTTCCCTGTGCCTGACGCAGCACACCGGCAAGCGACGCAGCCAGAGCCGCGCCGATTTGATGCCCAAACACGATCCATCCGAATACAACCGGCGCGCGTGCCTCGCCAAAGGCGGCATTCGCGAGACGCAAGGTTGGTGGCACTGTCGCAATCCAGTCCAGCCCATAAAACACGCCAAACAGCGTCAGGCTTGCGCCGTGGAAATCTACAAACGGCAGCGCCATCAGCGACAGGCCCCGCAGGCCGTAATAGGCAAAAAGCAGCCGCCGCGCATCCATCCGGTCGGTGAGCCAACCCGAGGCTGTGGTGCCGAACAGGTCAAAGAACCCCATGAGCGCGAGATACCCCGCCGCCGGGACCGCGCCCACACCGTGATCAGCACAGATCGCGATAAAATGCGTGCCGATCAGCCCGTTTGTCGTGAAGCCACACACGAAGAACGTCAGGAACAGCAACCAGAAATCCCGCATGACCATCGCGTCACGGAGCGCCGATATCGCGATATGCAGCGGATGGCGTGACGGGCGCGCGGGAGGAACATATCCCTCCTCCGCCCCGTGCGGCACAAGGCCCAGACGCTCAGGGTGTTCAGGCAGGAACAGCGCGACGAGCGGCACAAGACCCAGACACACCACCGTGACAGCGACGACCGGCCCGCGCCAGCCATGCGTCTGTGCGAGGGACGCCAGTAGAGGCAGGAACAGCAGCGACCCTGTTGCCGTGCTTGCCGCGAGCAGACCCATGACCGTGCCGCGACGCGCCACGAACCAGCGATTGACGACCGTAGCGCCGAGCACCATTGCAACGGCCCCGGTGCCAAGACCGGTTAGCAGCCCCCATGTGAGGAAAAATTGCCACGGCGCTGTCATGAACAGTGAAAGCCCGGACGACGCACCGATCAGCAGGAGCGCCCCGATCAGCGTGCGTCGGATTCCGATTGACTGCATCAGCGCCGCGGAGAACGGCCCCACAAAGCCGTAGAGAAAAATACCAAAAGCGGCGACCGACGAAACCGTGGTGCGGCTCCACCCTAACTCCATTTGCAGGGGCATCATCAGGACGCCGGGCGTTGAGCGCACACCGGCCGACACCAGCAAGGAGAGAAAGGTGAGCACCACGACGACCACAAAGACGGCACCCTTGCGGATGGGAAGATTTCTGCTCATATGACTAACCGGTAAGTTACACTTTACTGAGCCTAGGTACCGATCGGTAACATCGTCAAGCGGAAATAGATTATGAAGCGACCCACACCCGGCGTCAGCGCCGCCGAACGGATTCGGAATTCAGCACGCGAATTGTTCTATCACAACGGAATACGCGGCGTTGGCGTCGAAGAAATCGTGCAAAACGCGGGCGTTACCAAGCCGTCGCTTTACCGTGCCTATGAATCCAAAGACGGGCTGGCTGCGGTCTATCTTGATGAATTCTACGGAACCTGCCGGACGCGCTTCGAGGAGGCCGAGTCCGATTTTCCCGACGATCCACGCGGCCAGATCCTTGCGTATTTTGACGGTCTGGCTGAACGGGCCTCCAGCCCGACCTATCGCGGCTGTGGATTGACAAACGCAATCCTTGAGTTCCCTGATCGCGATCATCCTGTCCGCCGGGAGGCCGCGCGACTCAAACAGGCGATGGCCGACTGGATTGCATCTCGCGTGGCACTTCTGAACGCACGCGACCCTGAGGCGCTGACCGCTGGTCTGGTGCTGCTGATGGAGGGAGTCTTCGTCGCAGGACAGGCCTTCGCGCCGCCCGGTCCGAGCGCCCATGCCGGCACAGTAGCCCGCCGCCTGCTTGATATGTCAGTGTTATGAAGCCTCTCTCCGAAGAGGGGTCGGAGCCTTCGCTCCTCCCCTCATATGAGACAGGGCCCTATTACGGTTGAACCCGTAAAACGGCCTGCTCGCCACATCCAGAAAGAACTCTGCGCAGTTGGCCGCCAGCCCGGCACGCCCCAACACCATGCACTACGCGGCAAATGCGCATCGTGCCCTGACGACTATGCTTACGGAACCCTCCGCAAAGCTGACTCTTACGCCGGATGATATACGCCTACAGGACAAGACGGATCGTCGTCTCTCCGTGCACAAAGGACGCAGCAAAAAGGCGACCTGCCACATCGCATGACGCCATGATCCGGGATAGGGTGGTCAGATAGTCACTAACTTTCAGGCTTTCAGGCAGGATTTTCCTGAAGAACCTGCACAGAGGACGTCGAAGCTGCGTGCAGCCGCATCCAGCGCGCGAGATCTCTGTCCGGATGATCGCTTACAATTTTATCGAACACTGCCGGAGTTTCACCCTGTCCCAGCTTGAAGGACGGGTGGAAGGTGAGATTCGTAATTTCAAAGCCAATAATATGTTTCTTGAGCGCCTCTGCACGTGGCTCGCTTTCACTGATTCGCCAGGGTTCTGCGCGCGCCTTCTCCATTGCGTCAACCAGCAGCTCAAGACCTGATCCTGTCAGATTCTCGGAAAAACTCAGGGCTCCGCGCGCCCAGACGCGTGCATAATTCCATGTCGGTATCCAGCCGCGATCTCCTGCCACTTCCGGCGACACATAGGCTTGCGGGCCAGAAAACATAACCTCCACAGCGATCGGCCCGGCTTCGGGCGGTATCGTGAGGGTACGCCGCGCCATATGACCGATAAGGCGCGCGTGCGACAAATCCCGGGACTGACCGGAAGGTTCCAGAATCAGGGGAAGATGAACCGGCATCCCATCGGCGGTAGAAAGACCACTCACCGCTGCAAGGGGATATTCACCAATCAGTTGTGCTATAAGGTCATTCATGTTTCTGGTCGGCACACTTCAGGAAGAATGGAAATTTGCGCTTACGGATCGTGCTTTACTGCCGCGGCCCGTCAGGATATCCAGACTGCCTGTTTATAGTGACAGCGCGGATGCTCTTTTCCATTTCACGCACCCTGCTGGGCACGACAAGAGCCAATTGTTTCACGAGCAGGGGACCATAAGAAAAACCTGTCCTCAGTCTCGTTTTGTATTTTTGAGTGGGAACATCATCTGATGCTTCGTCCCCGGCGCGTACCGCTTGATATCACTCTGGACCCGCAATCCGTGCAGCCGCTTTACCTGCAGATTGCCGACGCAGTTACGCAGGAAATTGAACGGGGCCGGCTTTCAGCGGGAGACTATCTCCCCAGCACCCGCGCGCTGGCGGATGCGCTGGCCGTTAATCGCAAGACAATTGTTCTGGCCTTTGAGGAACTCGTTGCTCAGGGATGGATTGAAACATCAGGCACCAGCGGCACACAGGTCTCCGCGACATTGCCGGTACGGTCCGCATCCTCCCGTCCCGACAAGAAAGCTGATACGGAAAAAACTGCTTCGCCACAGGCTGGTTTTCGCTATATCGCAGCTCCGGCACGCGCCCTTGCGGTGCTGGAAGATCACGGTGTCAAACTTGATGAGGGTTCACCGGATGGGCGGCTGTTTCCCGCCGATGTTCTGGCCCGCGCCTACCGTGGTGCCCTGAGCAAAGTCTCACGCTATAACCGCCTGTCTTATGCTGATCCGCGTGGCTCGGCCTCCCTGCGCCAGACAATCGCGACCATGCTGAAAACGGAGCGGGGCCTGCCTGTTAACGCGGAGAATATCTGCATCACACGCGGCAGTCAGCACGGTATTTTTCTGGCCGCCATGACACTGATCCGCCCCGGTGACATTGTTGTCGTGGAGGAACTCACTTACGAGCCTGCCGTCATGGCCTTTCAGGCACTGGGGGCAGAACTCCGGACAATCGGGCTGGATGGAGACGGTGCAGATGTCACGGCACTCGAAGCGCTTTGCGCCACGCAGCGCATCGCGTTCGTTTTTCTGACACCGCATCACCAGTTTCCCACAACAGTCTCGCTCCATCCTGACCGAAGACTAAAAGTGATTGAACTGGCGCGCCGCTACGGTTTTGCAATTCTTGAAGACGATTACGATCACGAATTTCATTTTGAATCACAGCCTTTATTACCGATGGCAAGCTACGCCCCGGAAAGTGTGATTTATGTCGGCTCCCTCTCCAAACTGGCTATTCCGGCTTTAAGGCTGGGCTATGTTGTGGCGCCTGCCGCGGTGATTGAGGCTCTGGCGCACCATGTCTCGATTGTAGACGGGATGGGCAATATCGTGACGGAAGAAGCGGTCGGGGCGCTGATTGAAGAAGGCGAATTACGCCGCCATGCCCGCAAGGCCGCCCGCCTTTATGCAGAACGCCGGGACGCCTTTGCTCTGGCGCTGACGGAAGAATTCGGTTCTTCCATTACCTTCATACCGCCCAAAGGCGGGCTGGCCTTCTGGCTCCGGTTTGCCGACACCACCATACTGGACCGGATAGAGCGCAACGCCGCTGCTCTGGCTCTTCGCTTCGCAGGGTCGGACTCCTATAAGGCACGACCGGAAGCGCCCCGCGGATTACGGATCGGATTTGCCAGCATGAACGCCGAGAAGACACGTCATGCCTTGCGTCTTCTCAAACAGGCGAGCCGTCTGCCTTAGGAAAAACCACGCTTATGACGTGGACCCGTCACCGTTCAAAAATTGGATGTTCCGGATAGACAACAATCTGCGAGAGGATCAGGGCAGGATCACAATAGCCCAAAGGTCATGCCTGCCTTGCGTTATAAAAATACAATACGCACTGCTCAAGTATTTCCCACGGGAGTGGGGCGCACTGCGTCTGTCCGGATACTTTCCTCTGCACTGATCACTCTGCTGGTCTCATCCCCCGCACTGGCAGCACCGCATCCGATCACACCGCAAGACATTTCAGCACTGCGGCAGATCTCAGATGCCCAGATCGCGCCTGACGGCCACCAGATCCTTTACAGCCGCATCACCCCCTCCAGTCACACCGCACCGACAGCACCGGACCTATGGGCAGTCACGCCCGGTTCACACGCAGAACCGAAGCAATTGCGCGGTACACTCACAGGGGACCATCACCCACGCTGGTCTCCCGATGGTGCAACGCTAGCCCTCCTCCGCACGCATGCGACCGGCACAGCGCGTGGGGCACGCCTCGTACTGCTCGACATCAAAAGCGGAAAAACGCGCACTATTCCCGGACTGACGGGAACGCCCGTCACCTTCACATGGGCACCTGATGGCCGTTCGATTGCGATCATCACCCATGAAGCACCGCCTGCGCTTCCGCATAACGCGACGGAAGAAGGGCGCAGCGGTACCAGCCACCTGATCCTGCTTGACGTCACCACCCTGAAGACCAGAACCATCCCAACGCCCGATCCCTTCGTCTTTGACGTGGACTGGGGGCCGAAGGGGCAATGCCTCATTATCCGCAGCGGTAAAGAAGGTGGGCTTGAATACTACTGGTACCGCTCAACCCAATCCGTCATCAAACCAGATGGCACGGTGCTGTACACCCTGCCCGGCCATGCCACGGCTGTGCATGCCTCTTTCTCTCCAGACGGGAGCACCGTCGTCTATGGGTATTTCTCAGAGGACGGTATTGATGGTCTTGTTGGAACCGTTGATCTTGCAACGGGAAAGCGTGAACCCATTGCGTCCGCATGGGGTGGCGCAATCCTGCGTGCCGCGTGGGACACTGACGGGCATGGCCTGACCGTTCTTGGCTTTAAAGGTGTGGAAACACATCTGGCCCATGTGGCGTTCGATCACGCCAGCACGGCCGAACCGACCGAGATCGCAACGGTTATGGGGGAGGTCTTCTCTTTCTCCCGTGACAAGAGTGGTGACATCGCCCTGACAGCGTCAACCCGCACAATGCCGGATGAGGTCTGGCTTTACCACAAGGGACACGGGCAGCAACTGACGCACAGCAATCCGGGCGTAGATCAATGGTCCCTCGGGGAACAGCGCATCATCCACTGGAAGGCGAAGGACGGGCTTGATCTTTCCGGCATTCTCGTGCTGCCACCGGGTGCCAGCCCGCATCAGCCAATGCCTCTTTTCGTGCAAATCCACGGTGGTCCGCTGGAGGCCTGGTACGATGGATGGCTTGGCTCATGGCACAACTGGGCGCGCATGCTTGCCTCTCACGGCATTGCGGTGTTCATGCCCAATCCGCGCGGTTCCGAAGGCGGCGGCCCAGCGTTTAGCGCCGCCAATCGGGGTGACTGGGGCGGCAAGGATTATCAGGATATCCTCAGCGGCGTCGATCACCTTGAAAAAGACGGCATTGCCGACCCGGCGCGCCTTGCACTGGGCGGCTGGAGTTATGGCGGCTTCATGGGCATGTGGGCTGCCGGACATAATGACCGTTTCAAAACACTCATTGCGGGTGCAGGCATTGCCGACCTCATGACAATGGCCATGAGCACCGATGTCGGCCTCAGCTTCATCCCGCCCTACTTTGGTGACCCACTGACCCACCAAAGCGACTATTCCGCCCATTCACCACTCAGCTTCGTCCAGAACGTCACTGTGCCGGTCCTGCTCCTGCATGGTGATGCGGACACACGCGTGCCCACACTCCAGAGCCGCCTGTTCTACGCGGCCCTGCATGAAAGTGGAAAAACGGCACGCTTTATCCACTATCCCGGCGCACCCCACTGGTTTGGCGGCAGTGTCGGGCTCGATACCGAGATCGACGTGCAGCAACAGGTTCTCTCCTGGCTTCAAAAATATCTCTGAACCGACCCATCACGTTACCGACTGCTCCCTGTATCAGCCCTCTTCAGGAACGAGCCCTCATGATCCACAGCTCTTTTTCCAGACTCCGCCCCGGTTTTCGGCTTCTGCTCCTGGCCGCTGTTTCCGCTTTTCCCGGAACAGTGCTGGCCCAGACTGAAACAGATTCAAAACAGCACGCACATCCAGCCCGCCCGGCTCCGGCCGCGCGTCCGGTCGTCCTCCAGCCCGCCGCCCCCCATATGAACAACCGGGCAGCGGCAAAGGAACAGCCTGATACGCTGGAATCCATTACGGTCTCAGCGGAACGGCGGCAGCAATCCACTCATGATGTGGCGAACTCTGTCACCGTGCTTTCCGGAAAATTCCTGCAAAAAATCAATGCGCAGTCTTATAGCGACTATATCGCGCAAATTCCGGGGGCAACGTTCAACCAGTCCCTGCCCGGCCTGTCGACCATCACTTTCCGCGGTATTGCCACCACCGCTGGCATTGATCAGGGGCAAGGCACTACCGGCTATTTTCTGAACGACATTCCGCTTTCTGAACCCGGCTTTGCCATTGCCGTGCCGGATATCGACACGTTTGACGTCGCCCGCGTGGAAGCCCTGCGTGGTCCGCAAAGTACGCTCTTTGGTTCCGCAACATTGGGTGGTGCGATTGACTACATCCCCAATCAGGCTGACACGGGCAAGATTGACGCCGCCGCCCAGTCCTCCATCGTCGGGATGCCCGGTCATGAAGTTGGCTACGGCGAAAAAGGTATGTTCAACATACCGATCATCAAGGGCAAACTTGCCGTGCGCGGCGTGCTTGGATACCGGCAGGACCCCGGTTACATCACCAACTTAGGCATAGGCCGCAATACCAATACCGGATACACACGCAATGCCCGCGCAAGCGTTGTCTATACGCCCACGGATGCGGACAAGATCGCCTACACCTATATCGCCCAGAGTTCCGATATTTCAGATGATCCCTATTCGCTCGCAGCGTTGCCTGATTATCAGAAGCAACGCCATATTGAGGAACCGCTCCGCACACAGATCCAGATGCATGAGCTGCGCTACGATCATGATTTCTCCTTTGCCACACTGAGCGCGATGGGAGCGTTCACCCGTAAAGGAAAAAACGCCACCACCGATTATACCCCGTATTACGGAGACACGATGGGCGGGGGGAATACAACGCTCAATGAAACCGGTGACAGCAAGTCCATGTATTATGAACTGCGTCTTGCCTCCAGCAAGCACTCGCGTTTCAACTGGCTGATTGGCGCAGCCTATTACGAAACATGGAAGCGCATTGAAGACAATGTCATGACTGACAATGTTCAGTCCTTTATTTCCGGCCTGTATGGCGCATCTCTCGTGCCGCAGTTAACGCAGGGTGACAGCTGGTATTGGGGCACAGCAAATTACGATGGCACTGAAAAATCCATTTTTGGTGAAGCCTCCTACGAAATTTTCAAAGGGCTGACTCTGACAGGCGGCGCCCGCGTCTTTAACGCATCAGAAAAAACCTCGAGCGAGACGCCCGGCTACCTTGCCTACAGCAGCAACGGCAGCCTGCTCAACCGCACGGCCTCCAGCACCTCGCAGACAAGCGCGCTCCCGAAGGTTGCGCTGCGTTATGAACCAAACAAGCAGATGATGTTCTACTTCCTGTTTTCGGAAGGGTATCGTTTTGGCACGCCCAATTCGACAATTTACAATGCAGCCTACCCCACGCCCCGCGGCACACGGTCGGACACGCTGAAAAATTACGAAGTTGGTGCGCGTCTCAACCTTTTTCACCATCACCTGCTGATTGAGCCCACGCTCTACTGGATTGACTGGAGCAATATGCAGGCGCGCCTGTTGCGGCCTGACGGCCTGACCTATGGCGCAAACGTGGGGGCCTCCGTCAGCCGGGGCGCGGAACTGAGTGCAACATGGATCACACCGATCAAAGGGCTTCAACTCCGTATAAACGGTACGTATGATGATGCACACACAACGCAGTCTGTCTCTACGTCCGGCGGTGTCATTCCTTCAGGATCACAACTGGCCTCCAGCCCGAAATGGCAGTTCAGCGAAATTCTCAGCTATGCGGCTGTAGATTTACCACATGAGCCCACGCTCTCCGTTATTCATCACTATCGCGGCTCCGCACCGGGCCTGCTTGGCAACAGCATGCGGATCGGCAATTACAATACCGTAGACTTCCAGCTTACCGGACATTTTCACGTCCCCAAAGGGCAGCTCGACCTCAGCCTCTATGCCAAGAATGTTGGCAATTCCCACGGGCTCAGCATGGGCTATGATAATGGCAGCGCGCTCGTAAACCAGTATTATTTCATCCCGCCGCAGTCTGTCGGAATGACCCTGAACTGGCATCTGTAATCTGGCGCAGGAGACACTATGGCCGCAGAGATTAAAACAGGAGCCCCTTCCCTCCATCGCGCCCTTGGGCCGGTGGATCTCCTCCTGCTCGGGGTGGGCTGCGTGGTAGGAGCCGGGATCTATATCCTGCCTGGGGTGGCAGCGGCGGAATACGCAGGGCCAGCAGTCACCCTCGCCTTTGTAGCCGCCGCTGCGGCCTGCGGCCTCACCGGCCTTTGCTATGCGGAACTCGCAACCGCCATGCCAATAGCGGGTGCGTCCTATAGTTATGTTGCCCGCGCATTTGGCCCGGTTGCCGCCTTTGGGGTCGGCTGGGCTCTCACGCTGGAATTTCTGCTGGCCGGCGCCGCAGTCTCGACAGGCTTCGCCAGTTACTTCATGAGCCTGCTGCATGAGTTCGGCATTGACCTCCCGCAGGCGCTAACACAGGCGAGCATTGCCGGAACCGCCCCGACCGATCTGCCAACTAGTGGCTTCCATACCAACGCTCTTGCACTCCTCGCCCTGCTGATTGTCGGGGGGATACTGATGCGCGGTGTGCGGGAATCCGCCCGTGCGAATGCCGTGCTGGTTATTGTAAAAATAAGTGTATTGCTGACGTTTTTGCTGATCGGCGCGCGCCATGTCCAGCCTGCTCTCTGGCACCCCTTTCTGCCTCCATCTGAAGGGCCGTTTCGCTATGGCGCATCCGGCTTTTTGCGGGCAGCGTCCGTCGTCGTCTTCGCTTATCTCGGCTTCGATACCGTCGCCACCGCAGCCGCAGAAGCACGCAAACCCGCCCGTGACCTCCCGATCGGACTGATCGGCACACTGACTGTCAGTGCGTTACTCTACGCGCTGGTTTCTCTTGTGCTGACAGGCCTCGTGCCGTTTCGCACACTGAATGTGCCAGATCCGGTCGCCTTCGCCATGGCGCATGTTGGCTATCCCGGTATCGGAATGCTGCTGCGGGTCGGCGCGTTAGCGGGGCTCGCCTCTGTCATGCTGGCTAATACCTATGGCCATTCGCGCATTTGCTTTGCCATGGCCCGTGATGGGCTTCTGCCCAACTGGTTCACCCGGCTGCATCCCCGCCACGGCACGCCAGGACACGGGATTGCGCTGACAGCCGGTGCGGCAGGCCTGCTGGCAGCACTCTTCCCGATTGGCATTCTGGCTGATCTGGTCAGCATCGGCACAATGGTTGCCTTCGCCGGTGTTGCACTCAGCGTCATGCGTATGCGGGTCACCGCACCTGACATGGTCCGGCCCTTCCGCCTGCCTCTGGGGGGTGTGCGTGTCGGCGGATTATGGCTCGGCATCATACCCGTCTGCGCCTTATTCTTATCCCTTACAACAATTGGCGTCGTCATTGCCGGGCTCTGGCAGCAAGCGCGGATGGGGCACCCTGCAGCCGCCATTTTTCTGCTTCTTTACGTCACAGCAGGATGTGTACTGAGCGTTATCCGGGCGCGCATAGTGAATAAGAGCAGCCCAAAACAAGATCTGACCGTACCCGAAGAAAGTATTTCATGAGCAAGATTGACCCAGAAATCGCAGCCTTTCGCCGTCACATGGCCGATGTGAGCCGGGATTTTCCTCCTTTTGAAACCCTGCCACCAGAGACCGCACGTCGTCTTGCTGCTCAGGGCCGCGCCACTCTGCCCAATCTGCCAACCCCCGGCGTCATCATGAACGAAGGCAAGATGGAGAGTGTCTCACCACCCATGAAATATCGGATCTATCGTCCTGCCGGTAAAATCACGGGCGTGCTCTTTTATCTACATGGCGGTGGATGGACGATTTTTGGCGTCGATACGCATGACCGTCTGACACGAGCCTATGCCGATCAGGGTAACCTGCTGGTCATCGCGCTTGATTATGCGCTCGCACCAGAACATGTCTTCCCGACCGCGCTCCATCAGATTACCGATGCAATCAGCACGCTTGCCAAAGATCTTGCTGGAGACATTGGACCTCTGCCCCTCTTCCTCGGTGGGGATTCAGCAGGGGCCAACCTTAGTCTTGCTACAGCACTTGCCCTGAGAGACACGCGTGCTCTGAAGCTAAACGGCCTGCTGCTCAGCTACGGCGTCTATGATTCTCGTTGTGAGAATGCCTCCTTCGATGCCTATAGCGGCCCCGAATACATGCTGACCCGTGATGAAATGGTATTCTTCTGGAAACGCTATATCCCAGAAGCACCTTCGCGCACACACCCTCAGGCACATCTGCTCGCGGCAGACCTCCATGCCCTGCCGCCATGTTTTCTGACAATTGCAGAATGTGACGTGCTTTCTGATGAAAGCCACGCCATAGCCCATCAGCTACAGGAACACGGCAATGATGTAACCGCACGCGTCTATAAAGGTGCCACGCATTCTTTTCTCGAAGCCCTCGATATCGCGGCTCTGGCCCGGACAGCAATCAAGGACCAACTGGAGTGGATTGCGTCAAACTCCTAGATATCGCAAACGCACTCACTCGCCTGAGCATATCCGTTATCTGACGCCCCCCAGACGATCACTCCTGCGAATTACGTTCCGCGTGTGACGGCTCATGATCATAATACTTGCGGACGTCAGTTACCGCTCTTTGCAAGACGTTAGCATAGATCAGCAAGATTCCAGATCTGAACATCTGGTTATGAAATCATGAAACGTCCACTGACTGACGATCTATCAGCTTCTGCGCAATGCCGGTAAGGGTTGAGCGCCTCGCGGCCTGTGAGAAGAGGGGCGCACCGATCATAAGTTCGTCCGGCTGATGCTGTTTTATAAAAGCGGAAATTTCTTCGGCCACGACATCTGCCGTTCCTGTAAACGTATAACGCAGGGTTCGGTCAATAAGAGCCTGCTCCTGTTCGTTCCAGAAAACGGCGCGAGGTGCTGGAAATTGCGTTGGACGCCCCCGGCGTAACGCAACAAAATGCTGCTCCAGAGAAGTTGCTGCATGCTGCGCCTCGGCAGGTGTTTCTCCGATAATCGCATTGACGGCCAGCATGGCGTAAGGCTTCTGAAGACGTTCTGACGGTTCAAAACACTGACGATAAAGGGCCAGAGCCTCTTCCATCAGATCCGGTGCAAAATGACTGGCGAAAGCAAACGGCAGGCCCATGATTGCGGCCAGATGCGCGGAAAACAGGGAAGAACCGAGCAGCCAGACGGGCACATCCAGCCCGGCTCCCGGCACAGCAAAAACCGTCTGACCCGGTTGGGGCTTCTCAAAATAATGCAGCAGTTCCGCAACATCCTGAGGGAAACGATCAGCAGAGCCGGGATCACGCCGCAGTGCCTGCATGGTTGCCTGATCGGAACCCGGTGCTCGCCCCAATCCAAGGTCAATCCGTCCGGGATAGAGAGAGTCCAGTGTCCCGAACGCTTCGGCGACGGCAAGCGGTGCGTGATTGGGCAGCATGATGCCACCTGCCCCCACCCGAATGGTTTTCGTCGCTCCCGCAACATACCCAATAGCCACAGCGGTCGCGGCGGAAGCAATGCCGGGCATTGCATGGTGTTCTGCGAGCCAGAAGCGACGGAACCCTAAACTCTCCGCATGCACAGCAAGGTCCGCGCTACGCTGCAGCGCCTCTGCTGCTACACTCCCTTCATTGATGAAGGCCAGATCAAGAATTGAAAGCGGAATCATGAAGGCCCCTTCCCTGTTTGCCGGGTTACTTATGTGGGGTCGACACCGCGTCACACCAGAGGGTTGAGCAAAGCGTAGACAATTGCAGAGATACGGCTCCGGATTACACCGGCTCTACCGGTCCCCTTTTCATTTCTGTTTTGAATAACAGTTTGAGCTGGCATTCTACTCTGGGAGAGTGTGATGGATTTTCTGGGGATGTGTTGAGTCTTGTGGCTTCTGAGGGATTAAGTGCAACGCAAAAACCCCGCCTGAGGGAGGCGGGTTGGGTATAGTGACTACAATTTAGTGGTGATTTTGGTTGCGGGGGAAGGCAACCAACGATACTTGCGATTGGTGGACCGCGAGATACCCCGTCGCGCCGCGTAACAGGATGACAATGCCAGTGCGCACGGACATATCCAACTGGAATCCTTGCAACAGACAATCTGCCTCATATATAATCCCATATAACGGTCAATATATGAGGCATTCCATCATGTCTGAGACTACATTCCTCATCGACGCCTTTGATCCATCGGGGCTGATCGCTGCAGAACGGCTGAGCAATATGCTGCACATCACAAGGGGTGAACTGGCCACCACTCTGGGCCTGTCTCGTGACGCCGTCTCCAAAAGCGCACGCCTTGGCCGCCCTGCCACTCAAGCCAGGCTGCGCGACATGGTCGAGATCCTCAATCGCGTCCGGCCATGGGCTGGCTCGGCCCAACAGGCTTTCGCATGGTACCGATCACAACCTTTGCCCTCCTTCGGTGATCAGACTGCCGAGGCGCTTGTCCGGGAGGGACGCGCCGATGCCGTCCGACGCTATCTGGATCGGATTGCTACCGGCGGCTACGCGTGAGGTTCACCGGACGGGTATTCAGGGCTCACAATCCCCGGTGGTCTTTCGCGCCATTATCGGGCGATGGTGCGGCGCTCCACGGAGGACGTTTCAACCCGGCCGGTATACCTGCCCTTTACACATCACTTCGGATGGAAACTGCATGGCTCGAAGCCCAGCAGGGTTTCCCATTCAAGCCGCAACCTTTGACCATCTGTGCCTATGACGTCGAGAGCGAACCAGTCCTCGATCTGACCGATCTATCTAGTTTTAACAATCTGGGCTTCTCCCCTGCCACCTTGGCCTGTCCTTGGGAAGATCTTGCTGACCAAGGCAAGACGCCCCCCTCATGGGAACTGGCAAAAGCACTCATGGCCAGTGGCGCAGCCGGCATAATCGTCCCGAGCTTTGCTCCCGGAGCGACAGAAAATGACAAAAACCTTGTTTTCTGGAGTTGGTCAGATAATCCCCTCTCCTGCGTGACTGTCATTGACGACGAGAAGCGCTTGCCGGGAACCGCGGCATCATGGCGATAAACTGACTGTCGAACGAAATCACCAAATGGCCGGTGCAAGAACCTGGTTTCTGCATCCTGCGAGGTGAACTGTCCCATTTTATCGATAACGCTCCGTTCCCCACGTCCCTTATCACTCAGCAACCAGAGAACGCGATCTTCTATGAAGAGTTGGGATTTCAGGTCATAAATGGTCAGCCTACCGTTCCTTAAAGGGGGCGGCTTCTCAAAATCAATCATTATAAGATAATCAAAGAGATCACTCTCTCATCAGTTTCTTCTCGGCCTGAATAACTGCCATCAACTGACCTATGATGCGATCAAGCTGGTCTGCTTCTATCACCGTGGTGCGTTGCCGTGTCACGTCAATGAGCGCTCCTGCTATGACGCAGAGATCATTGGCAAGAGCTTGCGCCTTCCTCCCAAGAGCAACATTATGATGCTCAAGAAACGTTGTTACCACTGCACAGAGTTCAGTCATGATACGATGATGGTCTGTCTCGAGAGGCAGCTTCGCCTCGATTTCATCCAGGCGCACTGCGAAAAGCGGATGCTTCCGATCTGTCTGAACTGCGGCGAGAATCAGAGAGCGTAATCCGTCACGCAATGACTGGCGGCACGCAGTCACCAGTGCCGAGGCCACGGTATGCACCAGCCTTTCCCGCACCTGACGACTCAGGGCGGCGATGACCTCGTTCCTGCCTTGGAAATACTGGTAAAGGGTGGCGATTCCAACTCCGGCACGGTCCGCAATTGCGTTAGTGCTGCAGGACTTTCCTTCTTCCAGAAGCAGAGCAGTCGCATCCAGAATGGCATCCACAGTCGCTCGCGAGCGTGCCTGACGCGGCCATTTCCGTGGAGCCAGAGTGAGGTCGGTATCCTCGGTGAAAATGCGAGTAACGCCAGCATAGAGCGAGGGATTATTATTATCTGCATCCAGTCTTGTCTGCGGAGTTATCATGACCAATCACCTCTTTCGTCCACAATTCACAGCAGCTATCCAGCGGGTTCTTGAACGTCTCTATTCCGAGACCATTGAACAGGATCCCGTTCGACGGGCGGAAGCGCAGTCCGCAGGACTGAACCATGATGGAGAACACGGATTTTATCAGGCCATGGCTGGGGCCAGAATGCCAGTCACACCTGAGTTTGGCACCCTGCTTTATGTGCTGGCACGCAGCAGCGGTGCCCGACATATTGTTGAGTTTGGCACGTCATTCGGGGTTTCAACGCTCTTTCTGGCGGCCGCCCTAAGGGATAACGGCGGCGGGCAGCTGGTGACAACAGAGTTTGTCGCACAGAAAGCGGCAAGCGCAGCAGCCAATCTGCACGAAGCTGGGCTGGCTGATCTGGTCGACATCCGCATCGGAGATGCCATGGCTACGCTTGCCCGCGATGTGCCACACCCAATCGACCTGATCCTACTTGATGCCTCGAAAGGGCTCTATCTGGATATCCTGCGCCTGCTCGAACCGGGTCTGAGACAAGGTGGCCTCGTCGTGAGCGACCGCGCCGACCTTGACGGGGGCGATGGCGGTCGTGCAAGTGCCTACCTCGACTATCTGAGCAATCCAGCAAACGGATATCGTATGGCGGCGATCACGACCGAGGCTCTTGGTCAACGTTTTGCTCATGATGTTGCTGTTCGCGCGTAACCAATCAACTATTTCTCTCTACTAATATAATATTACTTCGGACATCACGATTACATTCTTCATAAAAATTAAGTGTTATATTTTTTATTACTTTAATTTCCTGCATTAGATTGTGACGCCACAACCGCCCGCAGAATGTCTGCAATACTGATTATTGGTAGATCAAACCGTTGAGAAAACACATCCAGTTGCGTCCGGCGGGCCATGGTGCCGTCCTCGTTCAGGATTTCACAGAGCACTCCAGCAGGTTTGAGGCCAGAAAGCCGAGCCAAATCCACCGATCCCTCCGTATGACCGCGCCGTGAGAGTGTTCCTCCTTTTGCAGCCTTCAGTGGAAAGATATGACCTGGCACCATGAAATCCTGCTTCGAAGCACCCGGTTCAATCGCCGCGCGGATCGTCCGGGCGCGATCATAGGCAGAAATCCCTGTCGTGGTTCCTTCCTTCGCATCAATCGACACCGTAAAGGCGGTACCAAACGGACAGGTATTCTCATCAGCCATCATCGGCAATGAAAGACGTTCAACGTATTCCTCGGCAAGGGGTAGGCACACCAACCCTCGTCCATGTGTAATCATGAAATTGATTGCGTCAGGAGTCACGAATTCAGCCGCCATGACCAGGTCGCCTTCGTTCTCCCTGTTGTCATCGTCCACCATGATAACCATTCGCCCTGCACGCATAGCCTCGATCGCACGGGCAACGGTCGGAATTATGGAGCGGATAGAGTGACCGTGTGCGACGTTCATAGGGTGTCAGCCTTTTCTGGTCTGCATGATTGTCGTGAAGAGGGATCTGTCAGTCACGGTCGCGATGGTCCGCATCGCCCATTTTCCAGTAACCGGCCGCATGCAGGCGACCGGAAGGAAGCAGACGATCGACGGTCAGATAAGTCCGCACGGCTCTGACCATGAAAGACTCACCCGCGACCCATACCTGACAATCGGACAGATCAAGAACTGCCCCCTGTACAGCGAGTTCGAGTTGCCCCGTCGTGCCGGGGGGCTCGCTACCCGAATGCAGCCAGGTAACATTCAGGGATGCAGCAGTTTCCAGTTTCTGTTCTTCATCTGTGCCATTCACTTCAATAAAGGCATCGGCAGTAACGCCAGGTGGTAACGCCTCAAGAATAGCCGCTATCGCTGGAAGCGACGTCGCATCCCCCACCATAAGATGGCGACTTGCAGCGGGATCAACGCGGTATCCTGCGCGCGGCCCTGCCAGTTGAAGCACATCCCCAACTTTTGCCTTTTCGGCCCAGGCAGACGCCGGACCGTTGTCGCCATGCAGGACAAAATCCATTTCCATCAACCCGGCAATCGCCTCATAGCGGCGGATCGTATAGGCACGTCCTTCTGGCTTGCGGCCGGGCGGTGCAGGAAGGAACACCTTCATCCATTGCGCGGGATGCTCGACCGGTAGTCTCTTGATATCGTCTCCGACGAGCGTGACGCGCCGCATGTGCGGCGTCACATCATGCACCGCCTTGACGACTGCCGGACGTAACGTCCTGTTTTGTGACATCATTTTCATCACGATGACTTTCAGAAATCCGGGGACCGCAAATGAAAAGGCTCTGGCCCTCTGGGGAAGGCAGAGCCGTGGAAAATTGGCCCTCTTGTCTGAGAACACCTTACGGTCTGATCCAACCTTCAAAAAATACCGTGAAATGGAAAGTATCATTCCATTATATGAAATGGTCGCATCTGAAGATTACTGGCATCCTGAACAAGGTCGTGACGTAAGACGTGGAGTGATTTGAAAACGTGAAACCGACGGACCTCAATCTTCTCCATGCACTGGACATCCTTATTGAGGAACAGAGCGTGGGCCGTACAGCGGAACGCCTTGGGCTAAGCCCACCTTCCGTGAGCCGTCTGCTCGCTCGCGCCCGTGAAATCATGGGCGATCCCATTCTGGTACGGGCAGGACGGGAACTTGTCGCCACGGAGTATGCCCGCACCCAGCACGCCCGGATCCGCAACATCATTGCCGAAGCTCAGGACGTTCTCCTGCCGAACACGGAACTGCATCTCGACCGACTGGAAAGACGGTTTACAATCCGGGCAAATGAAGGATTTACAGCGGCGTTCGCCTCAAGCCTCGCAGCCCGGATCGCTCATGATGCCCCGAAAGCGGAACTCCGGTTTGCCCAGGAACATGAGTCCGACGACGATGCGCTGCGCGAAGGACGCATTGATCTCGATATCGGGGCGCTCCGGGCCATGGGACCGGAAGTACGGGTTCAGACCATTTTTCGCGATCATCATATCGGACTGGCACTCCCGGACCACCCCATCTTCAAAACTGAAATTTCTCCGGAACGCTTTGTATCGTTTCCGCAAATAAGTGTCTCACGCCGGGGACGCGCGGAAGGGCCTGTTGATCAGGCGCTGATGGCGCATTACGGGCTTCAGCGACGGGTTTCTCTCATCGTTCCTTCCTTCATGCTGGCGATCGCTGCTCTTCCCGGTACGGAACTGATCGCCCTCGTACCGCGCTTTGTCCTGCGTGCTGTCGAAGCTTTGGGGATACAATTGAGAACGTTCGATATTCCTGTACCTCTCGATACACTTGTCATTGCCCAGGCATGGCATCCCCGTTTTGATCGCGATGCAGCGCACCGCTTTCTCAGACAATGCGTGCGTGAAGTCTGTGCACCGGTGAGGCGTCAGGACGATAAGACGTCCTGATCGGACTCAGCTTTTCTTTCGAGGCAGTCGGGCAATCCAGATGATTCCCACGGATGCCGTAAAGGCAAATGTGGAGATCATGTAGAATTCATTCATGGAAACCATGTCTGCCTGAACCAGCACCTGATGGTAGATAGCTCCCCAGGCCTGATCCCCCGTCAGCCCCGCACCTTTCAGGGTCGTCACCGCATCCGCCGCACGATCGTGATAGGGCGTAAGTGTCTCAACCAGATGCGCCTGATGATAACGGGAGCGCCGATCCCAGAACGTCTGGGCGAGAGAGGCGATAAGATTTCCAGACATCATGCGAATGGCTGTCTGGAGCCCGGACGCGGCAGCAAGGCGTTCCGGCGGAATGCCAAACAGGGAAAGAGCCGTCAGAGGTGTCAGGAAAAAGCCGATCCCTATCCCCTGGGCCAGACAGGTGAGAGCAATCGTACCGGCATCGATATCCGTCGTGAAATTTGCCCGCCAGAACGCCACAGCGGCCCAGCAGAAGAAGGCCAGTGACGCGAAGAGGCGCGCATCCCCCTTTCTGACCCATGCCCCAAGAAAGGGCGCAAGCAGGATACCAAATACACCCATGGGGGCAGTCACGAGCCCTGCCCATGTCGCATTGTATTCCATATCGGTCTGTAGCCAGAGTGGCACCAGCACAAGGGCTGCGAAATACAAGCCGAACCCGATGGCCACCGCGACCGTTCCAACTGCAAAATTCCTGTATGCGAAGAAATGCAGATCAACGATGGGATATTTGGCGCCCAATTCCCATACAACGAGGAATACAAGTCCCAGCACAGACAGGATCGCTGTTGTGCAGATGAAAGGCGAAGCAAACCAGTCGAGTATCCGTCCACGGTCAAGCGCCACCTGCAGACACCCCATGGCAATGGCAAGTAGGATCAGGCCGATTACGTCAACCGGAAGTCTGACAGTCGGTGTATCGCGTCCCCGCAGCAGCGCCGATGTGGAAACCACCACGAAAATGCCAACCGGTGCGTTGACAAGAAAGATCCATGGCCAGGTGTATTCGTCCGTAATCCAACCGCCGAGCACAGGCCCTGCCACCGGCCCCGCCATGTTCGTCATGGCCCACATGGCAACCGCCAGTGTCCGTTTTTCCGGCGGAAATATAGCAACGAGCAATGCCTGGCTCAGTGGCACGATCGGACCTGACACCATGCCCTGAAGGACACGAAAACCAAGCAACAGCGGAAAGGAGCGCGCCATGCCACAAAGCACTGAGGCAACCGTGAAAGCTGCCACCGCGCAGACAAACAGCCTGACCTGCCCGAACCGACGCGACAGCCAACCCGTCAGGGGAATGAAAATGGCGTTCGCAATTCCGAAAGAGGTAATGGTCCATTCGCCGATTTCGGTGCTGACACCAAGGTTGCCGGAAATGGTCGGGACCGAGACGTTCGCGATCGTGATATCCGTCACGGCCATGAAGGAGGCAAGACCGATTGTCATCGCCGCGAACGCCAGGAGCGGTCCGGACAGCGGCTGGATTGGCTGGGGAGCCGGCCTGCTCATTCCGCCTCTCCCATGGTTTTCATCATGATCTCCGCAACATGACGGTCCGCAGCCTGCTGCTGCTCTGTATAGAGGTCTGTACCAACAGCGACTGCTGGACGACTGGCTGCTTGTGGATCGCACCGTCCGGTATCAATCTCAACCTCGGTCGACATCCCGATCCGGAGAGGCTTACGGGCCAGTTCCACCGGATCGAATGCGATACGTACAGGCACACGCTGCACAACCTTGATCCAGTTCCCTGTTGCGTTCTGGGCCGGCAGTAAAGCGAAAGCCGCGCCACTGCCAGCGTTCACATCCATGACATGGCCGTGATAGATCACGCTGCTGCCATAAACATCCGCAGTCATGGTGGCGGGTTGACCGGCGCAGACGTGCCGAAGCTGCCTTTCCTTGAAATTGGCGTCGATCCAGAACTGGTCGAAAGGCACGACGGCCATCATACGATCACCAACAGCGACGCGGCGTCCAAGCTGGACATCCCGTTTTGCGACCATGCCTCCGACCGGCGTCCGCACCGTGGCACGCTCCATATCCAGCGTTGCCGCCCGGAGCTTGGCCTTTGCTGCAATAACATCTGGATGGGTAGGAAGCGTCGTGCCCTGTGTCTGGGACAGCGCAACGGTATACGCCGCCTGCGCAACCTGAAGGGCGGCCTTCGCCGTATTGGTGGCATCCGAGGCATGGCGGGCCTCTTCCGCCGTCACAGCCCCCTGCCCAACCACCATACGGCGTGCCCGGAGATCGGCCGATGCCCGATCCAGTTCTGTCTGACGGACAGCAACGAGCGCACGGGCTTCGTCCAAAGCCGCGAAAAGTCTCCGGACATGACGGATGGCCTGACCCAGGCCGGCTTCAGCAGCCTCCAGCCTGATACGCATGTCACTTGTGTCCAGTTCCACGAGAGATGCACCTGTCAACACACGATCAGTGTCGTCCGCCCCGATGGCCCGGACAGTACCCGCGACCTGTGGTGTAATCGCCACAACATGCCCATTGACGTATGCGTCGTCTGTAGAAACGAGTGCACCATTGGAGAGAAAAGTATAGGCGCTCCAGCCAACTGCGATGATTACGAGACCACCACCGAGCCAGAGCAGACGCTTGCGACGGATAGCGGCAGGATCCGCAGCCGCCGGAACAGGAGTATCAGCCATGGTATTTCTGCCCTGCAGAGAAAGTGAAAGAAGGCGACCAGGCGCCACCGAGTGCGCGAATGAGGGTGATCTGGGCTTCAGCGACGCGTGCGGCCGCCTCGACTGAACGGCGCTCAGAGAGCAGCAATGCCGTTTCGGCCGCCAGACGATCATTGGTGTCCGAAAGACCATTTTTCTGACGGATGCGTTCAAGATCGACGACATGCTGCCAGTGCCTGACAGCGGCCTCGGCTTCCTGCCTGGTGGCCTGCCTTGCCTTCAGGTCGGAGATTCCGTCAGCGGCCTGCTGCAGCGCCTTTGACACTGTCGCGTTGTAGTCATTGACAGCAGCATCGTACTCACCGAGCCGGTTTTTCAGGGCGGCACGGAGCTGACCTCCTTCGAAAATAGGAAGGGTGACGGCTGGCCCAAACTGTGTCGCGACACTGCCCGGTCGCATCATGTGACCGATATCGAGAGACCGGAAACCGGCAAAGGCAACAAGATCGACATCGGGATAGAATGCCGCGCGGGCCGCACCAACGGCGTTGGATGTGGCTTCCACTGCCGCACGTTTGGCCTCTACATCAGGTCGATAGCCCAGAAGAACAGCCGGAACATTCGACAACGGCGCCGGATCAGCAATAACTGGCAGATGCGGCCGTGCGATCGCGTCTCCGAAGTCAGGCGATTTACCGAGAAGGGCCGCGATTTCATGTCTGCGGGCACTGATCTCTCCGTCCAGCAGATCAATCTGGCTGCGGGTGTCGGTCAGGGCCTCACGGGCCGCCACAGCATTGATGTCGGTCGAAAGCCCGGCCTTTTCCCGTAACGCCAGCATTTCCACGATGCCTTCACGCCGTGAAAGCCCCTGCTGAGCCACATCGCGCATCCGATACGCTGCATCCAATCTTACATAAGCACTGACCATTGCCGTCTGAATCAGAAGGCGCGCATCAGCGACCTCAAGAGAGGAAACCTTCTGCCAGTAGCGTGCCGAACGTGTCAGTTTTCGCCAACGTCCCCAGAAATCGACATGATACTGAACATCAAGCTGGAGTTTACCCTCACTCCCGAAATTTCCTTTGTATGGCGCGGGATAATAAGAGTGATTAGGGAATTGCTCTCCTGCTATCCAGCCGAACCCATCGACATGGGGCAACTGGTTGGCTCGCGCTGCGCCTTCTACGGCAGCAGCCTCACGCAACCGTGCCTGTGCAATCTGGATCGAGGGAGCACTTTCCTGCGCGTCTCCTACGAGCCGCTCAAGCTGAGGATCATGATAGACCAGCCACCATGCCTTGGCGGGAAATGTGTGAGCAGACTGCTGTTGCGCCTGTTCAATATCATGACCGCTTTTCAGGATGCTGACATCCGTGATTTTACCTTCAGGACGCTCATCCCTGCCGGGAGCACATCCTGAAAGGGCCAGAAGAGTGGAACAGAACAGCAGCCACGCTCGCGTCTGTACTCGATTTGTAGTGTACATCGCACCGTAGTTCCTGTGATTTCAGGAACCATTGCCTACCAAGGTCCATACTGATCAGAAATGCCGTGGAATGGAATGATTCATTTCATCTCGGGGAACGCTCCGACTGACAACGGTCTGAAACAGGAGCCTCAGCACGGATACATCGGAACATCCTATGTATTGACTCTGCGAACGCTTCGCACTTACGTTTGGGGTAACCTAATTCGTTGGACAGACCCTCAATGACCCAATTGATATGCAGATGCGATCACACGAGCCATAAGCGCCGCGCTGGCGATGCTTTTCATGACCGACGCAATCCATTTTTCTGCATTCTGCTTGGATGTGGTGTGGCTCTGCCCTGCATTGGGCAGGCTGCTGAAGACAAAACCCACGACAGAAAACCGAAAACAGAAACGATCGTGGTACGTGCGCAGTATCAGCATAAAGCGAAAGGATACGTTGCGTTCGATAGCAGTACCGCCACCAAAACGGACACTCCACTCCGTGAAATTCCACAGTCCATTTCCGTTGTCACGCGACAACAGATGGATGATCAGGTCACTCAGAACGTCGCGCAGGCGTTACGATACACGGCAGGCGTCTATTCCGAACCGCGCAGCGACACGATATTCGATACGACATTCATGCGAGGGTTCGGTGGCTTCGCGACATCCGCCAATTACGTAGGCTTTCTGGACGGCATACAGTTACAACAGGGACAAGGATGGGCCATTCCAACGGTAGATCCGTCCACCCTTGACCGGGTGGAAGTGCTACGCGGCCCAGCTTCCGTGCTGTACGGAGACGCCAGCCCCGGGGGAATCATCAACCTCGACAGCAAACTTCCGTCTCTTTCCGTCCCCCGGCAGGTTGCGATCGAAAGCGGCAGTCGCAACAGGATACAGGGCACATTCGATGTCGGCGGTGCCCTGACGAGCGATCAGACGCTCCTTTATCGGGTCAGCGGCCTGGGGCGTCGGGTCGATACCCAGATGCGGGACGCAAAAGAGCAACGACTGGCTCTTACGCCCACGCTGACTTGGAAAGCTACGCCACGAGTAAGCGTTGATTTTGTACTCAATGTCCAACGTGATCCGGACAATAACTTTGCAGGCTGGATCCCCGCACAGGGAAGTGTTCTACCTGGCCCGCACGGGCGCATTTCCACGAAATTCAATCCGAGCCAGTCAAACTACGATGGCTACAACCGAACACAGATCATGCCGGAATACCGGGTAAAATATCACTTTCTTCAGGGATGGACCCTACAGCAAACCGTTCGCTACGAATATCTGAATACGAGCTTCAAGGGACTTGCAGTCAATTTTTCCAATCCCTACGACACTGATGGAAATCTCAATCGTTACTCATCCTGGTCACGTGCTGATCTCAACGGTGTGGTGGCTGACACACGCGTGGAAGGGCATGTGACATCAGGACCACTCCAGCACCGCATTCTTGCTGGCGTAACCTATGACCGGTCGGAATCGTCAATGCGCCAGTCGGCTTACGGGCTGGTCTCGGCACTTGATTATAGCGCGCCCGTCTATGATGCCACCATTGTGCCTCCTGCGCTGGCCCAGAGCACAAGGCAGGACTCACAACGTATCGGGGGTTACATACAGGACCAGATCAGGTTCGGTCACTGGTCCCTGCTTTTGGGCGGCCGCCATGACTGGCTTACCATAAGGACGCGAGATCGGCTTTCCGATACGACAAGCACCCAACATGATTCAGCGTTTACCGGACGTGCGGGGCTTGTCTATCTTTTTGAAAACGGATTATCGCCATACGTGAGTTATTCGACATCCTTCCAGCCGGTTGTGGGCGTCGATTATGAGGGGAAAGCTTTTCAGCCGACCCGGGCCAGTCAGGTTGAAGGTGGCATCAAATACCAGCCTGTCGGTTATAACAGCTTCCTGACGGTCGCTGCCTACGACATCAATGAACGACACGTCAGCACTACAGATCCGGCTCATCCCTACTACTCCGTCCAGCGCGGTGGCGTACGGTCCTGGGGTATCGAGTTCGAAGCCCATGCAGCCCTCACAGATAATCTGGGACTGATTGCGTCCTACAGCTACACGGATCCGACTGTTACACATGATCCGGATGCCAGTCTGATCGGAAAACGCCTCTATGCCGTGCCCAGACATATGGCTTCGCTTTGGGCGAACTATGCCGTCACCTGGGGACATCTGCAGGGCATCAACGTCAGCGGGGGCGTCCGATATGTTGGTTCAAGCGCAGGCGATGAGACAAACAGCTTTACGGTTCCCGGCGTAGTACTGTTTGACACGACACTGCGCTACGATCTCTCCCACCTGTCACCCAGCCTTCATGGATGGTCTCTGATGTTCAACGGCACCAACCTTTTCGACCGGAAATATGTGTCATCATGCTTTTCGGCGGGAGGATGTTTCTACGGAAACCGGCGGACGTTCAAAACCGGTGTTGCGTTTCGATGGTAACATGAAGCTACCAGCTTCACCATTATGGGATTGATTGATGCGACTTTTTTATATCGCATTATATTCTGCGCAAGTTTCATGAATTATACAATTCCTTCAGGAGCGCACGCTACGGGCCATACGGCCCAATTCAGGGCCGAGACCGTGATAGGTCCTGTAACTGAATACAAGAGGATCCCATTTTGCCGGATCGATCTGACCGGACGTTTCATTAATGATCCCGACTGCAGCGTGCAGCACGATGGCTTTTGCGATGATAACGGAAAACCCCTCTGGGTCGTCCGAAACGTCAGTCATGGTATTTACGACAACCTCAATCTGGATTGGACACTCGGCAACGCGTGACGGACCGCCTTCAGTCGATGTGAGCCGCGTCAGCCCTGCAACCTCAAACTTGTCCCGACAATAAGAGAACTGTCCTGCCTTATGGTCAGGAACAGGATTTTTCCCGGTAAACGCTGCAATGCGCTCAATTGATTCGCACATCTCTGCAGAAGGAAGGTTTACCGTCAGGCGAGGACGATGACGTAAATTTTCCATAGCCTGAGACGCAGATCCCAAGCCAAGCACCAAGAAATCCCTGAGGGACCAGGATGACGACATGGGCGTCAGATTGTCCGAGCCGTCGCTGTTCTCCGTACAGACCAAGGCGACCGGCGTGCCGTAATACATGCTTCGGGCAGGGATACGAATTGTCTTCATTATTTTGAACTCCTGAAAACGCAGCCCCAATGGCGGAACTCATGCGTTTTGGGCGAGCCTACGGATGTTAAGGAGACGCTTGGCAAAGCGATACTCTATGACGTGACCCAAGCCACAGCCCTTTTCTCCAAAAACTCTCCCCTTCTTTTGAACCACATATTTTCCGAATAAACTCTCGCTTTCGTCCTTAACCCGAGAAACACCCATACCTTCAGACGGTATCAATCAGCAGGACGATGGCATCCGCTTCTCCCAGAAGCCTAACCTCTGTTTCGTTAGAAATTTCCGCTCCCGGCCCGCTACTGACAGACTGGTCATTGACCCTTATCGTGCCCGAAAGCGCAACGAGGTAAAGCCGCCGTCCCGCTCTTGTGACGTAATGCGTCACCACTCCCGACTGCAGCGCCATCCCCATGACGCGCGTAGAAGCACGAAGCGGGAGTGGTTCGTCTGCTGCCCCGCTATCGGTATCCTCGGGTGAATCTTCGGCAAAGCCGCTCGCCAGAATGGCGAGCGCATTCTGACCATGCCGGACCGGACGGTGATGAACCACACTCTCCGGCACCCCGCCCTCCTCGTCCGGCAGCAGCCATACCTGAATGAATGAAGAGTCCGGACTGGCGGCCCACCACGTCGCGTCCTGAATTCCCTGCCCTGCACTGAGCAGATGGATATCGCCCTCTTGAAGCTGATGCGGTGCCTGACCGTCAACTTCGGCAAAAAAAGTGCCCTTGAGAACAATTGTGACAATATCCCGGGCATCCTCTTCTCCCAGCCGGAACTCGGCAAAAGGCTCGAAAACGGCGGTATTGATCGCACGTATCTGTCCCCAATGAACGTGAGCAAGGTCACGGTATTCCGCGAAAGAGAAATGACAGCGAATGGTCACGCCAGGCTGCGTCACCGTCCCGAGATCCCGGGCGGGGCGAAGGGTGATCATGATTTTCCCTTTGGTGCTGATGTCGAGCCTGCAGCATAACGTCGCGCCTGAACCGGGAACTGCCGTTCCCATCCGCCACCGAGCGCACGGTAGAGACGAGCGACCGAAGTGGAGACGCTGGTTGTGGCCTGCACGAGCTGGTTCTGGGTCGCCAGAAGTGCGTTCTGCAAGGTCAGGACATTCAGGAAGTCAGATGATCCCTGCACATACTGGGCCTGAGCGGTTTGCACGGCGATCTCGTTTTCCTTCACGGCTTCCGCGAGACGATCCCTCTGGTTCTGCGCCGCCGAGAGATCAGCCATGGCGTCGTCGATTTCCTGCCAGGCCTTCAGCACCGTGCGCTGGAGCATGACAGCGGCTTCCCTTTGCTGCGCTTTGCGCAGGCGTAGCTGACCTGTCAGGCGTCCGCCTTCAAAAATCGGTAGTGTCGCTGTCGGTCCGAACCCATACTGTCGCGACGCCCAAGATCCCAGCCCGCTGAACTGGAGCGCCTGCACATCCAGACTTCCCGATAGCGTGACGCGCGGGAAGAAATCGGCAATGGCCACACCGATATTGGCCGTCGCAGCGTGCAGACGCTCTTCCGCCATACGAATATCCGGCCGCCGTTCGGCCAGCTCGGACGGGAGACCCACCGGCACCGACACTGGCACGGGAGGAACCGGTGCGGGTTTGCCGAGCTGCGCCGTGAGGGCACCGGGTTCACGCGCCACCAGAAAACTCAGCGCGTTGATCAGATGCACTTCCTGGCTTTTCAGAGCGGGAAGACGCGATTCAAAACTGTGCAGCTGTCCGGTAGAATCCGCAACGTCCAGGCGGGTGGCAGCTCCTTGGGTGAAACGCAACGTTGTCAGTTGCACGCTATGGCGCGCGATCCCGATATTGTTTTCGACAATTCCGATCTGGGCCTGCACCCCGCGCAGTTCGAGGTAGTCCTGCGCGGTTTCTGCCATGAGCGACACCAGTACATCGCGTCGCATATCTTCGGTTGCACGCATTGCGGCCGTCGCAGCCTCGACCTGCCGGCGGACGTGTCCCCAGAAATCCACCTCCCACGAGGCGTTCATACCGTATTGTGGCAGGTTGAAGGATGAAGCGCCTGCAGATCCCGGAAGGCGTGTGGGACCAAACCCCTGCGTTCCACTCGCGATTGACCCTGCCCCCTGTTCTTCCATGGTGCCGAGCAGACCCAGGACACCGTTGGGACTGGCCCGTTCCCGCGCATAGGAGGCATTGGCTTCGGCGTGCGGGAACTGGGCGGCGCTCGCAATCCTGCGCTCCGCCATGCTCTGGGCAAAGCGATAGGCAGCCGCCCGCAGGTCTAGGTTGACCTCGGCCACCTGATGTTCAAGCGCGGTCAGGACGGGATCATTGTAGATGGTCCACCATTCCGGGTCGAGCTGTGCCTGCACCGGATGACTTTCAGCGGGCGCGACACTCTGGTGCCAGGATGCTGGTGAGGCCGGTGGGGATCTATGGTAATCAGGTCCGACCGTACATCCTGCCATGGGCAGACCGAGAGCCAGCCACGCGGCGAGGCGAGAGCGCATTGAACGCGCGGCGGCGATCATCGCTTTATTGCCAGACATAGCGCTCATCCCTGGCCTTGCTGCCTTCCGGCGTTGAGGACGTGTCGATCCGGACCTCAACGGACATGCCCACCCGCACACGGGCCGCCAGTGGCTGACCGGGATCAAAGGTTACACGGACCGGCAGGCGCTGGACGACCTTGGTAAAGTTCCCGGTAGCATTGTCTGGCTGGATGGGAGCGAACGCGACACCGGTTGCAGGCGGTATGCTGTCCACATGGGCGCGGAGCGGATGTCCGGGGAACGTATCCACCCAAACCGTGGCTTTCTGCCCCGGCAATACACGAGTGAGCTGCGTCTCCTGGAAATGCGCCACGACAAAGGCATCCTGCACGGGCACCACGGCCATGAGCGCGGTCCCGGCATGAACGTAATTGCCGACGCGTACGCCTCGCACACCCACGACACCATTGATGGGCGCAGGGATCGTGCAGTAGGACAGATCCAGTTCCGCCTGACGCAGTTCTCCCTCTGCCCGGACGAGGCTTCCTTTTGCCCGGTCAAGTTGTGCGGTCAGAACTGTCACCTGGTCTTTTGCGGCCTGAACTCCAGCCTGATCCCTGATCAACGTCGCGACAGTCTGGCGCGTCCCGGATGCCGTTCGCTGGCGCTGCTCGACCGTGCCAGCACCTCCCGCGGACAGGTTTCGATAACGCGCTTCATCCTGACGGGCGAATTCGAGGGCTGCCTCGTCGGCCTGTACTGTTGCGGCGGCCGCCGCGATGACTGCGTTCTGCCTGTCCAGTTCAGCCTGCAGATTGGCGATGTCCGCCCGCGCGACCGCGACGTTTCCCTGTGCTACTTTCAACGCGGCGCGATAATCATCGTCCTCGATATGGGCGAGTTCTTCACCGGTATGGACCCGTTCATTATCCTGCGCCTGCACATGATCGATACGGCCCGAGACTTTTGGGGCAACCAGCGTGGAATAAGCCGTGACATAAGCATCATTGGTTTCGACATGGACGCCATTACCGAGAATGAGGTGGTCTGCGAACCAGGCGGCGGCGCCAAGACCGACGACGCCTGCGCCGATCAGCATGAGGTTTCGTGTTCGTGACATTTCAGCTCCAGAAATCCCCGACAGCGCACCTGAGCCAGTGCGTCAGCGAGACAGGCAGGATGTTGGCAAAGGCGGTCACATCGTCCGCGCGTAAAGAACCAGAAGGCCCGCAAAGCAAAGGCCACCGACCTTCTCGACGAGGCTGGGTCGTGACGCGGCAACTGTTGGGGTCTTTGAACGGGGGAGAACGTATCGGAGGCATCGGGAGAGGGCCGGCGTCATCCGGGGTCTACGCAGCCTCGCATCGTACCCCGCAAACCGCCGCTCGTTCTCGTCCAGGCAAATGCCCAGAAGCTCCCGCAGGCTGACGTCGATGCTGGACACGTCTTTTGCGCCAGATACGGTGAAATTCGCGTCCTGCTCGCGCATATTACCGTCGGCATCCATGCTTCTGACCATGCCGATCCGCTCCCATGCGAGAAACAGCCAGACACCGAGCACCCGGGTTTCAAACCATGGACGCTTCCACAGCGGCAGGGTGGCGCGATGCCACGCAAGCCAGTTGGCGAACAGAAGGATATGGCGGCACTCTTCCTGCATGACCGGCTCGAACGTCTCGACCAGTTCGGCGGGAAAGAAGCCGGAACGCTTTGCCAGTTCGAACAGACCGAACGCAAAGAAGCTGTCCACGCATTCGGAAAAACCTGTGACCATGTAGGCCCATTCGGTATCACGCGGGGTGATGTATGGCGGCTCCTTGGCCATCGGAATCCCATAGGCCTCGACCAATCGGGAGAGCACTTCCTTATGACGATTTTCCTCCCACGCGTTCCGGGCGATGGCGTCCTTCATGTCAGGGTCAGCAATAGTCGCGGCGTAGGCCGCCATCCTGAGGCGCGCCTTGCCTTCGGTTTCAACGGCGATGTCCCAGATCGGCAGGGATGTGATGCGTCGCAATGTAGCAGGATCAAGCCGGGGCCAGTCGATGACGGAAGGCCGGTATGGATTGAACGTATCGCGGAACATGCGCGACACCGCGCGCTTATGGGCGAGACTGCCAGGCCTCAGGGAGCCCGGTTCACTACTCTGCCAGTGCCGCGCGTGATAATCGGCATTGGCGAGCGCCTTGGTCCCGGCGTGAGCAATATCCGCGGCCTGAGGCATGTCTCCATAAATCCGTTCAAGATCAGTCCTGAATGCTTCGATGCTTTCATCGGGTGATGGGATGTTTTTAAGCTCAGAAGTAGAGCGTGGCACGGGATGCATCCTGTCTGACATGATTTCGATCCTGTGGCTTATTTGGCCGGGGCGCTGGCTGACGGCGCGCGTGGAGGATAAACCCGCTGGGGCAGGAACATATTGAGGATAATGAAAGCGGCACAGAGCCCGACCATCACGTAATAGATGTCCGCGCACGCCAGTACGAGAGACTGCTCGGCGACCTTGCCGTGGAGAAGAACCTGCGTATTCCGCGCCAGACGATCAGGGTCGGCGATGTGGGGAGCAAGCAACTTACTGGCGGGATCGCCCATCCCTTCCAGGGCATTCTGGTTATAACCGTAAGTATCCAGCAACATAGTGGAGTGATATTGCTCCCGCCGGCGCAGAAGCGCTGCGATGACACCAGCAGCAATGGCATTGGCAAATCCCTTGGTCATGTTGAACATGCCCGAGATGAAGGGGCCATCCGCCGGTCCGAGGCCCATGGTCGCCAGCATCAGGATCGAAATGACCATCATCGGCTGGCTGGCGACCTGCATCAGCTGGACAATATAGAAATTCTCACGCACCCAGTCTGAATCGATCCATGTCCCCAGCCAGTAGGATGCGCCCTGTATGGCCAGCCCGGCCATGAGTACGATCCGGCAATCAACTTTGCGGATATTACAGAGCGCAGACACCAGTGGCAGCGCGATCAGTTGGGGAACGGCCAGAATCAGCGCGATGGGCGCAGTCTGGATGGGGCGGTATCCCCTCACCTCTTCAAGGTAAACCGAGGGGATCTCGATGGTGACAACACAAAGAACGAGCACGGCCGCCAGGGTCAGCAGTGAGTCCGAGACATTTCTCTGCTTAAGCAACTGAATCCGGAAGAACGGCAGTGGATGGAACCATTCATTGATAATGAAAAGAATAAATAGAAAGCCACCGCCACAGAACAGATGTGTAATAAGCGGTGAGCGGAACCAGTCGAGCCGGTCGCCCTGTTCGAGAGCAATGACCAGCGAGCAGATCGCGGGCAGACCGGTCAGCAGTCCCCTCCAGTCGAACTGCCTGAAGCGCTCCAGCCGCAGCGGATCCTGCGGCAGCCCCCATGCCACACAGATCATCGAGATCACACAGAGTGGAACGATCTGCCAGAACAGGAACTGCCAGCCCACATATTCAAACCAGAAGCCCGCCAGCGGCACGCCGAGATTGGGACCAAAGGTCGCAGTCAGGGCATAGGCGCCAAGACCATAAATCTTGATGTTGGGCGGGAGGAAGCGCAGCGCCACCGTCATCAGCATGGGAGGCAGGCAGCCACAGGCAAAACCCTGCAGGCTACGCAGAATGAGAAGAGCGCCAAGGTTCGGCATAAAAGGAGCAGCGAGCCCAAGCACCCCAACCATTCCTGTCATGACGATGGTCAGACGTCGGATCGAAAACGTCACGGAACACCATGGTGCAAAGGCCATCGCCGAAATATTGAAGGCCTCGAACAGGGCTATAATCCACGTACCCTCGTCGTGCCCTATATGGAGTTGCCCCTTGATATCAGCCAGCGCCATTTCGGTTGTATGCTCGTTGAAACCGGCCAGCAGCACGGCCAGCAGTACGCCGATCAGGCCAGTGGCGAGACGCAGGCCGAAAGCTGGACCTTTCGGAGGCGGTGGAGGTGGCGCAGCAGGTGCCGGTGCAGCCACCACTTCCGCAGGAGAAAGGTCGATCCGGGTCAAACGACGCCTCTTTAATTTGCGATAGGTATGTCTGCGGCGACTGTGATCGCAACGCCCGGGATCGGGAACGCTCAAATATGAAAATATGTCTCTCATGAACCGTAACGGTAAGAACGCATAAAATTATTGCAGTGTCCTCATGCTTATGGCAGGGTCGCTTGCCTTAAACATCCTATGTTCCCATCTATTATGACATTGCCAGACAGACGGGTATGAACCGCCTTCAGTGCGCGGGAGGACTCTATTGATGACGCGTGGCTACGACTTGAACCTGTTACACGCCATGAATGTTCTGATTGAGGAATCGAGCGTTACGGGTGCCGCCCAGCGTCTTCAGGTCAGTGCGGCGACAATCAGCCGTACCCTGTCCAAGATCAGGGCAACCTTCGATGACCCAATACTTGTACAGATGGGCCGCAACATGGTACCGACACCCCGCGCGCTCCAGATGCAGCCGCGCATTAGCCGTATCCTCGCGGGCATGCATGACCTGATGCGCAGAGACGAGGAACTGGATTTTACGGACATAAAACCTGTCTTCACGATCCGGGCCGCAGATGTCGTCGTGGGACCATTCGCGACGAAGCTGCTTCAGACCTTGCGGGGAGACTGTCCAGACGCTGCTATTGTTTTTGCCAGTGAAACCGACGGCGACGATAGCGACGCTCTGCGGCGTGGGGCGATCGACCTGTATATCGGTGCAACCGAAAACCTGCGGCCGGAAATTATGCGGCAGACACTCTTCGAAAGCCGTTTTCATGGGGTCGTGCGTGCAGGCCATCCGATTCTGCTTGGTGAGATCACGCCCCAGTCACTGGTTCAATACGACCACATCAGTGTGTCACGTCGCAGCCGACGACATGGTCCCATTGATGACGCGCTGCAGGAAGAATTCGGCCTTAACCGGAACGTGGCCCTTCTCGTTCCCTCGTATTACACCGCGATGCAGGGCCTGCACCGGACCGATCTGATCCTCCCGGTGCCCGATGTAGCGATGAACCGCGACACACTGGACCGTCTTGGATTGTACGCCTTTCCCCTCCCACTTAAACTCGCACCCGTTAATGTCTTTCAGGCATGGCATCCCCGCCACGATTCAGATGTGGTGCATCGATGGCTGCGTCGCACCGTTCTCACGGTAACGAACGGATGGCGCAATCGCTCACATGAAGCTGCCCCAACGCCAGACATCCTCATTCATTAAAAAGGTCGGATGACCCGTCCTTTGTATATTATGGAGAATAGGCATGACTCTTTCTGACGCTTCGGGATTACTCAACACAAGCGATTTTCCGCTGGTCTGCCTGAACCCGAACCAGATGGTCCCGGGTTACGCGACAAACTGGAAGGGGGAGATGACCGCCCTTCTGGAGCGCGGCACCCCGTTTGCCCTGATTTACCCCCCTGCTCCGGAAGAGGATCACGAGGACAGAAAGGAACGAGGACTCTGGCTTAAAACAAACCGCGAGCCCCTTTCCAGATTATGCCGGGTCATGATCCTGATTGAACCCGATGCGATACGACGTTCGGCTCTCGAAAAGATGTTCCCGGGTACGGAACGCGCGTTCGGTGTTCCTCAGATGGCCACGGCGACAAAAACTGAAGCAGAAATCCTGGCCCGCCATGCTCTGGCCAGCAGGTAGATGAACCGTGACGCGCGGCTCAATCACTGTTCCCAGTATGATCAGAAAAAGCATGCACGAGCGGCCGGACAACCGCGCTGGCAGCACGAGCTGCGCGCGCGCCGTCTCCCTGCTCTATTGCCCGGAATATCCGTTCATGAGCGGCATAACCGGGTTCAGGCAGGCCATGCTCTTCCATGACAGCACGCCCTGCCTGACGCGCCGCGACAAGAAAGTATCGGTAAAGTTCAATCAGAGCTTCATTGTGGGTCGCTTCGGCGACCGCAAGATGAAATGCCGTATCTGCTTTCAAAAACCGATCAAGATCACTGCCCTCAGCCCACTCGCCGCGCGCCTTGAGTGTTTTCTCCAGCTTCCGAATGTCCCTGGCGGTCCGATGTTGCGCAGCCAGCCTGGCCGCTTCCGTTTCCAGAATGACACGCAGTTCAAAATGATCCCGGAGGCTGGATCGCGTGACGCGCCGCATGACTGCGGCAGGATCAAGTTCAAAGCGGACATAGGTTCCGTCCCCCTGCCGAACTTCCAGCACATCAGCATGGGACAAGACACGAATAGCCTCCCGCACCGTATTCCGCCCAACCTGCAGCATCTCGGCAAGTTCGGTTTCTTTTGGGATACGCTCTCCAACAGGCCACGCCCCGCTTTCAATTTTTTCCCGCATGGCATCAATCGCACAGTCAACGAGAGAGCGACGGGGAAGTTGGGAAAGTGAGGATGATCCAGACATAGGAGGAATTATAGCCCAAAAATTGACCTTGTCCCACGAAGATACGGAGCAAATCATAAGATCGACGGGATGAATTGGTGATGCAACGCTTCCATTCATTGAGTCTACGCGACCTTCATAGCCTGCTCGTTCTCGACGCCACCCATAGTCTGGGCCGTGCTGCCACTGCTCTCGACGTATCCGTCGCCGCACTGAGCCGCCGCCTGACGCGGATCGAGGACTCGCTGGGAATCACGCTTTTCGAACGGGGCACAGGGGGGACCGTGGTCACCAAGCCCGGGCGGCAGGTTCTCCGGCATGCTCGTCGAATCATGACAGAAGCCAATCATCTCGTGACCATTATAGCCAATGAAGCTGATTTGCCGGACGGTGAAATCCGTATTGGGGTCGCGCGGCCGCCACTTCATCCCACAATTGAGGCGTGGTTTCGGGCTTGGAACGAGCGCCATCCAAGAACGCGCATTGGCCTCTACGTACCCGACGGCGAAAGCATAGCTGCTTCGCTGGTCAAGCGACACGTTGACGCAGCAATTTTACCGGATTGTGTAATCAACGACACTATGGCGTCGTTCATTTTATATAATGACAAGCTTCTCGCGGTTCTGCCAGAGGAGCATCACCTGGCGAAGCTGCCCACTCTACCAATAGCCAAGATCATGAAGGAGCGACTTCTGGTCCCAGTCGATCCACATGAAGAACGACGCAACCATTTTAAACTCGACGCATTTGATCAACATGGGCATCTCGTGGTCCATACAGGCGGGATAATTACTCTTTTGTCGCAAGTGCGCTCCGGCGCGGGTATTGGGCTAACCAACACCGCGTGTCGTGATCTTCTGCCCTCTGGCCTCGCATTTCGCCCGATATCGGGCCTCGACGATAGCTTCAATGTACACTTGGCCTGGCGTGCCGAATCCGAGGATGCTTTCCTTGGTCGATTTGTAAGCTTCATGCGCACGCTGACCCGGACCCGCTCGCCTCCTTCTTTTGCGCGCGGCGTCGACGTTGGAAAGCCCGATCCCCCTCCATGAAACGAGCCAACATCGGCGCGATCAATTTCGGTGGCGTGATCTCGACCTGACCGCTTTCACGCGCCAGCAACCGCCCGTAGTCAACCAGATCACGATGTACGGCGGCTGGCAGCTCAATGGTCAGCCGCACCGGTTTGTCATTCTCAATCGGCCCAAGCCTAAGCTTCGTCATTTCGATGCCTCCTTTTCGTATGGAGAGAGAACCAGATCGCGATGCACCATCACCCGCACCGGAAAGCCCGGCCGGATTGTGTTGGTCGGCTGGATATTCAGCGAACGTCCGACGATCTGCTCGCCGATCTGGTTGAAGCCCTGTGAGCCGCCGGTGCGCAACGCCTGGGCGATGCCGTTGCCGCCGCTGATATCGGCCTCGGAGCCGATGCTGAGCACGGTCGAGACCAACGCTGCCTTGAACACCTCGCCCCAGTGGTTGTCGGTCTGGTCCTGCAATCCGGCAAACCCTGCCGCATCGGCAGCCGGCTCGTTCTCCAGCACAATCGAATCATTCGCACCGCGCATCAGCCGGATCCAGACCAGCAGTACCCGTTTCTGGCCATAGGAGATCTGGGAATCATAGCGGCCGATCAGCGTCGCGCCCTGCGGGATCAGCAGAATATGGCCGGTCGGGCTGTCATAGACATTCTCCGTCACCTGCGCCGTGACTTCGCCCGGCAGGTCGGAGCGGATGCCGGTAATCAGCGCACCGGGAATGACCGATCCCGCCTGGAGCACGTAAGGGCTGGGAACGGGTACCAACCGCTCAGCGCTGACGGTGCGGTGATCGACCGGCCCATCGAGGAACACCTGCTTGCGATCGGTAGCAACGCTACTGGGCGGGGTTGCCGTCGTGCCCGCCGTCGTCGGCGCTGCGACATCCCGCCCCATCTGCGTCTGGGTGAACAGGCGGCTGGCCCGCGCCGCTTCCTGTTCCTGGGCGATACGCTGCTTCTCTGGGTCAGCAGGCGCCGCCGGTGTCGTCATGCCGGGAGCGCCAACACCTGCCTTGAGCAACGGCCGGCCAAGGTCGCCGGGCAGCGGCGCCCCGAGCCGCGGCGGATGGTTATAATCGCCCGGCAGATTGGCCAGCCCGTCCGGCGTGGTGCGGCTTCCGGTATTGTAGAGTTCGGCATTGCTCTTCGGAGGCGCCGGCTTCAACGCCAGATAAAGCGCGCCGCCGACGCCGGCTGCGGCGACGACCGACAGGCCAAGGATCACCTTGCGCGACAGCCGCGTAACCGGCGGTCGAGTGATGCGCAACTGCATCTCACCCGGTGGCCTCACCGGCGGGGTGGCTGCCCTGGCGTTCCCGTTCCCGGCGCTCTCACTCATGACCGCCGCACCCCGTCGGTGCGGACGACGCGCACCACCTGCTGATGCTTCGCCCCCAGCCGCAATTCGGCCGCCGCGAACAGGCGATCGACGATCATCCGGTTGTCGCGCACGCGATAGTTCACGAGTTGACCGTCACCCTGCGGGCCAATTACCCAGAGCGGCGGCATCTCGCCCTGAGCGATGCCGGTCGGAAACTCGATGAAGACCTGCCGCCCGTCATCGAAGGCCCGTAAGGGCCGCCACGGCGCCTCGTCGCCTTCAATCCGATAGCGGAAATTCAGCGCATCGAGATCGACGCCGGTCACGACTGGAGTGCCAAGATCAGAATCCCGATCCTGACCGCGCAGGGTCACGATCTGGTCCTGCGGATAATCCCACGACACCGAAGCCATATAGGTCCGCTCGTCGGAGCGCAGTTCCAGATGGTAAGTGCGCCGGTCGGTATTGATGACCAGATTGGTGGTCAGATCCGGGCGCGTCGGCTTGAGCAGGATATGAATCCGTTTCGATGCCCCTACCCCGCTCTCGGTGTCGCCGATAATCCAGCGTACGGTATCGCCGGCGGCGACCGGTCCGGAGCCGACCAGCTTCTCGCCCGGCTGCAACGCGATATCGGTGATCTCGCCGGGTGCGGCGTAGAGCTGATACAGCGCGCCCTCGGAGAAGGGAAAGACCTGGATCGCGTTGAGATAACCGGCCCGCGTCGGCTGGACCCGCGCCGCACTATTGGCGCGCTCGACCCGTTGATGCGGATCGGCGGGCTCGGACGATGCATGCCGGAAGGGGATCGACTTGAGTTGACCCGGCAACGGCAAGGGTTCGGGCAGTGCCACCACCTGTACCGGCTTGGGCGGCTCCGGGGCGAGGATCGCCTGCCGGGGCGTATCGTCGTATCTGATGGCAGGTGGCTTCCATGAGGCGCAGGCCGCCAGCGGCGCCAGCAGGATCATGAGCGGCGCGATTGTGTTGAGGGTGCGCATCAGCCGAGTTCCCTGGACCAGTTGAGGGCGTGGATGTAGATGCCGAGCGGGTTCTTGCGCAGCCGCTCGGCATCGGTGGGCGTGGTGACGACGATGGTGAGGATCGCGCTCCAGCGCTCGGTGATGGCCAGCGCGCCGTCGACATAGCGGCGCTCGATCCACTCCACCCGGAAGCTGTCGTCGGAAGCGCGGATCACGCTGGCAATTTCGACCGCCACCTGCATCCTGCCGATCCGGCTGAAGGGATCATTGGTGCGGGCATAATCGTTCAGAGCCAGCGCCCCGCGATCGGTGACGTAGTTATAGGCATCGAGCCAGTTCTGCCGCAGCACCACCGGATCGGCGGGGATGCCGCGCACCTCGGAGATGAAGCGCGCCAGATACCAGGCGATCTGCGGATCGGTCGGCCGATAGGCGACCGTCGCCGGACCCACGGCCTGCGCCTGACCAAGATGGTCGATCTGCACCACCCACGGCGTAATCGTGCCGCGCGCCGACTGCCAGACCAGTCCCGCCGCCAACCCGCCGCTCAGGGCGAGCGTTCCGAAGAACGCCAGCCGCCAGTTGCGGGCCTGGACACGGGCCGAGCCGATGCGGTCGTCCCAGACCTGTGCGGCCTTGTGATAGGGCGTTTCCGGTTCTGGTGTTTTGCCGAACCGTATGGTGGGGCGGCGGAACATGGTTATTCTCCTTCCGAGAGATCGACGTCATGGCCGCCGCTGGGCCGGTCGCCGCCCTTGATCGCCTGCGCGGCGGCGTCAGCCCCGCCCCTGATCCGGTTGTTGCGCTGCATCCGGCTGGCCCAGGCTGGCGGCTTTCCGGCAGCACCCGCGCCACCGCCACCGCCACCGCCCGAAGCGGTCGCACCACCAGCGCCGCCGGTCGCGGCCGCCCCGCCGGCCTGATAGCTGGTGCGGACACTGGCCGCGGCGCGGCGCAACGGACTGGTGGCGGCAGACAATCCAGTCTTGGCGACACCGACCGCTCCGCCGGCCCGATAGGCGGCGGTGGTGCCGCCTGCGACAAAGGCACCACCCCGCACGGCGGCGGCCGCAGCCCCCACGGCCAGTCCAGCGCCAGACGCGGCAGCGACGCCGGCGCCAACGACCCCGGCGGCTGTAGCGACAGCGGATCCCGCGCCGAGTTGTGGCCCCCCGGCGATCAGCCCGTTAGCCAATGCCGGGCCGAACACGGTCAGGCCAAGCAGCGTCAGGGAGGCGAGGATCAGGGTCAGTGCGTCATTGATGGTCGGCGGGTTGTTGAAACCGCTGGTGAACTGGTCGAACACTGTCGAACCGATGCCAACGATGACGGCGAGCATCAGCACCTTGATCCCGGACGAAACGACATTGCCCAGCACCTTCTCGGCGAGAAAGGCGGTGCGGCCGAACAGGCCGAACGGCACCAGCACGAACCCCGCCAGGGTGGTCAGCTTGAATTCGATCAACGCCACGAAAAGCTGGATCGCCATGACGAAGAAGCTGATGACCACAATCAGCCACGCGATCAGCAATACCGCGATCTGGATCGCGTTGTTGAAGATGGCGACGAAACCGACCAGCGAAGAAATCGAGGTCAGGATCGGCTTGCCGGCATCGATGCCGACCTGCGCCAGCCGACCGGGCTGGAGCAATTGCGCCTGGGTGAGATGGCCGCCCCCAGCCTCAATCCCGAGCCCGGCGAAGGATTCATAAATGATCCGTGCCAGCCCGTTGAAATTGCCGATGATGAAGGCAAACAGGCCGATGAACAGGGTCTTGCGGATCAGCCGCGCCAGCACATCCTCGTCCGGTGCCAGCGCCCAGAACAGCCCGGCCAGGGTGATGTCGATCGTAATCAGGGTTGCGGCGAGCCAGTGGACATCGCCCTGCACCAGACCGAAGCCGGAATCGATATACTGGGTGAAGATGGCAAGGAAATTGTCGATGACGCCGGTGCCCTGCTGCATGGCGTCACCGTGCCGCGTCGGGGGAGAAGAAGCGCTTGCGGTTCTCGGCCCAGATCGCAGCACAGGCCGGATCGCCGTCGGCCTTCATGCCGAGCGCCTGGCAGCGCGCGAGGCCAGCGGCCAGCCGGTGACGCGATCCCGGCGGCCCGAGATCCGGCACGCCCATATCGCGAGGAGCGTGCCGGAGATGCAGGCTGGCGGCGATCAGGATCAGCACGACCAGCCCGATGGCTACGAGCCGGAAGATGATCGGCGGGGAGAGGCGCGGCGCGCGCATCAGTGGAACATCTGCGCGGAGCCGGGGGTATAGCCGGCACCGTAATTAAGGAAATTCGCCAGTTGCGCCCTGCCCTGCTCCTCGCTCTCGACCTGACGGGCGCCTTCCAGCGCCTGGGCGCGGCCCATCGCCGTAACGACGGCGGTGAGGTCGGCAAGCTGGCGCGTCTGCAATGCGGTAAGCTGGTTGCCCGATTGCGCGGCCTGCAAGGCGCCGGTCGAGGACTGGCTGGACGTGACCAGACTGTCGATTTGGCTGCGCGTGGCATCAAGATTCTGCACCGCGCCGGTCTGCACGCGCAGCCCGTCCTGATAGGCGCCACGCGCGTTCTGCCATCGGGTTTGCGCGTCGGTGATCATCTGGGTCGCCGACAACGGGCTGCCCAACGCCTGCGGATAGGTCTGCGAAAACGCCTGATTGATGCTGCTCAGATTATAGGAAAGCCCCTGGGCCTGACCGACGATCTGCTCCGTCTGCTGGATTGATTGCTCCAGCGGCGCCAGCACCGAGAGCGGCAGGTTGGCGAGGTTGCGGGCCTGGTTCTCCAGCATGGTTGCTTCGTTGAGCAGGCTCTGCGCCTGCTGGTTGACCTGCTGCAATTCCCGGGCGGCGGTGAGAACATTCTGCACATGATTGGCTGCGTCATAGACCGCCCATTGCGCATGGGCCGGTGCGCTTAGGGCAAGCGGCAGCACCAGGACAGCGCCGAACACGAAAACTGATTTCATTGTCGGTATGTTTTTCATTAACCTTCTCCCGAACTGAGCATCTCCACCGCCCATTCGACACCCTTGTGTGCCAGCCAGGCAGCCGCAAACCCGTCGCGCCCATGCCGGGCGAATATCCGGTCGATAGCGGCCTGATCGTCGGGCGAGGATGCGGCGGTGAACGCCAGCGCCACCTCGGACAGGCCGAGATCGAACAGCCGGTTGCCGCGCCGGGACTGGCAGTAATAATCGCGCTTGGGCGTGGCCCGGCTGAGGATCTCGATCTGGCGGTCGTTCAGCCCGAACCGGCGGTAGATCGCGGTGATCTGCGGCTCCAGCGCCCGGTCATTGGGCAGGAACACCCGTGTCGGACAGCTTTCGATCAGCGCCGGCGCGATGGGGCTGGCGTCGATATCGGCCAGCGACTGGGTGGCGAAGATGACCGAAGCGTTCTTCTTGCGCAGCGTCTTCAGCCATTCCCGGAGTTGTCCGGCAAAGGCGCGATCATCCAGCGCCAGCCAGCCCTCGTCGATAATCAGCAGCGTCGGGCTGCCGTCGAAGCGGTCCTCGATGCGGTGGAACAGATAGGACAGCACGGCGGACGCCGCACCCGAGCCGATCAGCCCCTCGATCTCGAAGGCCTGGATATCGGCGACGCCCAGCCGCTCATGCTCGGCGTCGAGCAACTGTCCCCACGGGCCGCCGACACAATAGGGTTGAAGGGCCTGCTTCAAGGTCAGCGACTGGAGCAGCGCCGACAGGCCGGTAAGGGTACGTTCCGCGACCGGGGCCGAGGCCAGTGAGGTCAGCGCCGACCACAGATGCTCCTTGAGATCGGGCGCAACGGTGACGCCCTCGCGCTCCAGCAGTGTCGCCACCCATTCCGCCGCCCAGGCCCGTTCGCCCGGCTCGTCGATCCGCGCCAGCGGCTGCAACGCGACGGGGTCGTTTCCGTCCTGCGCCAGCGCGCCGCCAAGATCGTGCCAGTCCCCGCTCATCGCCAGGGTGGCTGCACGGATCGAGCCACCGAAGTCAAAGGCGAAAATCCGGGCACCCGCATAGCGGCGGAACTGCATCGCCATGAAGGCCAGCAGCACCGACTTGCCGGCGCCGGTCGGCCCGGCGATCAGCGTATGGCCGACATCGCCGACATGGAGCGCGAAGCGGAACGGGGTCGAACCCTCGGTGCGGGCATAGAATAACGGCGGGGCGGCGAAATGCCCGTCGCGCTCCGGCCCGGCCCACACCGCGGAGAGCGGAATCATGTGCGCCAGGTTCAGGGTGGAGACGCAGGGCTGGCGGACATTGGCATAGACATGGCCCGGCAGGCTACCAAACCAGGCTTCGAGCGCGTTCACGCTCTCGCGCATGCAGGTGAAATCGCGGCCCTGGATGGTCTTCTCCACCAGACGCAGCCGGTCGCCTGCGACCGCCGGATCCTCGTCCCATACCGTCACGGTGGCGGTGACATAGGCCTGTCCGACCTGGTCGGTGCCGAGTTCCTGCAACGCCGCGTCGGCATCGGCGGCCTTGTTGGCGGCATCGGAATCCAGCAGCACCGAGGCCTCGTTGGTCATCACCTCCTTGAGGATGGCCATGATCGATTTGCGCTTGGCGAACCATTGCCGCCGGATCCGGCCCAGCACCCTGGTCGCATCGGTGCGGTCAAGGCAGATCGCCCGCGTCGACCAGCGATAAGGAAAGGCCAGCCGGTTCAGTTCGTCCAGCAGCCCCGGCCAGGTCTGGGTGGGAAAGCCGGTAATCGTCAGCGTGCGCAAATGCGCATCGCCCAATCGGGGCTCCAGCCCACCGGTCAGTTCCTCATCCACCAGGATGGCGTCGAGGTGCATCGGAATTTCCGGCACCCGGACCCGCTGCAGGCGCGTGGAGATGCAGGAATGGAGATAGGTCAGGGTTTCGCCGTCATCGAGCCAGTCGGCCTCGGGCATGAAGCCATCGAGCAGCGCCAGCACTCGGTCGGTCTGGTCGATGAAACCCGCGACCACCGCCCGCCAGTCGGCGCCGCCACGGGCGCGGTTCTCGTAGAGCCAGGCTTCCGCGCGGGCGGCATCGTCCGCTGGCGGCAGCCAGACCAGGGTCAGGAAATAACGGCTCTCATAATGCGCGCCCTCTTCCTCGAACTGTGCCCGGCGCTCGGCGTCCACCAGTTCCGAAGCCGGGTCGGAGAACGGGGTGAAAGGATAGCCGCGCGCTTGCCGGCGCTGCGCCTCAACGAAAATGGCCCAGCCGGAGCCGAGCCGACGCAGGGCGTTGTTCAGGCGGGACGTGATGGCGACCAGTTCGGAGGCGGTCGAGGACTCCAGATCGGGACCACGGAACCGGGCGGTGCGCTGGAAGGCGCCATCCTTATTCAGCACCACGCCTTTGGCGACCAGCGCCGCCCAGGGCAGGAAATCGGCCAGCCGATCGCGGCGGTGGCGGTATTCGGCGAGGTTCAGCATGGCGCCCTCATCCGACTAGATGGGTGGGATAGCGCAGATGCCGGCGCACCACGTCGACGAAGGCGGGATCGCGCTTCGCAGCCCAGACGGCGGCAAGATGGCCGACCAGCCAGAAAATGCCGCCAGCAATCCACAGCCGCAGGCCGAGCCCGATTGCCGCAGCCAGCGTGCCGTTGACGATCGCCACCGTGCGCGGCGCTCCGCCGAGCAGGATCGGCTCGATCAGGGCGCGATGCACCGGCGCGGTGAAGCCGGGAATGGCGTCCGGCTCCATCAGATCAGCGCCCCGCCCGAAAAGGAGAAGAAGGACAGGAAGAAGCTGGAGGCGGCAAAGGCGATCGACAGGCCAAAGACGATCTGGATCAGCCGACGGAAGCCGCCCGACGTTTCGCCAAAGGCCAGGGTCAGACCGGTCACGGTGATGATGATCACCGAGATGATCTTGGCCACCGGTCCCTGCACACTTTCCAGAATCTCGTTGAGCGGGGTTTCCCACGGCATGCTGGAACCCGAGGCGTAGGCCGGGGCCGACAGCAGGGCGAACGAGAGGGTGGCCCCAGCCATAGCGAAGCGACGGCGCAGGGCGATCATGTGGGTCATGACGGATCTCCGGCAGGTGCGAGGATGTAGTTCCCGTCCGGGCTCAGCCCTTGGACGGTGGCGAGTTCAGCCAGCCGGCGCGCACTGCCGCGCCCGGACAGGACCGCGATCACGTCGATGGTCTCGGCGATCAGAGCGCGCGGCACGGTGACGACGGCTTCCTGGATCAGTTGCTCCAGCCGGCGCAGGGCACCGATCGCCGACCCAGCGTGCAGGGTGCCGACGCCGCCGGGATGACCGGTACCCCAGGCCTTGATCAGGTCGAGCGCTTCGGCGCCGCGCACCTCGCCGATCGGAATCCGGTCGGGGCGCAGGCGCAGCGAGGAGCGCACCAGGTCGGAGAGCGAGGCGGCGCCGTCCCTGGTACGCAGGGCGACCAGATTGGGGGCCGCGCATTGCAGTTCGCGGGTGTCCTCGATCAGCACCACCCGCTCTCCGGTCTGCGCGATCTCGTCCAGCAGGGCATTGACCAGCGTGGTCTTGCCGGTGGAGGTGCCACCGGCAACCAGAATGTTCCACCGCTCCATCACCGCGCGGCGCAGAAACGTCGCCTGCGCGGCGGTCATGATCCCGGCGGCCACATAATCGTCGAGCAAGAACACCGCGACCGCCGGACGCCGGATGGCAAAGCAGGGTGCTGCCACCACCGGGGGCACCAGCCCTTCGAACCGCTCCCCGCTTCCCGGCAGTTCGGCGGAAACGCGCGGGCGGCCGGGATGGACCTCGACCCCGACATGATGGGCGACCAGGCGGACAATCCGCTCGGCATCGGCAGGCCCGATCCGGGTGCCGGTGTCCTCCATCCCACCTGCTAGGCGGTCGATCCATAACCGGCCATCGGGATTGAGCATCACCTCGACGATCGACGGATCGTCGAGATGGCCGGCAATGGCCGGGCCGAGTGCGGTGCGCAGCATGCGCGTGCCTCGGGCGACGGCTTCGGAGCGGAAAGGAGCGATAGACACCGGGAACCCCGCGATTAGCCTCCAGAGGGAGGCGATGGATCAGCGGGATCGATTAGAAAGAGGCAGGAACACGGAAGCGCAACAAGTCTCTGGGACCGTAGGGCGCCGGGATAGAAGAACTTGCATAGGGGTGTGTCGCCGTTTGGGCGGTGACGGGGCGACAGGGCGCTGCTACCGTTTTCTGGAATCGACCACGACACGGACCTGTGCCCGCATGAGCAAAGCCTTCATTGCTGCCATTCTTCAGGACTCGCTGGACTGCACCGGCGTTGCTGCCGCCAAGGCGGCCGATGACCTGGTCGGGGCCATCGTCGCCGAACTGAAGCAGGAGGGCGGGTTCACCCTGCCGTCCTTCGGGACGTTCACCGTCCACAAGACCAAGGCCCACAAGGCGCTCAATCCCCGCACCGGCGAGCCGGTGAAGGTCAAGGCCGGCAAGACCGTCCGCTTCAAGGCCAGTCCGAATCTCAAGAGGGCGGTCTGATTGAATGCCTAGTTCAGTGGCCGCCAGAAGATAATTTGGATAGGGCAAACAGCAGGAGACAGACGGCTTACGCCTCATTTCAGAGATCCCTTCGGTATCGTCAGTCGCCCGGAAGCAGGCACTCGAGGTGTTGGTGTGGAAGTTTGCAAGTGGCCCTGCAAACATGCTGGGCCAGCTTCAGTTTCCTCATTTGTACGGGGTTGGAGGGAATAGTCTGTAAGATGGTTTTTTGGGGGGGCAACCAATTTTTTGCAGGACACGTCTCCCACATGATGCCAATATCTATGGTAATAGGTGAAAATTGCGAGCGATACTGTGAAATTAATAAATATCCAGATCGAAAACTTTCGTTCACTCAGAAATCTTAAGGTCGATCTAGAAGAATATCTTTCGATAATTGTTGGCAAGAACAATGTAGGGAAGACTTCGCTTCTAATCGCATTGGAGCGCTTTCTAGGTAACTCGAGCTCAGTTTTCGATTTTGATGATTTCAATCTGGATTTTCGGCAGCATGTATTGGAGTTGGCCGAGGGCAAGGTTCAGCCTGACGACCCGTATCCATTTTGTGGCATCAGGCTTCGTGTCTTCATTGAGTATTCGGACGATGACGATCTCGGCAATATCGGCAACAAGGTAATCATGGACCTCGATCCCGAAAACAAGTGGATCGTATTGGACTTTCTATACCACCTCTCGTCGGAGTATCTCGAAATCCTGCGGAGGGATTTCAAGGCTCAGCAGGAGAAGAAGACGGATAAGGCGCAGGACATTCTTAAATTTCTACGCGAGAACCATAGGGATTACTTCAAAATCGCTAGGCGAAGCGTACAATTCGACCCTGCAGCGAGGAAGGCGCAGGAAGACATTTTCGTCGATCTCATCAAGGAATCTATCCGTATCGACGACATCATCTCATTCAAGCGCATCTCCGCGCGCCGCTCGGTTTCAAACAAGGAAACAGATAAGACGCTATCGACGATGTCGTCGAAGATCTACTCAGCAATGTCATCCGACGCCGGAGATGAGGAGGTTTTTGAAACTTTCAAGATGGCGCTCAGTGATACGGACGACAAACTCAACAGCATCTACAACAAACTTTTTGAAGAGGTCATCGACGATGTGAGGCGATTTGGCGGAGTTAAGGAGGGCGATACACAGCTTCAAATTAGGTCGACGTTGCAGCGTCGTGAATTGCTTGAGGACAACACGACCGTCATGTACGGGCAGGGAGCAGAGTTGCATGTTCTGCCCGAAAGCTACAACGGCTTGGGCTACCTAAACTTGATCAGCATGATTTTCGATATCAAGCTCATCCTCAATGAGTTCAAAAGAGGGAATAAACCGAAACCCGCAGACATAAATCTCCTGTTCATTGAAGAGCCTGAGGCCCATACACATCCACAGATGCAGGCAATATTCATCAAGAATATTAAGAACCTCGTTGGGCGGTCTGTTTCAAACGCAGATGGTATTAGGCGTACGCTCCAGACAATTCTTTCGACGCATTCAGCACATATCGTGGCCGAGTCAGAATTCGACGATATAAAATATTTCAAGAAATCTGCCGGAACTACTGAGGCCAAGGGACTGCGCGACCTGCATGCCATGTACAGGGCTTCGGGGAAAGACGGGCACTACACTTTTTTAAGACAATACCTGACTCTCCATCGTTCGCAGCTTTTTTTCGCGGACAAGGCTATTTTGGTTGAGGGTGACACAGAGCGAATCCTTCTTCCCGCCATGATGCGCAAAATTGATCAAATTGACGAAGCGGCTGCTTTCGAAAACTCTGAAATCGCTCCGCTTCCTTTGATGTCTCAGAACATCTCAGTAATCGAGGTCGGTGCTCACTCTCACATTTTTGAAATCTTCCTCGACTTCATTGGTGCAAAGACACTCATCATCACGGACCTTGATTCATGCGTCGAGCGGCAGCGCGTCAAAGACGGCACCCTGGTCACGAATAAAAAAAATGGGCAACCAGTTATGGATATCGTTGCTCACCCGGTGGAACACGGGACCCACACGAGCAATGCTGCTCTAAGATTTTTCTTCGGAGTCGGCTCCGCGCTCACATATTTCCGGACGCTGTCCCTTGGACAAAAGACCGTAAAGAGAAAGTTAGACGGCCTCTGGGCTATGGACCCCGCAGGTGAAGTCATGTGCGCTTATCAAGTTACCGAGACCAATGCCGAAAATGAAACATACTGTGCTCGGAGTTTTGAGGACGCGTTTTTCCATGTCAATCGAGCATTCATGACATCCGCCAGCGCGGTGGCAGATGAGGACGATCCGCCGAAGTTTCCAAGTCTCAAACCAAGTGCATTGGCCGAGTTCATCGGTGGCGGCAAACCCGATGTAATGGCTAATAAAGGAATTGATAAGAAGCCCTCATTCGCCATCGAGATACTACTCAACAGCGAGACGGCGAAGCTTACCAAATCAAATATGGATGGCAAGGCCCGAGAATTCACTCTGGAATTCAGTAACTGGAACATTCCAAAATACATTCAAGAAGGTCTAAGATGGATCAAGATCGGCTGAAACTGGAGCCCGAGGTCGAGCTGGTTCTCAAACACGTTTCTGACGGCAAGAACTTTCTACTAAGTGGTGGAGCGGGGAGCGGGAAAACTTACTCCCTAGTCCAAGTCATTGGCGAACTGCTGCGGACCCAGCTAAGCGCATCCATTGCTTGTATCACCTATACGAATGCGGCGGTTCGTGAAATCGAGTCACGTGTTGTGAACGAGAGACTAGCCGTCAGCACCATCCATGATTTTTTGTGGGCCGCCATCAGCCCGTTCCAGACCGAACTGCGTCTTGTTTTGATCGATTTGATGTCTGGAGATAGCCCTCGAATTAATCCCGGGAGCGCCGCAATTTTCAATGGGATGTATGACGGAAAATCAATTGAATACAAGGAGTTCAGAATATTATCAGAAGGAATCATTTCCCACGACGAGGTTATCACTCTCGCCTACGGTGTGTTTGAAAAATATCCCAAGATTCGAGAAATCCTCCGAGATCGTTATCGGTATATTCTGGTAGATGAATATCAGGATACGGCACCTGACGTCATCAAAATTCTCCTCGATTTTCTGCCTTTGGCGCACAGGAAAGGCGTCTGCGGCTTCTTCGGCGACAGCATGCAATCGATCTATGATGACGGTGTCGGATCGATAAAGGATTATGTGTCGACTGCATCTGTAATGGAGGTTCAAAAAGTCCAAAACCGTCGAAATCCTCGCCTCGTGTTCGAGCTTGCAAACCGCTTGAGATCAGATGGGCTCGTACAGAAAGAGTCTTCTGACGAAAATGCTCCTAATATGCACGGCGGTGCTGTGAAAGATGGATCAATCCGCTTTTATTACACGGCGGACGGAAGCGACAAACTTGATGGCCTGCGGAAGACTCTCGGATGGAACTTCAGCGACGTCGCTGAGACCAAAGAGCTGAACCTGACGCACAATTTGATCGCGCCTCAGGCGGGATTCGGCGATCTCATGGAAATCTACGACAAAGATGGCGTGCTCAAATTCCGCGACAGGCTTGTCAACCATATCAAAGCCAACGATGAGCTCGCTAATTACGACGCCGACACATTTGGCGAGGTCATGACCAAGTTTCCAGGAGTGGTTCCGACGCCGGGGATGAAAGCTTTCATCGACGCCCATCCAGATTGGCTGACGGATGCAAAAAGCTGCAACTTCCTGGTTTTCAGGCGCATGCGTGTCGATAAGGACCAACTCGTCGATGACAAGAAACAAACCGAGGAAGAGAGCGCACGCAAAGGCTCACAACGATGCCCGTTTATCAAGCATGTCTTCAAAATCCTGGACGTCGTTCACCTCTATCAGCAGCGGAAATTCAATGAATTTCTGAGACGCACCGAGTTCAAGCTTCGGTCAGCGAAAGACAAGTTACGACTCAAGGAATGTATCAACGAAATTGGTGCGATGAGCGACCGTCCGATTATCGAAGTCATAGATTACGCCGAGAAACATGGATTGGTCCGCAAAGACGACGCTTTCACCAATTTTGTGATTCGCAAGCCCTACCTCTTCAATCGCGTAACACCAGTGAATTACTCTTCTTACCTGGCGCTCTACGAGCACCTCGAAGGTCGAACGACCTACTCAACGCAGCACAAGATAAAGGGACGGGAGTTTGATCGCGTTCTCGTCATTTTGGATTCCGGGGGATGGAACAAGTACAATTTCACCTATCTGTTCGAGGGTGGCGGGACAGCCTCCGTCCGAGAGCGCACTGAAAAACTATTCTATGTTTGCTGCACGCGATCAAAAGAATCGCTTGCAGTGTATTTTCGAGACCCTTCCTTGAAGGTCATCGCAAGAGCGAAGGAATGGTTCGGCGAAGGAAATGTCATCGCGATCTGAACCTCTTACTGTAGGATGATTGTTCGCTACGTTGATCAGGTCAAACTCCCGTCTTGTTGCGATAACATCTTGCATAGATCGGCGCGGCAGTGAGTATCATTATTTGTATTCTGACTTCGAACACACATGGCCGCTATTGGTGCCCACGCGACGTGACACAGCTGTTATAAGGATATCTGCTTTCGGACAATTCTAAAGATGAGCCTATGGCCGGCGGCCAGCTGGGATGAACGTATCCGCCGCAATCCAGATCAAAGTTTGGGAGATGGACTGCCGAGTCAGTTACCATTCCGTTCCGTAACAGGCCTCACGTCCAGCCTCACCTCGTCGTCCAGCGTCGTCCCACGCGCGAGCCTACGTCCGACAGCTTCTACAAAGCCGTCATACCGCTCCCGCCCTTTGCTCTGCGCCGCAGCAAGAGCCGCATCCGGTAGCGGCGGCGTGCTGGTCAGCCAGAACCGCACGAACACGGCCAGCGATTCATTGGCGATCGTCACTCGTCGCTCCATGCGCTCCAACTGCCGCGTCATCCGGTCCAGCCGCCGGGCCAACGCCGCTTCCAGCCGTTCCGGCCCATCCGGTGACAGGAACGACGCCAGCGCCGTCTCCACGATCAGCGCCTGCGGCACCTTCTTGCGGGCAGCGTAATCGGCGAGCCTGACGCTGAGTTCGGCCGGCAGCCGGATCGTGTGCTTGATCCGCATGGCAGTCATAGCCCCATCCGATCGCCAGGATCGAGCGAAACCTGACGCGCGAGACCCCGCTCACCGCGCCGCAAGGTCTGTGCCCGCTTCGCATCGTCCTCGGGTTCATCCTCCGGCGGATCAAATTCATGCACCGGCTTCCTCGGTGCCTGCACCACCTCTTCCTGTTCTGGCAGCTCCGGCTCACGGCGGATGCCGGCATTGGCGGGATCATCGTCCGCATTGCTGGCAGGAGACGGCTGGACCACATCGGCCCAATCTCCCGGCGGCAGCGGGCCGATTGGGGGCGTTCCTTCAGGGATCGGCGGTGGCTCAAACCGGGGCGGCGGGAGGATGCGCGCGGTCAGTTCGGCATCCTCGAAATACCGCGCCTTGCGCGCCCGGATCGGCGGGCAACCGGACACCAGCACCAGTTCCTCGTCAGGCGGAAGCTGCATGATCTCGCCCGGCGTCAGCAAGGGCCGCGCCGTCTCGTGCCGTGTTACCATCAGATGCCCGAGCCATGGCGATAGCCGGTGGCCGGCATAGTTTTTCGCGTCACGGATCTCGGTCGCGGTACCCAGTGCGTCGGACACCCGTTTGGCGGTCCGCTCGTCGTTGGTCGCGAAACTGACCCGGACATGGCAATTGTCGAGGATCGAATTGTTCTGGCCGTAGGCTTTCTCGATCTGGTTCAGGCTCTGGCCGATCAGGAAGCTCTTGATGCCGTAGCCCGCCATGAAGGCCAATGCACTCTCGAAGAAATCCAGCCGTCCCAGCGCCGGGAATTCATCGAGCATCAGCAGCAGCCGATGACGCCGCTTCGCCTCCAGTTCCTCGGTCAGCCGGCGGCCGATCTGATTCAGCACCAGACGGACCAGAGGTTTGGTGCGGCTGATATCCGAGGGCGGCACCACCAGATACAGCGTCGCCGGATGACTGCCGGCCACAAGATCGCGGATCCGCCAGTCGCAGCGCCGGGTCACATGCGCCACCACCGGATCGCGATACAGGCCAAGGAATGACATGGCGGTGGATAGCACGCCCGAGCGCTCGTTGTCGCTCTTGTTGAGCAGTTCCCGCGCAGAACTGGCGACCACCGGATGCACGCCCTTCGCGCCAAGATGCGGTGTGGTCATCATCGCACGCAACGTGGTCTCGATCGCCCGTTTGGGGTCGGAGAGGAAATTGGCCACCCCGGCCAGTGTCTTGTCCTCCTCGGCGTAGAGGACATGCAGGATGGTGCCGACCAGTAGGGCGTGGCTGGTCTTTTCCCAATGATTGCGCTTCTCAAGGGCGCCTTCGGGATCGACCAGCACGTCGGCAATATTCTGCACGTCGCGGACTTCGCGCTCGCCGCGCCGTACCTCCAGCAACGGATTGTAGGCGGCACTGGCCAGGTTGGTCGGATCGAACAGCAACACCCGGCCGAAGCGCGAGCGCCAGCCGGCGGTCAGCGTCCAGTTCTCTCCCTTGATGTCATGGACGATGGCGGAGCCCGGCCAAGTCAGCAGGGTCGGCACCACCAAGCCGACACCCTTGCCCGATCGGGTCGGGGCGAAGCACAGCACATGCTCCGGCCCGTCATGGCGGAGATAGGCATCGGCCGAGCGGCCCAGCACCACCCCATCGGGGGCCAGCAGCCCGGCGCGACGGATCTCGCGCGGCTCTGCCCAGTGCGCCGAGCCATAAGTGGTGGCGCGTTTCTTCTCCCGGGCGCGCCAGACGGACATGGTGATCGCGACGATGACAGCGGCTATGCCCCCCGACCCCGCGATGTAACCGCCGGTGGTAAAGATGTCCGGAGCATAGGCATCGTAGGCGAACCACCACCAGAAGAACTCCGGCGGGTAATAGACCGGCCAGCCGAGCAGCGTGAACCACGGGGCACCAAGCTGCGGCTGGAAGCCTAGCCGCCAGGCCGTCCACTGGGTCGCGGCCCACGTGAAGGCGAGGATCACGGTGCTGACGGCAAACACCGATCCCCAGAGGATCTTGGTCTGGTTCATGACAGGAACCGACCAAACGGCTCGCTTCGCCGGCGTTCAAGGTCTAATTACGATGTCTAGGGCCGCCGGATAGGTGGGGACAATAAACGGACGGCCTGCCTGTTCGCGTGGACGGCGGCAAGAATATCGAGAATCGTGCGCGTGCTGACGCCGCTTCGCTCGCCCTGTTCCAGCAACTCGACAAGCGCACGCTCATCTTGATGAGTGGCGGGATAACAGGTCGATGGCACCTTATTTTGCCTTGTCATGCTGGGAAACTCCGATCGCCTTGTCGTCGCATGTGGAGAAGAACCCGGTACGGTAAAGATGCCTCCACCTGATAATCGCACCCACATTCTGATCGTCGTGATGGCATCGAAGTTCATCGTCATTGACGACCGCTGCACGCGATCTCACGGGAGGCCCTGACTTTACGAGTCAAATATCTGTGGCAGATCCCGTGCGCCATGAAGCACGCGGACGATACGTACCTCGTCGATCAGTTCACGGAAGAACAGCAGATAGCGGCCGTGAACAATGACCCTCAATCCGGGACTGATCTCATCGCGCGCCGGAAAGCTCGCTGGATGTTCAGCCGCAACGGCGGCCTTCGCTTCCAGTTCAGCAACGAAGCTCATGGCCCGCTCGGGATTGTCCTCAGCGATATAGAGCGCGATCTCCAGAAGGTCGGCACGCGCGGCCGGAGCGAAGCCGAGCCGTTTCATCCCTGCACGCGGCGACGGGCGATCACATCCCGCAATTCGGCGAAGACGGTCTCAGCCGGGATGCTCGACCCGCTCTCATCACCAAGCCGGATCGCCTCCCGCAGGGCATCGAGATCACGACGGTCGGTATCACGTCGGCGCATCCATTCGCGCAACGCCTCGCGCACCACCTCGCTGGTCGAGGCGTATTCGCCACCGTCGACGGACTGGCGCAGGATCGCCGCCATCTCGGACGGCACGGTGATGGTCATACGTTCGATCGTGGACATGAAGCGGCTCCTCTCAGGCGAGCATACTTCATCATACTTATGAAGCAGCTATTTTGTCAGCCGAAAATCCGCAGGCTGTCCACCCGCCATCAAATACCCAGCCCGCGCTTACGACCGAAATTCCAGTCCACCGATCCACCCGGCGACAGGGTACCGGAAACCTGCCGCCCGAGCTTCTGCTCCAGCGCTGGCCGCCACGGCACGAGCTGGAACCCCAACCCGTCATCGACCATCGCGAAGCGGCCGGAGGACAGAACTACCCGCTGGCGATAGACCCCCAAGACAATCTCGCCTTCCTTCGCGGGCCGGTGTTCCAGCCCGGTCTGCGCCGCAAGTCCGGCCGCCGCCTGATCGAGATCGCGCTGGCGCAGGGTGCCGATCAGGTCGGGTGCGAACACCACGCGCTCACCCTGCCGCCGGGCCAGCCCCTCGGAGACGAGATGATCAATCCGTTGCGCCATCGCCGCGCGGACCTCCGCGCCGAAGCCCCCATTGGCCAGTGCCGGCTCTTTTGCGAATAACTGGCGATCGAGCCAGGTTGCACCGGGTGCTGTCACCTGCTCGGCCAGCGTGAAGTCCGAGCGCGTCGCCAGCGACAGGCGCTGTATGCCTTTGGCATCCTCCCAGGTCCGGGTCTCAACGATCGCACCGGTCCTGGCATCGCCGGTCAGGTCCAGATCGGGGAAGCGGAGATGATGTGTCCGCCCGTCGGTGCCGGCGACCACCACGTAGCCGGAGCCCTTCAACTCGTCATCCAGCCCGCGCTCGACCAGCCGCCCGATGACCGGATCGGCCAGCGTCTCGCCATGGATGGCAAAACCCGCAACATCGGGTTCCGTCCCACCGCCAGATATGGCGCGGTGCATGGTCCTGATGATGTCGCCCCGGATGGAGAGATCGCGCAGCGTCCCCTCCAGCCCCGGCTTGAGGGTCCAACGTGCGACGCCCACGCGCTCGGCCAGACCAAGCCCTTCCAGCTTGGTCGTCCTTCCGACCAGCAGGCGGCGTAGTTCCGGGTCTTCGGCGCCCACACCCGGCCGGAGATCGACGATGCCGCCACGCTCGTCACTGATGTCCTGCAGCGCGCGATCGAGGCTGGTCCAGCGGTCGGCGCCGATCTCGGTCTCCAGGGCGGTGCGGATTTCCTGCTCGCTGCGCGGACCCAGCTCCAGCGTCACCCGTTCAGCGGCACGGTCGCGCAGGCCCTGACTGATATAGGCGCGGCTGATCACCAGATCCTTGCCGTCATCGGCGACGCCGCGCACCAGGATGTGGACGTGCGGATTGTCGGTGTTCCAGTGATCCACCCCGACCCAGTCCAGCTTTGTGCCCAGGTCGCGCTCCATGTCCTGCATCAGTTCCCGTGCGAAGCCCCGCAGATCCTCCATCCGTGGCGCATCCTCGGGGGAGACGATGAAACGGAAATGGTGCCGGTCGTCTTCACAGCGTTCCGCGAACGCCTTGCTGTCCGCCTCATCAGACCCCGCATCGAATAGGTGGGCCCTCGCACCATCGCGGGTCACGCCCTCGCGTCTGAGATAGGCGATATGCCGGGCGAGCGGCGCCGAGAGAAAGCGCGTGCCCTGCTGGCGAACGACCCGCGCCTTGACCACGACGCGACGGGCATTGCTGCGCAGCCGCATGGAGAGTGCTGCCCGCCGGCCGCGCCCGAAACGGGAACCGCCACCGCCTCCCCTGCCCTTCGCACCGAAACGGGTGCCGGTATGACCGGCCCTCTTCGCGGCACGCATGACCTCGCCAACGAAGGATTTCGGTCGTGCGCCCTGATTGCCATGCCGGATGCGTCCGGGCCGGACAGTCAGGCTGTCATCGCGCGTCGCCATGGGCCGCTTTCCGTTTCGATGTGCGCCTGACGGCGCCCGGATCGTTGAAAAGATTAGGAAAAATGCCCGAACAGCCGCAGGCGGTGCGGGGTGAGAGGGCAAATTCCCCAATCAAACCAACCACATGCAGCCCCGAACGGGCGCTGCTTTTACCTTGCCGTCCTTCTGTCTGTTGCCTGTCTCCCCCCGGCACCCCATCCCCAAGGCACCCACAGCCCGCCAGCACCCGATGGACCGGAACGGGGGTCATCGACGTGTTTCCCCATGTCCCGACGAGATGAACAGACCGGCCGATTGCGGGGCAAGCGCCGTCCAGTCGCTCGGGCGGGCGTCGTCGGCATGCACCAGATTATGTACGCTCCCGACATGCCGGGGGGCATTTTCTGTGCGCAGGAATGACGCCGGAAAGAGGGAGGAAACCTGCCAGGATGGTGCCGCCGAAGCGCCGATCGCGATGTCATCGGCAAGCGGAAGAGCCAGGCGCGCGCTGACCGACGCGACGTAGTTCCGCGTCTCGGCAGGCAACGGTCGGCCGGTTGCCAGATGCTCGTCATAGCGCGCGGGACCGGCATTGTAGGCGGCAAGAAACCCGGCCTCGCCGTAGCGGTCCCGCATCCAGCGCAGATAGATCGCTCCGGCCAGAATGTTATCGTGCGGGTCGAACGGATCGTCGCCAAGGCCGAGCGACGTGCGCAGGCTGGACCATGTGCCGGGCATCACCTGCATGAGCCCCATCGCACCCGCCGATGACACCGCCCGCGCATCACCTCGGCTCTCCACATGCAGGACGGCAGCAATCCATGACGCTGGAATCTGCGCGCGTGTGGCTGCTTCCGCGATCATGTCGGCGTAGGGATCGGCGACCGCGACATGCTCCGGTATCGTCATCGAAGCGACGATCGGAAGCACGACACCGAGCAGCCGGAGTGCCGATTTACCGCCGATCATCGCGCTTCACCGGACGGTTCCAGACCAGATGAAAGGCACGCCCCTGACGGTCGGACTGGAACAGGTTGGCGCGGATCGGCTGCGCCAGCGTGGGGTCATCGAGAACGAGCGAGAGGTAGGTGCCCGCCTTCTCGCCGGTGCGTTTCCAGCCGGCACCAATCTCCGGCCCAGCGTCGGCGTCGCCGAGATGGACGCGATAGTCGGGCGCATGCTCGACGTCCGACGATGTCGCCGGCACGATCGTCAGTTCGACGTCGAGAGCGAGCGTGCGCAGGCGACCGGCGAAGCCGTCAGAAGTGCGCGTGAAAGTTCCGATCTGAGCCATGTCAGCCTCATTTCTGCTTGAGGTTGGGAGAAATTGGTGATGGCGCGAGCCACAGCGGCTGCGCGCGGCCGAGCACGGTGTCGACCGGCAGGACGCCGAAATAGCGACCGTCGAGACTGGTCGGGACTGCCGGGTTCATGACGAAAATCTGGCCGGGCAGGACATGCCGGCAGCCCTGCCAGACCGGCAGCGGACGGCCGCGATGATCGCGGGGCAACGCATTGCCGAGCACCATGCCATCGACGGTGACAGCAGCGCCGATCCGGCAGACCAATTGCCCTGGTAGTGCCGCGACCGGCTTGAGCAACGGCACACCGAAGGGCATATAACCACCGCGCGCCAGCGTTCCGGCGACGTCGGCAGGCGGCCGGATCGCGATCAGGTCGCCGACATGCAGGGTGCTTACCGATTGCAGGCGATACAGCCCAACCGGCGTGCTGGCGGTGACGTTCCAGATCAGCCGGGGCGCCGGATGGATCACCAATGACGTGCCAGCACCGAGCATTGCGAAATAGGTGGTGAAGAACCAGCCGAAGCGCGTCATGATACCGCCCTCCGGCGCAGCCAGGCTTGATGGCGGTCGCGCGTGTAGGGGCGTGACGCCTGTCCGGCGAGCATCCGGTTGTGCAGATGCCGCCAATGGTCGGGGGCCACATCGACGGGGTCGATGCCGATGGCTTCGATATGATCGACGGCTTCGAGCACCAGGCGGACCTTCGGCCAGCCGCTCTGGCGCAGCAGGCTCTCGCCACCGGGGCGCACGAACGGTACCGTCTGATAGGGCTCGCCGGGACGGGTGACGCGCACGATGTCGATGCAGGACACCACCGTGCCGTAATCGTTCGCCGCCCAGCGCAGAAAGGCGAACACGGTGTCCGGCGGAAAGCTCAGTATCCGCCGCCGACGATCGAGAATCTGCTCATGGGCGACAGAGCCGAAGCGGATCCAGTGCTCGATGCGCTTCTCGATCCAGGTCAGTTCGACATGAGCGAGGGTGTCGTTCATGGCACATCTCCAGAAGTATCGGGGAACTCACGGATCAGCAGCGCGCGCAGCATGTCGGCGACCGTGATGCCGCGCTGGAACGCCGCGACCTTGAGCCGTCCGCGCAGCGCCGGCGTGACGTCGATGGTCAGCCGGGCGGTAAAGCGGTTGGTGGTCGCAGGCTTCTCCGGCGCCCTGACCCAGCGTTCAGGATCGGCAGGACGCGCCGCGAAGCCGGGCGGCGTGCGATGTTCCGTCATGGCGAAATTCCTTCGCCGAGCGGCAGCACGGAGGCGATGCGGTCGCGCGCCTTCTGCGCCATCACCGGATCAATCTCGCAGCCGACATAGCGCCGGCCAGCCAATCGACAGGCGACACCGGCCGCGCCCGATCCGGCAAACCAGTCACCCACCAGACCGCCCGGTGGGCAGCTCGTGCGGATCAGGATTTCCAGCAGGGCAACCGGTTTCTCGGTCGGATGAATGGCGCGGCCATGCGTATTTCGGACCGGAATCACGGAGCGCATCAGGCGAGGGCCGCCATCCTCGCTGACATAATGGCCGGCATCGATCCGGCCCATGTGGGGCGGCCGGTGTTTCCGCCGCACCGTGCGCGCCCGCGCATCGGGCGTGGTCGGGACCGCGTTGTAGACGGCCCGCCAGGCCGTATCCTCGCGATAGAACTGGACGATCAGTTCATGTACGCGCCGGAAGCGATCGGCATGGAAGCTGGAACCATTCTGCTTCTCCCAGACCAGTTCCTGGGCATATTTCCAGCCAGCGTTCCGGAATGCCGCGTTGGATGCAAGGAAACTCCGCAGCGAGCCGAAGACCCAGAGCGAGCCGCTGGGTTTCAGGGCCGCGAGTGCCTTGCCCGGCCAGTCCACCACGCGCCGGTCCCAGGCGAGCGACGTATCGCCATAGGGGGGATCGACCAGGATCATGTCGTAGGGACCATGCCAGGGCATCAGGAGCGCACTGTCGCCGGTCAGAAGGGTCATGGCACCAGCCCCCCGATCTCAGCCGTCATAGCGGCGATTTCACGGGCGGCAATCCCATGCGGGCGCAGGTCGCAGACCAGGCGGCCGGTGCGCGCGGCATCGGCGAAGGCGACACGCTGGCCGATCCGCGCCATGAGCGCCGCTGGCTCATGTCCCACCAACGCCAGCCGGGTTTCGCGGGCGATGACCGTGCGTGCGGCACAACGGTTCAACACGAAGCGGGCCAGCAGGTCGGGACGGAAGAGCCGCGCCTCCTCCAGAATCCGCAGCATCTCGGCCGAGGCCCAGCCGTCGAAGGGCGAGGGCTGGGCGGGAAGCAGCACCAAGTCGGCGGCCAGCAGGGCCGAGCGCAGCAATGCCGCCACCCGCGGCGGACCGTCGATGACGACGTGATCCGCCCCCTGAGCCAGTTGGGGCGCCTCGTGGTGAAGTGTGTCGCGTGCGAGGCCGGTCACGCCGAACAGCCGGGGCAGTCCTTCCCGCGCGCGCTGCGCCGACCAGTCCAGCGCCGAGCCTTGCGGGTCAGCATCGATGACCGTCACGCGCCGGCCTTCCCGAGCCCATTGGCCCGCGAGATGCAGCGCCAGCGTCGTCTTGCCGACGCCGCCCTTCTGGTTGAGAAGGGCCACGATCATGACCCCTCTCCGGGGCTTATCCACGGATCGGCAGGGGGGCCAACATCCTTAAAGTTAGACTCTTTTAAGTTAGATTCTAAGTTAAGGGTGCCATAACCGTTTGATTCAACGTCGTGATTCGGCGTTTTCCGCAAACGATAGCACGGATGCCGTGGCAGTGATGGCACGGATAAATCCACAACTGATAGCACGGATGAATTCACAGCCTGTCCACAGGTACCTGTGGATAATTTGACAGGCGCGAAGGCCAGCGAGTCATTGCCGTTACGGTCGGGGCGCACCGACAGCCGATAGCCGGCAAAGGGCTGCCGTTTCGCCATCTCGCGCAGTTCGAAGGCAAAGCGGCGATAGGGGGAAAGGCTGGCGGATTTTTCGTAGAGATGGCGAAGGCCGAAGGCCCAGCCCGCGCGCTGACGACCACCATGCTTGCGCACGATGCGATAGAGCCAGCGCTCCAGACCGCCGGTGAGGTTAAAATAGGCCGGATCGATGGTCAGAACGAGCGCGTCATCGAGCACCGCCTGGTAGAACCAGTCGGGCAGGATCAGTTCGATCACGCGGGTGCGGCCTTCCCGCGCGGTATGTCGCTTCCATTCGTTGATCCAGGAAAAGCGGTGCAGTTGCCCCTTGCCGGTCTGCCGCAGCGAGGTCTTGATCGTGGTGGATTGCAGCCGGTCGAAGGTCGCTTCCAGCCGCTCGTAATCCCGCGCGCTGTCGCCCCGGCCGATGAAAGTCAGGATCTCGCGCGGGCTGGCCACCATCAGCCGCGACGTGCGCCGACCGGCGTCGCGCGCGGCAACAAGATGACTGGCGGCCCAGATCAGCACGTCGGCATCCCAGATCGTGGCCATGCCATGTTCGGCGGAAGCCTCGACCCGGATGGTGACATCCGGGGTCCGGTAATCGATCGGGACCATGCGGGGAGATTTGGCGAGGCTGAAGAACGGGAACGCCATCAGATCCTGGGCGTCGCGAGGCGCAAAATCTCCCGCAATCGCATGGAAGAGTTCCAGTTGCTCGCGCTCCGAACGCGCCCTGCCGATCGGGGACATCAGCGGCGGTTCCCACGTGAGGTCGGCGATGTCGGCGGGATCAGCGGGCTTTGCCGCGCAGCAGCCGACACGGTGCCGGCGGTGGTGTCCGAGGTGTGGGCGCGTGCCCCGCTCTCGACCCAGGCCTGTAGTTCATCGACCCGATAGACCACACGACCGCCGAGCTTCGAATAGCGCGGGCCGGTGCCGTAGATCCGGTGTTTTTCCAGGGTGCGAATGGAAAGCCCGACGAAGCGCGAAGCGTCGGGCGTGCGCAGATAGCGCGGCGGCAGGTCGCTGTAATTGGCGGACATGATGTGGCTCCGTGATCGCTGTCTGGGGCCGCAGGACAAATGCGGCCAGCAAGGATCAGCGTGGCGGAGCGGGTAGGTTCGGAACTAGGACCGATCTCGCAGAGGCATGAGATCGGTCCGTGACAGGTGAAAAATCACGGTATGCCTACCGCGAATATAAGTCATATTGGAAGTATTTAATAAATATAATTTATAAAAATAAATAACAATTCATTAAATTATTATATTTATAAATAACAATTATTTACGATATCCAAGGTCTCCTGGATACCAGACGATCCGCCTTGTACTATTCTTGCAATAGGAACTCCACATGGTGCATCATTCCTGACTCCATCAATGTTTCGTATAAAATTTTTATCTGCAGATATAACCAAGTCAGCTTCACAGAGATAGACGGACAACGCTGCATCAGCAGGCGTCCCAGGTGTTACTTTTTGTACGGACTGCAGCATTTCGAAAGCATAGTGTAACCAGAAGCATTTCATCTGTTTTTCATTGACTTCTCGCAACCAAAAACGATTCCACGATGCCAAAGAAAACTGCATCCGATCAAAATCAAGAAAAGGCGTTAACCATTCACCAAGAGGGTGTTCAGGATATGCCAGCGCTCTTGTTACAGAAGCCCACGAACGTATCCTCCAGCATTGAATAGGTTCATCTGTGATCCCTTCGGGCAAAGGGGCTGGAAATGTTCCCTCACAATTTTTGAGTGAACCAATATCACGAATGCCTTGCTCCTTACTTAGGCTTCGTTGATCAGCATAATCTTTCCTTGCCATTTCGAGTAAATTACGGGGCCATCCACCATCCTCCCGTAATGCATTTCTAAGTAATTCCGAACGATAACGTGCTCGCTCCCAGAATCCTCTGGTCTTTCGCGTCCAATCATAACGTAGCTTATGGAAGCGTTGAGTTTTGGGTTCATGACGGAGCCACTCGGGTCGCAACCGCTTAACTTCTGAAATAATTTCCTGAGATAAAGTGTAAGCCTCTGGCATTAGGCGTGTCCAAGTGGGCATAGTAAGTAACCTTACTAATCGACGACGATACTCATCAGCGGGGGTTGCTAGAGCTTCAAAAAGAATTAGTGGTGGAACGACAATAATATTATTGGTACGTTTAATAGCCCGGTGCAAATCAGGACCTACGTCAGCTTTAGCGAACTCACTCCAAATGTTTGTATCCAGCATGATGCGTATAGGTGATTTCCTATCAATCCGATTTGGCATGTTTAAATTTTCTCCTAATGTTAAAATCAAACCTATGTTTTTAAATAAAGTATTTGTATATTATACATTGTATTTCTCATTCATGTTATTTCAGTAGACAAATAAATACTGGAAACGGAAAATCGACGCTCCATGGTAGCGCGACAACCACGTCGCATCATGTTGACCGAAGTGAAACAAGCGAAATTACCACTTAGACGGATGCCGGATAAAGCCTACGGGCAACCCGCTCCATGGTCAGTCCCTGCACGATGATGGTGAACACGACGACGCCGTAACAGACCGGCAACAACAGGTCGCGCAAGTCTCCGGGTGGCAATCCCAGTGCCAGCGAAACCGAGATGCCGCCACGCAGACCACCCCAGGTCAGGATCCCAAGAACCCGGCCCTGTTCCCATTGCCTGAGATGAACCGGAAGCGTTGAAAACAGCACGCTCAATGCCCGCACGGCAATGGACAGCGGGATCACGGCAAGTGTCGCCAGCACCGTAAACAGATGCGGCGTGATCTCCAGGATTTCAAAGCCGATCAGCATGAACAGCAGGACGTTCAGCACCTCGTCAATGAGTGTCCATGCGACGTCGAGTTCCTTTCGGGATGCCTCATCGAAAACGGAATGGCTATAGCTTGTTCCAAAGCACAGTCCCGCCACTACGACGGCAATAGCCCCCGACATGCCAAGTTGGTTGGCAATGCTGAAGGTTCCGGTCGCCAGAGCCAGCGACGTCAGTAGATCGATATGCGAATCCCGCTGTCCCTTAAGCACATGGAGCGCAATCCATCCGGTCAGTGCGCCCAGCAGACCGCCACCAATCGCCTCGCGGCAAAAGCTCAGAGCAATCTCGGAGGCGGTAACTCCCAGACTGTCCCCGGTCGCCAGTCCGATCGTGACGCCGAAAATCACCACGCCCACGCCGTCATTGAACAGGCTCTCCCCTGCGAAAACGGCCTGAAGGGGGCCGGGCAGTCCGAGACGTTTCAGCATTCCGACGACCGAAACCGGGTCGGTTGGTGCGAGAATGGCGCCAAGGACGATGCACCATGCAAAAGGAATGGCGTGGCCCAACAGGGGGAAGACGTACCATGCCGCGATCGCCAGAAAGGCAACGGCCAGAACGGTTCCCAAAACAGAGAGGGCGGCCACAGAGGCAAGCTTTGCGCGCAGATGTCCAACGTTTACCTGTGTGGCCCCGACAAACAGAAGCAGAGACAGCGCGCCATTCAGAAGGGCCGTGGGGAGCTTGATCGCTCCGAGCACAGACCGTGGGAGAGCCTGAAGGTCATAGGCCGGTATCAATGGATTCAGGATCATGACCAGCAGGGAAGCCAGCAGTGAGAAGACCAGCACGCCGATCGTCACAGGAAGGCGAAACGTGTGGTGATTGAGAATGCTGAATCCTGCCGAGATGGTCAGAAGCAGAGCGAGGAGGCTGATGGTATCCATGCCTTCACCGCTGGCCGTTGCCGTCCCCCACGTCAAGAAAAACCGGATGCTGGCTGCTTCTCGAAAGTCTTGATTGTCTGTGAAGTGGCACACGAAAGGACGAGTCGTCCTATCGCCCCCGGAATGGATGTAACAGCAAACGCCGGTATTCTCCGTCGCGCAGCGCCCGCGCAAAACGTACCAGCCGTTTCATGCGGAAATGCAGATCGTGCGAAAGCCAGTCCCCAGCGGAAACCTCCCGACCGAACAGAACGCCGGCGATCTCGCGCTGCGATACCCCGCTGTCCAGACCGTCAAGCGTACGGAGCGCCAGGATCAGCCTGCGGATGCGATCGGATGACAGGCGGGCCGGATCACGACCGGGACGCCGATCTATCAGCACGCGCCAGAGCCGCAAGGCGGCCTGGACGCGTACCTCGAACAATGCGTCGAACGGCAGCAACACGCCGACCGGAGCCCCGTCAGGCGGCAGGACGTACAGGCGCAGGATCGTCTCCCCCCGCTCGACCAGCACTTCTTCCGCCATGTCGGGCGGCAGTCCTGCCCGGGCGAGGGAGAGCGGACGAGACGCCGCGTCAGCCAGTGCTGTCGGCAGGGGGGCAACCGCAATCACGGCCGGCGATACCGCAACAGTCCAGAGGGCGGTGCGTGGATCGAGGGTCGTGAGGACACTCTCGAAATCGCAACCCCCAGCGCCGGGCGAAGGCGTCGGCGTCTGACGTGGACAGCGCGGCCCGGCGCGCGGCGCGCTGAAGGGCGGCACGATCGCGGATAAAGTCCCGATTGCGACTGACAAACTGCAAGGCAAAGGCAGGGGCGTCGAGCGACCGCAGGCCCTCGTACGCGCCCGCCGACCGCCAGTTGGCGCGGCTCATGGCGTCGTCTCCAATGCGTAACGGGTGGGAACAGGGCAAGCACTTGCTCGCGAGAGTATGCCAGACCGTCCCGTTGCCCGCTACGCCCCGGTCCTGCAACAGGTCTTGCAGGTCACGCAACGATTCAGGATGTCAGTGGGGCGCACCGCCGCGCAGGAGATGCTGGTAGCCATGCTCGGTCATCCAGTGCGCCCGCGCCAGATGACTGTGCCAGCAGCGGTAGACGCCCTCGGGGTCAACTGTGGCGTCGCGGTGCAGCACGATGCGAGCCACCTCGCGCCAGTCGGCGCCATCGGCCTCGGCGTCCAGCAGGCGGAGATAGGTGATGAGGTGCTGTTCGTCATAGCCGGTGAGACAGGACGCTTCCGGGGCGCTGTCGGCGACGGACGGGTCGAGCGGAGGCTGCTGCATGATGGTTCCGATCAGGTCGGAGAACGAACGCGACGCACCCTAGCCTGCCGCGTTTCGGTGCCGGAAGTCTCGTGAAGAAACATGACGCCGCGTCCTTGTCCGGACTCGATGAACAGGATGCCCGCCGCTTCCAGCGCGCGGCGGACCTGGTCGGTCGTGCCCTCATGAACGCCAAGACCGCGTTCGGATTCAAGGCGCTTGAGCGCGGTCAATGCTACGAGGGCCTTTTCAGCAAGCATCTCCTGTGTCCAGTTCAGGAGTGCCCGTGCCGCCCTTACTTGTCGGCCAGTGATCATTCATGATCACATCCGACACGCAAAGCCAGCACACCAGAAATACGACTATAATAGTCGTATTATGGATATTCAACACCGTTCTTTCAGGATGATGGCAAAGGGAAATCGGCGTCTGGCTTCCGATGGCACGGGCGACCATACGAAAAGACCCCCGCGCTATGCGGGGGCCGGCTCGTCGTGGCGCTCTGCCGCACATCGGGCAAGCGCCTCTTTGAGTTCGCGCTCGATCTCTCGGCGCTCGCGGCGGCTCAGGTGAAAGCTGGTCAGTTCGGCGCGCAGCATCTGGATATGGTCGTGGTGCGTGGTCATCGTCCTGCTCCTTTCGTTTCTCGAAGACAGGACGGACGGCTCATGCCGGGGCGGAGCGGGTCAGGGATCGCCGCAGGCGACCGGCTCGCCGGCGCGTGGGGGAGCCGATTTTGTTCGGCGTGCCCGAAGGGTACGTTGGGCAAAATTGGGGGGACCACGTGTCCTTGACGCGGTGCGCCCTCGTGCATGGTACAATGGGAAGGCTGAGGGAAAGCCTCTGTTCCTCCTGCGTCTCACGTCGGGCGACCAGCGCTGCCGCCCGCGCCCCGGAGGAGCACGTTGGAAAAGAAGCGCCGGAAGGCCCCGCCCGGGGAGACCGGGCGGGGTTGGTGGTGGGGAGCTTACTCCCCGTTCCGGCTGCGGGGCCGGGTCCAGATGAGGGTGTAGCCTTCCCCTTCCTCGTCGGTGAACAGGTTGGCGAAGATCGGGGCGGCGAAGGAGGGATCGTCCAGCTTCAGGCTCAGATAGGTGCGGCCTTCGTTGGAGCGGCGGGTCCATGCGGCCCCGAGTTCGACCCGTCCGAGGTAGACGCGGTAGTTGGGGGCGTTGTCGTTGGCCCGGCTGGTTTCCGCCACCAGACGGACGTTACGGGCCTGCAGGGCCAGGGTGACGATTTCGCCTTCGAAGCCTTCGCCCACCTTCTTGAAGGAACCGATGTTAGCCATTGTCGTATCTCCATGCTGTTATCGGGCCGCGACCACCGTGGCCTCGATGGCGATCGACCAGCCGGAGGCGAGCGGCAGAGCACCCTTCAGGGCCGCAGCGCAGCGGAGGACGGCAGGGCCGGAACTTTCTTGTCTCGCGAGGAATGACGGCGCAGCCGGCAGGGGAAGAAAGTTCTGGAACGCCGTTGCGGCCAGCCGATCGAGGCGCAGCCGGTCTTCGGCTAGATCAGCCATCCGACCGAGGCCATGGTGTGCGGACCCGCCAGCCTCATGGAGAGACGATGCCGGCATGACCGGTCCGACAGGTGGGGAACGTACGACACAGGAGGATATCGCGCTCGCCCGGTGCGACCGTCTTCCATGCTGGTCGCGCGGATCGCGGCTAGACACCCGCCCCCGACTGCTGCGTCCCTGCTGCGAACGGTTCGGGCCGCATCCTCTGGACCCGTCGTTCCAACGAAGGCTGGCCAGCCGGTTGCCCGCTGGACGATCCCTCCTTCGCCACGGCTGTTTCGACCTGTTCACCGACGAGGAAGGGGACCACCGCTCCCTCATCCATCGTCCCCGCCGCCGGAATGGGGAAAGAGGTCACACCCCGCACCCGATCTCTCCGGGTGGGGCCTTCCGGGGGCGCGGTCAATCCCGTTTGCTTCAACCGGCAGCGCAGGCAACAGGGAGCCCGACGGACAGTTCTGATCGATCGGTACTACGCGAAAAATCGCGAGCGGCACTCATCGTTTCAAGGATATGGTCGAAAGAAACAGTGGCGCTCACGCGCCAGCCTCCCTGCGGAAGCGCCAGACCGGGATACCCATCTGTTTGGCCTTGTCGGCCAGATTGTCCTGAATGCCCGATCCCGGAAACACCATGACACCGACGGGCAGCACTTTCAGCAGAGCGTCGTTGCGCCTGAACGGGGCGGCCTTGCCGTGCCGGTTCCAGTCCGGCTTAAAGGCGATCTGCGCGACGTCGCGATGATCGGCCCAGCGGGAAGCGATGAATTCCGCTCCTTTCGGCGAACCGCCGTGCAGCAGCACCATGTCAGGGTGCTTCTCTCGCACCTTGTCGAGACGGTTCCAGATCAGGTGATGATCCTCGTAGTCGAGCCCGCCGGTGACCGCGACCTTTGGTCCGGGAGGCACGAGCAGTTCGGTTTCGGCCTTGCGGCGGGCGTTGAGGAAATCGCGGCTGTCGATCATCGACGCCGTCAGCGTGCTGCGGCTGACCAGCGAACCTGAGCGCGGTCGCCAGGGCGACATGGTCAGGCGTTCAAACTGGTCGCAGGCAAGGTCGCGGAAGATCTCGTAGGCGTTGCGTCGTTCCAGCAGGGTCAGGCCCTCGGCGATGAGACGCTCCAGTTCCACCGAGCGGATCTCGCTGCCATCCTGTTCCTGCTGGCTGCGTTTCTGCGCCGCCTCGTTACGGTCGAGATCGCGCTCCACCTGCCCGACCATGCGGTGAAAGACATTGACGGTGGACCAGAGCAGCGGTTCGAGATCGGGTTCCAGCCTTGTGTCGGTCAGCGTGGCTGACAGGGCGTCGAAAATATCGGCCACCGCGCCCTCGATCTGGCTCGCGTCGGGCAAGGACCTCGGATCCGGCTCGTCCTCAAAGGGACGATGGCCGTAAAGCTGGAGTTCCGCCAGCACATGGGCGGTGGAAGAGGTGGCGTGTACGGGTTCGAAATCGTCCTGCGTGCGGGTCATGGGTCTGTTCTCCGGTTCTGGCCGCGCCCCTCGCGGCCTTTCCGGGGGCGGATAGCGGCAGACGAAGGCCGGGCCGGAACCGCGCAACGCGCGGCCGGAACGCAGTGGAGGATGGCAGGAAGACGGCTATTTTGCTTCGCGATGCAAAGCGCGGCACGCGCGGCGGAAAATAGCCGGCTTCGCCATTGCAGGCCCGGCCTGGCTGGCGCCCGCTCCCCTCATGAAAGGCCCACGGGCGCGCCGCATCCGGAAACGGGACAGCCCCGCACGACAGGGAAAGAAGAGGACCCTCACCCCCCTTCCCGGCCCGCCTCAGTGGGCGACGGGTTGCAGGAACCGCGCCACGTCCTGCGGGGCAAGCTGGGGATGCAGGATCGCCCGCATCGCCCCACGCCCGAGATAGCGCAGATCATCGTTGAAATCCGCCAGACGCGGTGACAGCACGAGGCACTCGATCCCAGCCTCCTGCGTGCGGGCCAGCAGGGTCGTCACCGCATGGTCTCCGGCTGGGTCGTCATCGCGCAACACGTAGAGGCGACGCAGCGTGGGCAGAAACGTCATGGCCGCGAGATGCGCCGACGACAGGCAGGCCGCCAGCGGCAGATCGGGCATGACCTCGCGGAGCGAGAGCACCGTCTCGATCCCCTCGCCTGCCGCCAGAACGTCGGATGTCGTGCCAAAGCGCACGGCATGGCCGAGCAGATCGCCCATCGCCCGGCGGGGGATTTCGACAGGCGCCTTGCCGCGTCCGTCGCGCGCCAGCCAGGTACGATGCACACCGGTCACGCGGCCTTCGAGATCGGTGACGGCGGCGATCATGGCAGGCCAGGTCTCGGCCGGACTGTCGGTATCGGCGCGATAATAGCAACGTGGATGAAAGCGCAGGGCTCCGGTTCCGTGCAAAAGCGTCATGTCGCGTCTGCGGAGATACGTTTCTACGGGCGTGCCCGTGATCGGCCCGGACATGACCCAGAGCCGACGCGCGGCCTCGGAGGAACTGGCAGAGCCACGTTCACGGACCGGACGATCCTGTGACGACGATGCCGGGTCGGGACGTGGCAGGCTGAGGAACGCGCGGGCCTCGTCGGCTACGTCGCGAAAATCCACAAGGCCGAGGCTTTCGCGGATCACGTCCAGCAGGTCGCCATGCTCGCCCGACTGTGCGTCGGTCCATTTTCCAGCCCTGCCGTTCGCGGTGTCGTGCAGCCGGACAAACAGCGACCGCCCCGACGTGTTGCGCACATCACCGACCAGCCAGTAATTGCCGTGACGGCGACCGGCGGACAGATACCGCCGGCACACCGCCTCTGCGTTCTCCGCCAGACGACGGGCAAGATCGCCTGCATCATGCGAGGCCATTACCCCTGCCCTCCTGTTTCGGGATTGCATCCATCCAGGGCAATCGCCAGCCAGCGATCGGTGGTCGTCCATGAAATCGTCCTGCGCCTGCCAAGGTCGAGCAGATGCGCGCCGCCGCTGAATGCGCCCACCCGGGAACGTGAACAGCTATTGGCCCACTGGAATCCCCATCGGCCCCGCAGCCGAAAGGCCCGCGCGCAGTGTAGCACGAATTCCACGACCTGATGCGGATCTCCTGTTGTCTCGTCGCGCATCCAGAGCTTGGTGCCACCATATTCAGGCGTAATCGACAGGACAAAACCGTCAGACGGCGGTTCTTCCGCCGCCAGTTCGTCCATGAATTCATTATAGAGGTCGAGCGCCTTTGCGGCATTGTCCACCGTGCCCACGTCGAGCACGCAGGAAAAATGCGTGAAGAAATCAGCCATCGGAAGAACTCCCGAAACGAAAAAGCCCGGCGCTGTGGCCGGGCTCGTAAAAACGTATTGGCGGAAAGACGGAGAAACGGCTTTCAGGACGCACGCTCCATCAGCCTGCGGGCCTTCTCTTCCAGATCCAGCCGTGTGTCCTGATTGGCCTTCGTTCGCGCCAGTGCCGTAATCCCTTGCACGAAGTCGAACACGCTCTCGGGCTTGTGTCCTTCCTCATGTAAGACCGTTTCGATGATCTTTGCGGTTTCCGGTTTCGAGAACCCGCGACGGCGCAGGAAACTTTCCCGATCCTCATCGGTTTTTGCCACCAGCGCCCGGCGCGAGGCCTGAATGCCCGAGATGAACGAGGCCGGACTGGCCGTGGCGAAATTCCGGAGCGCCGGTGTCGCCTGATGCACGAAACGGGATGCTGCAAACTTGCTATGCCGGATCGTGATCTGTTCGAAATTCTCTACGCCCCAGAGCATCCTGTTCTGGCACACGCCGCGCAGGTAGAAGGACGCAATGCCGAGACTTTTACTGCCGACTTCCGAATTCCACGCGTAGAAACCCCGGAAATAGAGATCGGGGTCACCATTGGGCAGGCGTCCGGCTTCAATGGGATGCGTATCGTCCACAAGGAACAGGAAGACATCCCTGTCTGACGCATACAGCGTCGTGGTCTCCTTCGTGATGTCCACATAGGGATTATGGGTCATGGTCGCCCAGTCGATGACACCCGGCACCTTCCAGTTGGTATCGCCCGTACCATCGCCCGCGATCTTGCGCACCGCGCCCACCAGTTCGTGGTCCCAGATGCGGCCGTAATCGGGGCCAGTTACAGCACGCAGCTCCACCCGACCGTCCTCGGTTTCCAGCGTTTTGACCAGTTCGGCCCGGTGCGACAGCAGGCCGTGCTGCAGGTTGATCGCTGCCAGTGGCGCTGGAAGATTACGCAGGTACGACGAAGGTGCCCCGACAAGGCTGCACATCTGGCCGAACGACCAGTGTGTGGGGGCGATCGGGTCATTCTGTCCCGACACAGTCAGGGTCAGGCGTTCGGCATTGTCGCGGGAAGCTTCGACACGAATGGCGCGGCTTTCGACGGTGCGGGCCGTAGCCCGATCCGCACGCGCCAGCGTGGAGGCATGGAGGTCGGACAGCGACAGGTAGCGCTCGTCATCGGGGCGGGAGAACCACTCCGAAGACACGCGGGCATTGCGCTCCCCACGAGAAGGATCGATCTTAAAGCCGCCGGAAGCAGCGCCACGGGACGCAGGAGGCAGGATGGTGGTCGTGGCCATGGAAAACTCTCCTCTGATGCCGGTTATTCGGCACCAAAGGCGAAGCCACCCTCTTCCTCTGATCACCACTTCCCACGCGGGATCCCATCCAACCCCAGAAATGCCCAGTCCCTCATCCCGGAACACGGCGTTCCCGTCACCTACCCGAAATCACGACAGCAATGGGGGGCAAGCTGAAGGTCGGCTTATAGGATAAAAAATACCAAAATGGACACAAAGTGAACGGATCGGCCAAATCATTCTTTGAGCATTTACTCATAGCCAGCAGCATGAAGTAATCAGATATGAGTCCCAGCGCTAATGCTCCAACTCCGTCTCGTAAGACTGCGGGAGGCAGATCTCGTCACAGCCAGCTATCTCCATTACAACAGAGTTAAGAGACAGCCTCTAAGAGGCCTCCCAAGATCATGATGTATGATTACAGAGTCTTCTGAGCATCATCCGGACTGATGCCCTTCGGAGGAAAGCGCGTGCATTGCGATTGAGGCACTCCCAATCCCTGCTCAGGCGTCGGCAGCGGTTCAACCAGGCGATGGTGCGCTCCACGATCCAGCGCCTGGTTGAACCGCGAATTTTCCGACGTCGCAGCGCCGCACGATCTCGACATTCACAGAACGGCAGGCATGAGCCAGTTCCTGCTGAAACTTTGCCCCATGACAGCCCGCGTCGGCGTAGAGTTTCAGAAGGAACGGATACAGTCCGAACCATGTCGCCATCAGCATGACACCGCCATCGCGATCCTGGATATCGGCTGCGTGGACCGTTGCCTCCATCAACAGGCCCTGCGTATCGACGAGGATATGCCGCTTCTTGCCCTTGATCCTCCTGCCGGCATCAAAACCGGACGGATCGATGCGCCGCCCCTGTTTGCGGCATTCTTGACGCTCTGGCTGTCGATGATCGCCGCTGTCGGACTGGCCTCACGGCCCGCCTGCTCCCGGCAAAGGATGTAAAGCGCATGGTGCAGACGATCGAGTGTGCCGTCATGCTGCCAGCGGCAGAAATAGTAATTGACCGTGCTGCGCGGCGGAAAGTCTTTCGAGATCGCGCGCCACGGGCAACCCGTTCCAGGACCATATATCAGGCCGTTCATGACCTCCCGTATATCCACTGTCCGCTTGTTGCCGCCACGCCGGGCGGCCGGGATCAGGGGGGCGATCAGCGACCATTCCTCGTCCGTCAGATCGCTCGGATAGCGAAGCTGGCGCTGGTCATATCGGGCGCGGTTCCCCGTGGTCCACATCAGAAATTCCTGCGAATCGGGTGCGCTGACAGGGAATCACAAACGATGTCAATGATTCAGGATGGTCTTGGACGGACACCAAGTGACGCGTCTGAGCGGGCTCGGTGTTCAAATGCCAGTTCAGCCTGTAACTGGACTTCCTTGAAACACCGATCGCACCCGTTGAAAACTCTTCCCAAATTTTCTCTCAAAGTACCCCTAGCCATCAACCAACGGAATAATCTTGCCGTTCCTATATTTAGCTTCGTCGCAATCTTTCTGAATGGACATAAGAAATCTTGAGGCAGGATGGCTCGAGCTTGGGCTATAGGTGATGCATAATGATTCTCGAGCTCGAGTCATCGCAACGTAAAGACGCGATGCTTCTCTAGCCAGTTCATGGGGTTTCACGTTTTGGTGAGGCAAATAGCCTTCGACAAGGCCCATAATCAGCACTGCACCGAATTCATGACCCTTAGCTGACTCAATAGTACTGATTTTTACATTATCACTATCAAAATTGACGTCATGCTTAAGATCGGCGCAAGCAACTCCCTTTGCATCTAAGGCTTCGCGCACTGCAGTGCGAAGCCTCTGCTGAGGGGCAATGATGCAAATTTGCCCTGCAGTCTGGCTCATAGATAACAACGTAGAGACATACTGAACAACTGCTTCGACTTCGTCATGAGAGGTTGTACACTGAAGTAAGAGCGGGCGCTCACCGTGTCGTTTTGCAAAATCAGGTAACGAGGGCTGCCTAACTTCATCTTCATCAGTATCTGAAAATTCGTATTCAGATACCAAATTGAAAGCTGCCTTCAGTATCTCATGTGTATTTCGGTAGTTCTTTTTTAGGCTAACACTGCGACCAATTACATCAACACCAGCACGTTTAAGTGCAAACCCTCTCTTATAAATACTTTGTGCCCCATCTCCAGCCAAAAATAGACCGTTCTCTACATGAGATAAAACCTCTCCATCGGGCGTCGCTAACTTACTTAGCAAAACCACATCGAGCTCTGTTAGATCCTGAACTTCGTCAATCAAAATACTCCTGAATTGACCATTATTCGGTTTGGCGGCAAGTGAATCAATCGCCCGAGCAACGATTAGCTCATGATCGGATAAGTTGTGCTCCTCTACACCGTTTTCATAGGCAGCTACAGCTCGAACCATGACCTCGCGCGCACTCTTATTAAGCGGTATTGCACGACCACGGCGATGAAATAAGTTGGTATCAAGATATTTATTGAATTCGCATGGACGCAAACGTCCCCTAACATACTCGAACTCTTCTTTGAGAAAGTTGCGAAGATCGTTGTCAACCATCCCTCGCATCGGGGTCTTAACAAATGAAGGATCCTCCCTAAGAACCGCGATGCACTTGGTCAGCAAGTCATGTTGAACGTCGGAGTTTACCTGAGGGTATGGGAAACACTCGTAACACTCATTGAAAACGTCCCGAGCAAGCGAGTTCATGGTTTTGGTAAAGATAAGCGATCTCTCTGCCCCACAAAGCTCTTCAACTAATTTTTCTAGCAGCTTCCGCATGCTTTCTGTTAGCGTGACCAACAATACTGGTGCAGAATATTTTTTGGCTAGATAACGAGCTCGATGCACCAAGACCGAGGTCTTGCCACTACCTGATACACCCCTAAGACGTGCCGGTCCTTTATAATCATGGTGCGCAATTTTCTTCTGCTCAGGGTGTAAAAACAGCATCCAATCCGAGAATGTCATTTTTTCAAAAAAGCCGTCGAGCATTGCCTCATCATCGAACGTCACAAATTGCTCAACGTTAGCGAGGGAGTTCATCTCAGACTGCAGCTTTGTTGTATCAGAGATGATTTCAGGTTGATCAAATATTTCCAGACGGCGATGAAATGCATCCCAATCTTTTCCATGAGCCAGCACGAACAAATCTAATAATAGACTAGCTGCCTCGTAATTGCCCAACTGATCAAGCTTTTCCAGAATCCCTTCAGCGTCTTGTTCATACTGTTCGCCAGTGATACGCATTGCTAATATTTTTTGCTGTTCACTGCATAAAATCCGACTCCATTCCTCATCGGTCAGATGCCTAAGAAGAGGAACTTCGAGATCTGATTCCGGGCTCTCCAGATCAAGTCTGTCGGCAGGAACATATCGCTCTTCATTGTAGGTGATTGGTATGAAATTTAAGGTACCATCGGTTGGGCTTTTCACCCACGTATAATTTCGATGACTATCTAGCCATTTCTCAGCATCGTCGTGAGTCCCCACAAAGAGAAACGCTCTCACTTGCTTTTTATTTCCCACGCGCTGTACCACGAGCCGGTATGCATCAGGGAGGTCAAATTTCTCGATATTTTTCAGGCGGCTCTCACCGTGCTTTGTGCGAGGCAATGATTCAATAATAGCATTAGTCCCTGCCTCTGCCATTGCAGCCCGGACAGCCTGCACAATCTTTTTCTGACCGCTTAAATTTAGCTGACGCAAGTAACTATTGAATTTCTTCGTATAAATTACCGGCTCCATGTGTCATCCTTAAAATTTTGGGAGTAGTTAGAGGCAGTTCTGTAAGTTATAAAAGTTGTATTATCTTGATAAGCTTTATATAATTGTTATCATTCTACCACTCTGACTGCATTGCATTAGGTTCATAATACGCATTATCAGCTGTGAGTCCACCGGTAATCCCCCCATAAAAGAGTGGCTTTTGAATGAGAATTTTCTCAGCGTAAGAAATGAGAAGATTCTGATGAAGAGTGATCGCTTTACTGACGCGCAGATTATGGGTGTGATCCGCCAGGATGAGGGCGGCGTCCCGGTTCCAGCCCTTCCCAACAGGGCCTGGTCCATGGACTTCATGGCGGACAGGCTTTTGGATGGGCGCGCTTTTCGGCTCCTGAACATTCTGGATGACTTCAATCGTGAAGGACTGGCGATTGAGGTTGATTTTTCCCTGCCGGCCCGCTGTCTGGAGCAGGTTATGGAGTGGCGTGGGAGGCCAGGGGCTATCCGAATGGACAATGGCCCTGAATATGTCAGTCATACGTTGGTTTCATGGGCCGAAAAGCAGGGGATTACCCTGATCTATACGCCATCGGGTAATCCGCAGCAGAACGCCTATATTGAACGCTACAACAGGACTGTCCGGCAGGAATGGCTGGAGCAGCATCTGTTTGAACGCATTCAGGACGTACAGGAGGTCGCAACACAATGGCTCTGGACATATAACCATGACAGACCCAACATGGGGAACAGCGGGTTCACACCCGCCCAGAAACTAAAAGCAGCTGCTTAAATTCTCAGTCAGAACCCCACTAAAAATGGGGGGATTACCTTTCCAACTGAGCGCTCGACGTTTTATGTCGGCTTCCGGGAAATTCTTCCAACCGCCTGATGTCTGACATGAGGCGATTACTGCCTGTCCGGTATTGATCAAAATTATCTGCAAGTGGTCATGCGCACGACAGCATGTGTGGTAACAACCTGAGACCTCATATCGGGAAAAGGATCAGGTTATCATTCTGGTTTCATGGCGCGAATGGCGTGCAAATCGATTGATGGCGCAGTCGTGGGCGCTGATGCCAGCATGTCATCAACAAGAGCGCTGCACTCGGTCTTTCCAGTTGCCAGAAGACTACGGAACACTGAAATGCGTGACAGCCCCCAGAGCATGGTCGCCACGATGGAAACCGGCATTTTTTCCAGTCTCGCCTTGTCCTTCGGGTAAATCTCATATCCTTGGCTCCTGATCATGGCAAAGCAGGCCCGTACACCAAGAGCCAGGGTCCGGGCACGGCTCCATGAAGCTCCCTTGCCACGCTGCACCGCAGCAACGGCAACGCTTTCGAAAGCGGCACCCAGCGGAACATGACAGCGCAGCCACAGGGCCATCTGGGGCTCGTGCCGGGCAGGCAGCCCCAAAGCCCTGAAAAGATGTGCGCATTCCGGGTCGTCGGTCAGCGTCTCGCGCTTTCCGATGGAGATCTTGAGATGGCCGTTTGCATCAAAATCGGACTGGAGAAAGGGCATGCCAAGAACAGCACGTTCAGGGCTGACCGCCTGCCGGAGACGGTCCGGTTCGAACGTCATGAACATGAAATGGATTTTCCGGGCTGCACAGCGCGTCAGCGCCGGGAGAAGCGCTCTCACCTGGTAGTCTTTCACCGTAACGAGCACGAGATCATACGGGATGTTTTCATCCAGCGTGTCGCAGATGATCGCTGAGGCGTGCTCATGCGTCGTTGTCACGATCCCTTCATCCCGTTGCAACTGTGCAAGGCGCGCAGAATTCGGACGGGCAATGATCGTGACCTCATGCCTCGCGTTTCGCGCGAAATGAAAGGCGAAAGCGCTGCCGATCCGTCCGCCGCCCAGAATGGCGATGCGTAACAGTGAAGACTTATCGGAAGATATGCTCATGTGCTGTGCCCCTGCGTCTCCCGGAAACAAGATCCAGCCCGACTCAGGATTGAGGTCCGGACAGTATTCCCGAAAGGGGACAGACTGAATGGCATCAGATACACTGGTAAAGCCGTGAACTTACAGGGGTATAGGAACTAACAGGATGAGTAGCCTGCACGCCAGTGAGAAGGCGCTTGGTCTCTATCTTCGCAATGCACGTCAGAAACTTGATCCTGTCGCACTGGGATTCCCGGCAATCCGCCGACGAACCCCGGGCCTGCGTCGCGAGGAGGTGGCGCAGCGCGCGGAGCTGAGCGTGACATGGTACACCTGGCTTGAGCAGGGCCGGGGCGGAATGCCGTCGGCTGCGGCTCTGGAGCGTCTTGCGGGTGCTTTGATGCTGACCGACGCAGAACGCGAGCATCTTTTCCTTCTCGGGCTGGGGCGATCGCCCGAGGCGCGTTATCGGCAGGACACGGATGTCACGCCGAGACTTCAACGCGTGCTCGACAGACTTGATCCCAGTCCGGCGTTCATCCGTACCGCAACCTGGAACATGGTCGCATGGAACCGTGCGGCCACGGAACTGATGACAGATTTTGCGCTCCTTCCGCCCGAACACCGCAATATTCTTCGGCTGATTTTTCTCGACCCGCGCAGCAGGAGGCTTCACCCGGACTGGGAAAGTTCCGCGCGTTTCATCGTCAGCAGCTTCAGGATGGATACGGCCCGGGCGGGTGCATCGGAGGCGGTCGAGCCTTTAGTGGCGGAACTTTGCAGCGCCAGTCCTGAATTCCGGGCGCTATGGCAGGACAGGACGGTTCATACGTTCGGGCATGGCGCCGAGACGTTCCATCATCCTGTTCATGGTCCCCGGATCTTTGAGGTTTCAACCTTCGCAGTCGATGGGCGTCCGGACCTGACCCTGGTCATATACGGCGAGGTATAACAAAGCGCTTGCATGTAAGTGAATACTAACTTACTAATTCTCCGTAAGGAGAAACCATGCCGCCACGCCCTTCCAGACTTTCCGCGACGGACCGCAGGCAGGCGATCCTGTCAGCGGCGGCTCCCGTTTTCGCCCGGCTTGGTCGGGAGGGTGCGACCACGAAAGAGATCGCCAAGGCGGCGGGTGTCTCAGAAGCCCTTCTTTACCGGCACTTCGCCAGTAAGGAGGTGCTTTACGCGGAACTTGAGTCCCATTGCGTAGAAGCCAACGCCGTGGGCAGCCGTCTTCTCGCCGAAGCAACTCCTTCGACGGCAACACTGGTCACAGGTGTTGCGTTGCTCGTGCAGGCGGTCTTTCCCGGCATCGGAGATGCACAGTCTCATAATGATACCAAGCGGCTGGTCACGGCCAGTCTGCTGGGCGACGGACAGTTCGCAAAGGCTTTCCTCGATCGGCATGTGAAGCCCTGGATCGGCGTTTTCGAACGATCTTTCCGGGTTGCGCAGGACGCGGGCGATATTGAGGACGGTGTTCAGACCGGCAGTGCCGAGATCTGGTTCGTCCATCATCTGGCGAACACGCTGCATCTGATCAGCCTGCCCGACATCACGGTCGTTGAATACGGCGTGACACGCGACAAGCTGGTCGAGAACACGGTCCGTTTCCTGCTGCGCGGGATCGGCCTCAGAAACACCGCCATAAACCGGCATTACGGTCCTGAAAAACTCAGGACAATTTTTGCATCGATGGATCAGGACACACCATGAAACCGATCAGAAAAATAGCCGTCATTGGTGCGACGGGTCGCCTTGGCGCGCCGGTCGCGACCGAACTGGCCAGACATTTCGAAGTCCGCGCCATCGTCCGCTCGCCGGACAAGGCACGCAGGATGCTCCCGGACACTGTCGAGATCGTTCAGGTCGATCTACGGGACATTCCGGGACTGCGTAGTGCTCTTGAAGGGGTAGACGCGCTCTACATCAATCTCGCGACCGAGACGGCGGACCCGAACCTTCCCTTTTATGAAGAGCGAGAGGGTGTACGAAACCTGATGACGGCCATACAGGGGCTGGATATCCGGTATATTGCCAAGATCGGTGCTCTTGGTGCCTATCCACCGGCTCTCCCAAACATCAAACAGAATGTCGTGCCCAATATTATCCGTATGGAAGGGCACAAGATCATTGCGGACACCGGTATCCGTCATACCTTCTTCGCGCCAACCCATTTCATGGAGTTGCTGCCTTTCATGATCAGCGGACGCGCGATCCAGTGGATCGGGAATACGCGTGTCAGGATCTGGTGGATCAGCGCTGTGGATTATGCGCGATGGGTGGTCGAGGCATTTCAAAATCCTGAAGCAATGCCAGAACATTGTCCCGTGCAGGGACCGGAAGCGATCTCCGTCAGACAGGCGCTGGAGCGGTTTGTAAAAAACTACGATCCCTCTCTCAAAATTCGCGTGGCGCCGCTCTGGGTCATGCGAATGATCGGCCTTTTCAATCCGAAAATGAAATTCGTGGCGCATCTGTTCGCCTATTTCGGCGATCACGAAGATCCGTTTTACGCCAAGGAAACCTGGGAAAAACTGGGGAAACCAATGACCACGCTTGAGATGTTCGCGCGGGAACTTCGCCAAAGTCGGAATTTGCAGCAGAGCGTCAAATGAGTGGCATCGAAACGACCGGAAACGGAGAAAGACCGATGAGCGCACCTAAATGCCTGGAAGAAGGTCGAACGGGGCTGGTCGTCCCAATTGTTGATTTCAATCGTTGTGAGGGAAAAGACGCCTGCGTCGCCTTGTGCCCTTACAATGTTTTCGAAGTTCGAAAGATCGACCGTTCGGACTATCGGAAGCTTTCATTTGTCGGGAAGATCAAAAGCCATGTTCATGGAGGACTGGTCGCGTATACGCCTCATGCCGATCAGTGCCGTGCCTGCGGTCTCTGTGTAAAGGCCTGTCCGGAACGCGCTATCAAACTCGTGAAAGTCTGACGCGAAGAGAAAAATCGGCTGGCTCATGAAACCGTGCTCGGCAGGCGTAGTCAGCCTGATACAGGGCCATAACGTGGAGTTGCCTTATACCCGTAATCAATGTCTGGTTATGGGCAGACTTTCAAGGTCAATGAATGTCTTAAAAGAGGCGGAAGCAGAAGCACTGCCGAGTAGCATGACAGCATGAAAAAAGCGGCTCCCGGAGATCGGAAGCCGCCATTTTCATTCAGGGAAATGCTATTCCGCAGCGACCGCGGTAGGCCCGTCTGCTAAGTAATCAGGGACTTCATCAGTTTTCATCTGCGCGGACAGTCCTTTCGTGCGTAATGCTTCGGGCAGCCAGTCGGCGCCCTCAAGCAGCCTTTCGGCCGCCGGCGCCATGTCGTTCTTTTTCAGATGTGCGATACGCTCGGCTGCCTCAGTTCCCCGCGCCTCGCGTACGGCTTCGAGAATACGGGCCTTGGTGACACGGCCCAGATAATTCTCCACCGTCGGCTGCCAGCCCGCTTCGACCAGATCAAGCGTAAGCGCAGTGGCGAGGCGGTCGGCTCGCGTCAGCCGTTCCCTGACGCTGCGCGCCAGGGACGGACCATGGGACGATTCATGCAGCGCGTTGATCCCGAAAGACAGGCAATGCGCCAGCAGGGCCAGACGGCTAGTGTCATCCAGCCCGTTGATCCAGTGCCACAACGCGTCCTCATTCTCCGGCAGATCGTGCTTCCAGCCTTCGTTACGCTGGCGCAGCGCATGAGCCGGCAGGCTGCCCGGCATGTCGGGGGAATGAACCGGAAGGGAAATTTCCCGAACATAGGCTTCCAGGCAGTCCGCGCCCGAGACCTGCCAGTACAGGTCGCGCACCAGCGTATGGAGCAGTTCCGTCAGCGCGATATGCGGATTGCCGGCAAACGCATCGCGCAGGGCCAGCGTGCGCCAGGCCGTCAGTTCGGTCAGCAGACGGTCGGAATGCGGCTTCGATCCGTCCTCTTCTTCGGGCTCGATGTCCGGTGCGCCGTTCGTCCCTCCCCCGTCGGCATCGTCGCCATCGCTGCCATGGACAATTCCGTCATCATATCCCTCGGACTCATGGTGACCATCCTCGGGCTCCACCGGCATATCCTCGGGCAGAACGAAGCCCCGCTCGACCAGCAACGTGCCGTCGGTATCGAGACTGACAAAGACGCCGGCTCGCTGCATGTCCACCGGATCGAAGGACACAGGGCGTTCTTCCAGCGCCTCAATGGCCTGCTCGATCTCGCCCAGGCGGATATCAACGTCTTCGGGGAATTCATCCGCCTGCGCGTATTCCGCCTCGATCGTCTGCCGCTCGCTGTGCAGAGCGGTCAGACACGCGGCGTCTTCTTCCGAAAGCACCACCGGCACACCATCAATCTCCGCGAAGTCCCGTGTATGCCCCCAGGGGAAGGACAGCGCCGTTTCGACCCATTTCCAGCCTTCGGCACGGACCTGTTCGGCCGCCTCCTGCAATTTTTCCATCACCAACTGGTCGAGCAGGGTCGGATCCTGCAGCCAGCCGCCATCGTCTGCCTCGAACAGGTCACGCATGACATGGCCACCGGCAGCGAGATAGGCGTCCAGCCCGACAAAGCGCACGCGGCGATCCGAGGCTCGCACGGTTTTCTCCGTCAGCATGCGACGGATCAGATAAGGCTCGCGATTGTGGCTATGGGAAACAATCTCCCAGACCTGTTCCTGACGGGTGTGATCATCGCTAATCGAGAAGGCCATGAGCTGGTCGAGCTTCATGCCATCCTGCTCGTAGATATCGAGCAGTTTGTCCGACACAGTCATGAGGCGCAGGCGCTGTTTGACCACGGCCGGCACGACGAAGAACGCGGCCGCGATTTCTTCCTCAGACATGCCCTTCTCCAGCATGTCGCGAAAAGCCCGAAACTGGTCCAGCGGATGCAGCGCGACCCGCTGGACATTCTCGGCCAGGGAATCATCCTCGGCGAGAATGGCCGATCCGGCTTCGCGCACGACGCAGGGCACGGGTGCCGTTCTGGCCAGTTTCTTCTGCTTCACCAGCAGTTCAAGGGCGCGGAACCGGCGACCACCGGCCGGTACCTCATAGACCCCGGTTTCCGCCCCCTCACCGTTCAGGACGGGACGAACGTTGAGGCTTTGCAATAGGCCGCGGCGTTCGATGTCGCGGGCCAGTTCCTCGATCGACAGGCCGGCCTTTACACGCCGCACGTTGGACTGCGACAGCACCAGCTTGTTGAAGGGAATATCACGGGACGCATTGAGGGCGATTTTCTGGATGGCACTCGCCATGGCAGGACACTCCGTGACGGACGGGCGGAAGCCTCTCTTCCACCCCTGAATCCGTCACGAAAACCTCACTTCCCTCTTCCTCTCTCCCGGCCCCACCAGGCGCCAGATCGCATCCACGAAACCGCGTAGATACGGCTTTAAGGGATGCAGGTCCGTGCCAACCAACCTGCGAGTCGATGCCACCGCGATAAATTGCGACTATTATAGTCGCACGTTCACCATCTTGTGATAGTGCCGACAGCGATAGCCGCGCGTGTTCGCGACTATCCCGAAGCCCTCTCCGCACGGCCCATCTCCTTGTTTCTGTGTATTTTTCTGTTCACGCACTGCAAATCCGTCCGCCACAGTGGGTTCAGGACGTTTCGACGATCCATGCAGAAAGGACGGGAAGATGGCACGCCAACGCGATACGATAGCGGACAGGGTGCGGCTCGTTCTCGACGCTCCGAAGGCCAACGTGACACCATTACGCAGTGGAGCCGATCCACGGCTGGTCAGTCTGGTCCGGCTTCTGGCCCGTCAGGCTGCACGGGATTTCGTCAACGCTGAAGTGGAGGCCGCGAGGCGACGCGATCTCCAGGAATAGGGAGATGGGATTGTGAAAGTCGCGCTCTACGCCCGCTACTCATCCGACAACCAGCGCGACGCGTCGATCGAGGATCAGCTGCGTCTGTGCCGGCTTCATGCCGAGAAACAGGGCTGGACGATCGTCGACAGCTATACCGACCGCGCCATCTCGGGCGCCTCCCTGCTGCGTCCCGGCATTCAGGAGCTGATCCAGGATGCGACGCGAGGCCGCTTTTCGATCGTTCTGGCCGAAGCCATGGATCGCCTGTCGCGCGACCAGGAGGATATTGCCGGCCTGTTCAAGCGAATGACCTTCGCCGGCGTGCGGATCATCACCCTGTCCGAAGGCGACGTCACCCATCTGCATATCGGCCTCAAGGGCACCATGAATGCCCTGTTCCTCAAGGATCTCGCCGAAAAAGTCCGTCGTGGCCTGCGCGGCCGGATCGAGGACGGCAAGTCCGGCGGCGGCAATTCCTACGGCTATGATGTCGTGCGCCAGTTCGATGCGAAGGGCGAGCGCATCCGGGGTGACCGGACCATCAACGAGGAAGAGGCCCGCACGGTCAGACGCATCTTCACCGATTACACACGGGGCAAGTCCTCACGCACGATCGCCATGGAACTGAACCGCGACGGCGTTCCCGGCCCGCAGGGCCGCGAATGGGGACCGTCCACCATTCACGGCAACCGGGAACGCGGCACCGGCATCCTCAATAACGAGATGTATGTCGGCCGTCTGGTCTGGAACCGGCTGCGCTACCTGAAAGATCCTGATACCGGCAAGCGCGTCTCACGCCTCAATCCTGAATCCGAATGGGTCATCCAGGAGGTGCCGGAGCTGCGGATCATTGAGCAGGATCTATGGGATGCCGTGAAGGCGCGCCAGGCCGAAACAACCTTCAGCCAGCCAGAGAGGGGAAACGAAGCCCTCAATGACCGGCGCCGTCCTCGCCACCTCTTTGCCGGTCTGATCCGCTGCGGCTGTTGTGGCGGCGGCTACAGCATGATCTCGAAGGATCTGCTCGGCTGCTCGACGGCGCGCAACAAGGGCACCTGCGACAACCGGCTGAACATCCGCCGTGACGCATTGGAAGCATCGGTCCTCAGTGGATTACGCACGCACCTGATGGAGCCGGACCTGTTCAAGGAGTTCTGCAACGAGTTCACCCGCGAGGTGAACAGGCTGCGCATGGAGCACGGTGCCGATCTGGTTGCCATGCGAGCAGAACTGCCCCGCATTGATCGGGAACTGGCAAAACTTCTGACCGCGCTCAAGGCTGGTGGACCAATCCAGGCAATCGTCGATGACATGAAGCGGTTGGAAGCACGCAAGGCAGAAGTGACAGAGCGTCTGGCCAATACGGAAGAGCCGCCTCCCCTGCTGCATCCGAACATGGCGGAGATTTATCAGCAGCGGATCGCGTCTCTTTATGAGAGCCTTCAGGCCGAAGAGACGAAGACGGAGGCGGCCGAGCGTCTGCGCACGCTCGTCTCGCAGATCACGCTCCAGCCGGCCGATGGCGAACTGGCGATCATCCTGCGCGGTGATCTGGCGGCGATCCTGCAGTTCGCGGCGCACAAGAAAAACGCCACGGTCCATCCGGACAGTGGCGTTCTCGATGCGTTCGTATCGCAAGTATCGTTGGTTGCGGGGGCAGGATTTGAACCTGCGGCCTTCAGGTTATGAGCCTGACGAGCTACCGGGCTGCTCCACCCCGC
>NZ_JAERKU010000012.1:0-101390 GCF_018256955.1 Acetobacter persici
CAACCCCAACGCGCTGACGCTGGCCGCCGGACAGACGCCTCGGCCAGCGGTCCGCCGCATCTTCCAGCCCGACCAGCGCAATGCCCAGCAGCACAAAGGTGCCGACGGCCAGCGGGCCTTCCCCTGCGGAATGCATGTCCTGAAGGATGCTGAAGGCCGCAAAGCCCAGAGCGCCAATCAGCACGGCGAAGAAAATAATGACATGAAGAGGTTTGTTGCCGACGTCCATATTCGGGCGTGTGGCCTGCATACTCTCTTCAGAAGAATTCATGACTGTCTGGGACATTACGCATCCATCATTGAGTGATATTGCGCTTCTTTACGAAAAATGAACGCGAAATACGATGAATGAAAGATGATAGATTTATGACAGTTTTTTCTGGGGAATCTCTTTTTTTAAAAGGAGAAAAGTCTCTTTTTAAAACAGGATATTAGTGAATGCTTCAGCGTTACTTGCGCCGGATACGCTGCAAAGGTGGAGGGGAGGCAGGTCTCCCCTCCCGCCTGTTAGAACGAGGTGCTGACTGTACCAAAAAACTCGCGCACGGCGCCGCGTTCCATGGACTGATAATCCCCAACGGCAGGGTTATCGTTCTGGCCCATCATGGCGATATATTTGTTGTTGAACAGATTATAGACGTTAAAGCTGGCTGTGACGTTCTTCAGAACGCTCAGATCCCCAAAGCGATATTCCAGCCCGGCATTGGCAACCCAGTAGCCGGCAACGGAGGTATCGTTCATAAAGCTGTAATAACGGCGGCCAAAATAGTTGGCGTCAAAATGCGCTGTGGCTCCTTTCCATGTATAGGAGAGGGCTGTTTTGTACATCCATGCCGGATAGTTGACGATATTCTTGCCTGAGAGCGCGTAATAACCGCCGACGGTATCGACGTTCCGGTCATACGTGCCTTTGTTATAGCTCAGCGTATTGGTAAAGTTCAGGCCGGGGATGGGGGTCAGCGTAATGGCCCCGTTGGCACCCGTCATGGAGATATGGCCGAAGTCGATCACCTGAGAGACCGGGTTGGTCAGAGACCCGACGGCTGCCGCCAGAAGCGGATGGATCAGGCTGGCGTGATAAACGGTCGCGTTTGCCTGAAGGTAGCGGGACGTATAGCGATAGCCGCCCAGATAGACCCACGCCTTGGACGGTTCCAGCGCCTTTTTCTGGGCCTGAAAGGTTGCCTGATCCTGCACGGAGTAGATGGAGTTGGCCACACCGTACGCCGAGACTTCATAGGCGCGCATGTTTTCAGCCACGTCTACATAGAATTCGTGGTGGTCGTTGAGGTGCCAGTCCAGATTGATGTGCGGCAGGAAGGCCTGTGAGGCTGTCAGAGAGCCATTGGGCAGGGCATCCGCCCCCGTCCAGTCGGCATTGTTATAGTTTGCGCCACCGGCCGTTGTCGCCACCATGGATTTAAACCCGGCATGCAGCACCAGCCCCGGTGTCAGCTGAACGCTGTCCTGCAGATGGAACTGCATGACGTTGGTGGTCCACTGAAAGTTGTAGCCCTGCAGAAAGGCCTTGCCGTAAACATCATACGGGCCAACGGCCTTCAGCGGTGCGCCTTCCCCCAGAACAGGCTGCTGGTAATTGAAAAGTCCGGCCTGCTGGTTGTTGTTTTCATACCAGACACCGCCTTCAATGGTGTGGCGGCCCCATTTGTACCGCAGGCTGGTATCTATGCCGTAGCGTTCCTGACGGTTCTGCCAGACTTCTTCAGAGAATGGTGCGCCGTTGGGCGAGGGATCTTCTGAATCCGTGTAGCTGTAATAGCCGGTCTGGCTGTGGCCGTAGATGGTGGTGTTCCATGTCAGGCGGTCTGTCAAAGCGAGGTCAAAATGCAGACCGCCCATGAAGTTGATTTCAGACTGCCCGCCATCATACATGGCGATGTCGGCCCCGTTGATACCCGGCACGTTGTTATAGCCCGGGGGCACCGGCAGGGTGCCATTGGCAATGCCGTAGGCCTGCGCGTAATTGGGATAAAGATGCGGAGTGCGCCAGCCGAGATTTTTTAGGATGCCGATGGAGGTATCCGGGTAGTTCCACTGAGCCAGACTTGACCAGTTGAAGAAGGCGGACATGCGGCTGCGGTGGCCGATGGGCTGCACCAGTTTGGCATCAACCTGCTGCATGAACTGGTCGCCGCGGCCCATCCACATCCCTTCATCCGTGCGGGCATAGGAGGTATAAAAGCGTGTGCCGGTATCGTTCAGTTTGCCAGAATCCAGCCGCACATAGGTACGATAGGAATTGTAGCTGCCGAAAGACTGGCTGATCTTGCCGCCACGCTTTTCAGACGGGTCGGATGAACCAATCTGGATGGTGCCGCCCAGCGTGTTGGTGGAGGGCAGTTCGACCGATCCGGCCCCCTGTGACATCCGCATGGACTGGATATCATCCGGGATGATGGAGGAGGCGAGGCTCATGCCGCTGACAGACTGGTAGGTCTGGTCATTCAGAGGAACGCCATCCACCGTAACGCCCATCTGGTTCATGAAGAACCCGCGCACGTACAGATTGGCGCCAAAACTGTCGATGCCGAACGGGTCTGTGGAGGAAAAACTGACCCCCGGCATCCGGTCCAGCATTTTATACGGGCTGGTACCCGGCACATACTGCCGCATAATGGCCTTGGTGACAGCCTGTTCCGCATCACGCCCGGTCAGCTGGCGTGCGGTGACGGACACACTTTCTGTGCCGTGCGATTCCAGATCGGCCGGTTTGCTGTGATGACTGGTGGCGGGTCGGGCTTTGGTCTTCGGAGTGCTCTCCGCCTTTGCCGGGGCATGAGCGGAAACCGGCTGCGCATGGCGTGGCGCATGCTTGTGCTGTGCGGTGGCTTCAGCGGCCAGAGCCGGGCGTTCGACAGCGAACAGCGTGATAGAGGACAAAAGCAGGTGTTTGGTGCGCACTTCGGTCAGCACTCCGGGGGGTGATGCGGGTCAAAGAGAAGCGGTCTCTTAGCCGTTGAACCTCCAGATATGCAAAGCCTTCAAGGAAGGGTGTGATGTTTTTGTGACATTTTAAGACAGTTTTTCCCCCGGTCTGTTGCACAAACATCGCGATTTGTGGCGTGGGGGCTGCACAAGGCTTTGCCCGCATGAGGGAAAAGCGTGAGCCTCCTTCCTGCACAGAGTGCGGGGAAGGAGGCTTTTCTCAGGAAAAAGCTGAGTTTTAGAGAATAGGGCTCCGCTCTTCCTGCTGCCCGCTTTTTTTCAGCAGAGCCAGAGCCAGCAGATAAACCAGCAGGCCGCCAACGGAGAGAATGGCGCCACCCACGCCAAGTGACCCATACCCGAACTGATTTGCCAGCAGCACACTGCCAAGAGACGCCCCGAGTGCGTTGGCAATATTAAAAGCGGAATGGTTGAGCGAGGCCGCGAGTGTCTGGGCATCGCCCGCAAAATCCATCAGCCGGGTCTGAAGTGCCGGGCCAAGGCCGTTGACAAAGGTGGGGACCAGAAAAACAATGACCATGAGGCTGATATTGCTGTGCAGAACTGCGGAAAAAGCCAGCATAATCACAGCGCTCCCGGCAAGAGCCAGAATGGCGGCGAGGTTGATGTTACGGTCCACCAGCCAGGCCCCGCCATTTGCGCCAACCAGCATGCCCGCACCCCAGATGACCATATAGATCATGATCTGCCATTCCGGCACATGCGTGACGTTTTGCAGAACACTGGTCAGATAGGTGTAAATGCCAAACATGCCGCCAAAGCCGATGGCTGCCGTCAGCAGGGTAAGCAGGACCTGTGTGTTGCCCAGTGCGGTGACTTCCCGGAGCGGGGAGTTTTTCCGGTTGGGTTTATCGGCCGGAATATAGCGCAGCACGCCCAGAAAGGTCAGGCCGCCAAAGACGCCGATAATCAGGTAGGCAATCCGCCAGCCAAAATGGTCTGCCGCAAACGTGGAAAATGGTGCGCCAATCAGCGTGGAAATGGCAATACCGGACAGCACCCGGCCAACCGCCCAGCCCCGGCGGGAGCGCTCCACCATAGAGGCCGCCACCAGTGCCGAGATGCCAAACAGGGCGCCATGGGGCAGCCCTGTCAGAAAACGGGCGACTTCAACCAGCCCCGCCGTTGGCATGACAATGCTCAGGAAGTTGCCCAGACAGAACATGATCAGCAGAACCAGCAGGAGTTCCTTGCGGGAGAGGCGTGCCCCCAGAATGGTAATAAGGGGGGCGCCAATCACCACCCCCAGCGCGTAGGCGGTAATGGCATAGCCCGCATCCGCCAGAGAGAGGTTGAGGGACTGCGCAAATTCAGGAAGCATGCCCATAATGGCGAACTCCCCGGTTCCGACAACAAATGTGCCGAATGTCAGGGTAAAAAGGGCTGCGGTTCTGCCGTGCGGCGGCGGAACCACAGTCATGGTGCCCTCAGGCAATACGGTTTCTGTTGTCATAAAGTGTCTCGGCTAAAAAAACGTTCAGGCGTTCAGAGTGCGGGCTGCGACGGTTGCAATGGCAATATCATCAGCGGTGCTGGCACCGGAGACACCAATGGCTCCCACAACGGTTCCATCAGCGTCTTTCAGCACAAGGCCGCCACCAAAGCTGATCAGCCCGCCATTGGTATTTTCCAGCGTGTAGGCATGGGCATTGGGGTGGGCAATTTCAGCAAATTCGGCACTGTCCATCTGGAACAGGACGGCTGTGCGGGCTTTTTTATTGGCAATATCAATGGCCCCCAGAATGGTATTGTCCATGCGCAGGAACGCGACAGGCCATGCTGCGGCATCCACAATGGCAATACAGACGGAGACATTCATGCGGTGTGCTTCAGCCAGGGCGGCGTTCAGCATGGCGTGAGCGGCAGTGCAGTTCATAACGGAAAAATCGCTTTCTGGAAAAAGGCGCAGAGGCGTTGCGCCGGTCAATAAGGGAATGCAGCGCGCAAGGGAAAGCTTATTTGTTCAACAGTTCTGGATATCCATGCGCTCGACCTGCTTCATCATCATCCATGCCAGACGGCTGAGGCGGTGGGGCGGAAGCTTGCTGGCGGGCCCTGTCAGGCAGATGCTGGCCCGTACTTCGCCGTTGTCGCGCCAGGGAATGGCCACCCCGTGTACGCCCGGGTGATAGGTTTGCAGATCCAGCGCAAAGCCCTTGATGCGGACAGTGTTTATCTGGGCCAGAATGTCACTGTTCAGGGCGTTGGCGCGGGTGCTCAGCACCCGTTTACCAAGGCCGGGCACAAAGGCCAGAAAAACCAGACCCACAGCGGAGCCTTCCAGCTTTTCCCGGCGCGGAATGGTCCCCATCAGTGCCGGGTCCGGCAGGTTGATAATATCCAGATAGGCGGCCTCATCCCCGCTGGGAACCGCCAGCCAGACAGTGGCATCACTTTCCTGCGCAATGGCTTCCAGCGTTGGGCGGAGGCGTGCGCGCAGCGCATTATCGTCGCCCGCAATGCGGGAGAGATTGAGAATGCGGCCACCCAGATGGTAGCGCATGTCCCCCGTCCGGCGTTGCACATAGCCCAGATGGTCCAGAGTCTGGAGAATGTTATGGACGGTGGTTTTTCCAATCCCCGAAATGCCGGAAATCTGTTGCAGGCGTGCGCTGCCACCCTCCTGGGCAATAATTTCCAGAATGGCGGCAGAGCGTTCAATGGACTGAATCAGTTTCGGGGTTTTGCCCATGGGACAGGTCTCCTGATGTTCACGCTTTATCGTGAGCAACCTGTCTTTGGGAACGGGGGCGTGTTCAGTATGGATGAACTTTTACGGATTTTCTTTCTGGCTGTCTGCCGTGCTAGCCGGACCAGCTTGAATGGTGCGCGCGTGCTGGCCAGACCGCTCAGGGGCTAAACCCTCGCCTGATGACGATCTTCCAGAGTGTTGAGCATCCGGGCCAGAAGGAGGGCAACGCTGACCAGCCCGAAGCCGCACAGGCACAAAATGCCAAACAGTGTTTCATAATGATGACTGTAGAGCGGGACGGCTGTTGCAGGCGGGCTGGCGAGGCTGGCAATCTCACTCCCTAAATACATGCCGGCTCCGACGGTCAGATAATAGGCCCCGACCATCAGGCCATTCAGGTGGGCGGGCGCGTAGCGGGCAATAACGGCCAGCCCTAAGCCGCCAATCAGTAATTCGGCCGTGGCAAGAGCAAAATAACCGCCCAGCATGGGCCATGCGCTGGTCAGGCCGGGGCCAGCAAGATAGGTGCCGCCCCACCAGATAAAAAAGGCCAGGGCTACAAAACCGAAGCCTGCCGCGAATTTTGTCGGCAGGGAGAAGTCCCGGTTCCGGCTGGCAAGAGCATGATAGAGTTTGGCAAGCAGGGGGCTGAGCAGAATAATGAAGATCGGGTCAAGCGCCTGAAACTGAGCGGCTGAAAGTGTGAACAGGGCATGCCCTGCCAGCCGGAACGTGCCATCAACATGGGTGAGGGCAAACAGGGTGAGGGAAGTTTGCATCTGCTGGTAGAAGCAATAGAACGCAATGCTTTGCAGCAGCATGACCCCCATGGTGACCAGATTCAGCCGCTCCCGTGAGGCCGCACGGCGGTAGAGTGCCACCCAGAGTAAAGCCACCAGCGCGAGGCAGCCCAGAACAGCCAGTCTGGCGAAAGAGGCGCTGGAGAGAACGGCCATAACCGCGAGCGCGCAGAGCGCAATGGCTCCCGCACCGGCCGCCGCGGCGCGGAACTGGAGGGGGGCGTAGTCTGGTGCGGAACCTGTAAGGCGTAAGGCCCGCGTGCGGGAGAGCAAAATCAGTAACGCGCAGGCAGGCCCGGCCACACAAAGCCCGAATGCGGTGAGAGACCCGGCATGGTCCCTCACCCATGGAATACACAGCATGGAGAGAGCGGAGCCAACATTGGCGGCCATATAATAGAGGGTAAAGGCGGAATCCCGCTCCTGCGGCTGGTCTTCATAAAGGCAGCGAATAAGCTGGGCGGCGTTGGGTTTGAAGAGCCCGTTGCCGGTTGCAGCCAGTGCCAGTGCGGGTTCAAACAGTGTGCGATACACAGTGGACAGAGCAAGCAGGCCATAACCTGCACTGAGCAGAATGGACCCCAGCACTACTGTGCGCCGGGCTCCATAAACGCGGTCTCCCAGCCACCCGCCCAGCAGAGGTGTGGCGTAAATCATGGCCGCGAAAGCCCCTACAAGCAGATCCGCCCCCATATCGGCCATGCCAAGCTGCTGCACCATAAACAGCAGCAAGATGGCCTCCATGCCATAAAACCCGGCCCGTTCCGCGGCTTCCGTGACCAGTAGAGTTAAAAAAGCGGAGCGTCGGGCGGTCAGGGGAGGGGCATCTGGCTGCACAGAGAGGGTCCTTACATCGTCACACGCGCAGAGGAAGCTATGCGGCTAAGAAGCTGGCGGGGGAGAGCGGGTCGAAAGTCTGGTTTCTTATTTCGTATACGATCATACAGAGAAGATCGGTTCGGACAAGAAATTAGTCTGAAAAAGTGATTGATATTTCCAGCAACCCGTTTTCTGATTTTCTTGAAAGCGCGCGCGATAAAATCTACCTCTCTTGCCAAAAATGGTATACGATATATTAAAGATGTTCCCGTGATTGAGAGGCTTCAGCACAGTGAGACGAGGTTTTGCAGGGCAGGCGGGCCGCCCCACCGGAAGGAATACGGTTTCCGGGTGCATGGGCTTCCGGACACGGATGCTCTGGCAGCGTGTCCCCTGCGCTCTCATACTGGCGGGGTTAGGCGGGGCAGGCATTGTGGGGCCGTTGTCGGCTTTTGCGCAGGGTGGGTCTGCTGTAGGGCAATCCGATAAGTCTGATCAGCCTGTGTTCCACTGTGATGCGGCAAAAAGCCTGACCCTTTGCAATGCCGGGCCGTTTTTTCTCCGGTTTCAGGCATCAGACGGAACGCTGCGGTCGCTTTCTGCCCTGACAGATAAAGACGCGGATTATCTGCCATGGCGCATAGAGGCGCGTCGGCAGGGGAATGGTTTTGCGCATCTGGGTGACATTGATTTCCGGCTGAAAACCGAGGGGGAGACGGGCTGGCAGGATTACGCCTCATGGCATGTCAGGCAGCCCGTAACACAACTCCGTACCGAGAACTGGGGGCAGGGAAGTGTCCTGCGGCGGGACGATATGACTGCCTCTCTGGGGCATGGGTTTCCGTTACAGGTTGTTCGTGCATGGAGGCTTTCCGGGCAGGATCTGGTTTTGGAGTTTTCTGTCACCAATCCCGGCAAACGGGCCGTGACAGTTGGCGGTTTGGGCATACCGCTAGTGTTCGGGAATGACTTTACCGATGAAACACTGGAGGAGGCACACCGGCACGAAGTGTTTGCAGACCCCGCGATTGCGCGGGACGGCGGGTATATTCAGGTCACACGCATGAGTGGGGTAGGGCCTGTTTTGCTCGGGGTGCCGGAGGGGCATACACCACTGGAAGCATATCGTCCGATTATGGATGCGCCTCACGCTACCTCCGGAGCAAGTGCCGTGCTGACGGATGGCACGTCCCGGAGCCAGACGTTTGAAGGGTTTTATGACTGGATGCCCGCCAGCGCCGGTTTTGCCGGGCAGGAGTGGAAAAACGCGGGCGCACAGTGGAATACTCCGACACAGTTTAGCTTACACCCCGGTGAAACACGCAGTTTTGGCATCCGCTTTACGTTTGCTTCCGGTGTGCGCGGGATTGAAAAAACACTGGCAGAGCATGGGCTGCCGGTTGCCGTCAGCCTGCCGGGCTATGTGGTGCCGCAGGACCTGCCCGCTACCCTCTCCCTTCAGGCGCCGCTGCCTGTCCGGTCTTTTTTCGTGGAGCCGGAGGGGGCGCTGAGCCTTGTTCCGGAAGGTACGCGCGGGGTCTGGCAGCGTTATCGGGTGGAAGGCAGAACATGGGGGCGGGCGCGCCTGTCCGTCACGTACGCTGATGGCAGTGTGCAGACGCTGAACTATTTTGTCACCCATCCGGCCCGGACGGCTGCTGAGGAGATGGGGCGTTTCCTGTTTTCACGCCAGTGGTATGAAAACCCGGCAGACCCGTTCCATCGTAGCCCGTCAATCATGACGTATGATCGGGAGGCCGGGCATATCGTCACGCAGGAGCCGCGTGTCTGGATTGCCGGGCTGAGTGATGAGGGCGGGGCTGGCAGCTATGTTGCCGCAGCCATGAAAGAGCTGGACAACCCGGACCCGCAGGAAGTTGCGAAGTTGGAGCGGTTTGTCAATGAAACTGTGACTGGCCGCTTGCAGGTTGCATCAGGGCCGACAGAAGGCGGTGTCCGGAAAAGCCTGTTTTATTATGATCCGGCTCATTTCCCCGATTTGTATAAGACAGGCGAGAACTGGAAAACATGGGCGTCATGGTCGCGGGAAAAAGCGGCGGATATCCAGCGGGCTTATAATTACCCGCATGTCGCTCTGGTGCACTGGGTTTTGTATCGGCTGGCACGCAACCATACGGGGCTGGTGCAGCAGCATGACGCGCTGTGGTATCTGCATAAGGCGGCTGTCACAATGACAGCCATGATGCAGCAGGCCCCGTACTACACGCAGTATGGCCTGATGGAGGGGGATGTTTTTGTTGAAATCCTCAGGGATTTAAAACGGGAAAACCTGACAGAAGAAGCGGGCGTAATCGAAACGCTTATGAAAAAGCGTGAGACTGTCTGGAAAGGTCAGCGCTACCCGTATGGGAGTGAAATGGCATGGGATTCCACCGGTCAGCCGGAAGTGTATGCCTGGCTGACCTATTTTGGTGATACGGCACAGGCGGCGGAAACGCGGGATGCCATTCTGGCGTATGACCCAGCTTTGCCAAGCTGGGGCTATAACGGCAATGCCCGCCGGTACTGGGATTTTCTCTACGCCGGAAAACGTGCCCGGATTGAGCGGCAGATTCACCATTATGGCTCTGCACTGAATGCCGTTCCGCTGTTCTCGGCTTTTCAGGCTCAGCCCGCAGATTTGTATATGCTCCGTGTGGCCTATGGCGGCCTGATGGGCGCTTTAACCAATATTGACCAGCAGGGGTTTGGATCAGCCGCATTCCATTCTGCTCCGGATGCCATGCAGTTTGATGCCTATTCCGGAGATTACGGCATGGGGTTTTATGGTCATGCTCTTGCAACGCAGGTTGATGTGATCAAAGACCCCACGTTTGGCTGGCAGGCTTTTGGGGCACTCCTGCAGGAAGATCGCGATGGTAGCGTGACGGTTCTGCCAAAAGATAGTGCCAGAACACGTATTTTCATCGCGCAGGCGGGCGTCTTCCTGACGCTGGAAAGCGGAAAGTTTGAAGCTGTGATGTATCATCCTGCCTCTCAGGATATTGAGGTCACACTCGCAGCAGCGGACCGCTGGACCCCGGTTGCACTGTTGCGCGCTGACTACCCTGCGGGAGTGCCTGCGCATCCCTACGTTCTGAGCCCCGCACCACCAGACGTGCGGGGCGCGTGGGAAATACCTTTGCACAGCACGGCGACCGTTCTGCATTTGCATGCAGGGCGGCCTTGAGACGGATTACGGTCTGAGAGCTTTATTTTCGGAAACAGAAGATAGTTTTTGCACGGTGGGAAGGGAAGAGTATGGGGATCAGACTGAACAGGCGTTTCCTGCTGACAAGTGCGGCTCTGGGTGGCGTGGTATCCGGTGTGCCCGGAATACGCCGGGCATTTGCCTCAGGGGACAGGGCAGGCGGCGCCGGAGAGGCTGTAACTCCGGTGCCGCTGCAGGATGTTCGGCTGCTTCCTTCCCCGTGGCTTGATGCGGTTGAGAGAAACCGGGCTTATCTGCTGAGCCTGAGCGCGGACCGGCTGTTGCATAACTTCCGCACTCAGGCGGGACTGCCTGCCAGAGGCGCAGTCTATGGCGGGTGGGAGAATGACACGATTGCCGGGCATACGCTCGGCCATTACCTCTCCGCTCTGGCTCTGATGTATGCGCAGACAGGGGATGCCGAATGTCGCAACAGGGTAGCCTATATTGTGCAGGAACTGGCTCTTGTTCAGACTAAATGGGGCGACGGGTATGTTGCAGGCTTTACCCGCAAGGAAAAAGACGGAAAAATTACTTCTGGGAAAATAATTTTTTCTGAAATTGAAAATGGCGATATCCGCTCAGGTGGGTTTGATCTGAACGGAGCATGGTCTCCGCTTTATAATATCCATAAAACATTTGCCGGTTTGTTTGATGCACAAACCTACTGCCAGAATACGGATGCGCTGGCCGTAGCAGTCAGGCTGGGTGGTTTTTTTGAGGTTTTTTACAGCAAATTGACAGACGCGCAGCTTCAGAAAGTTCTGACCTGCGAATATGGTGGACTGAACGAGAGTTTTGCCGAACTGGCTGCCCGCACAGGGGATGTAAAGTGGCTGAAACTGGCAAAGCGCACCTATGACCACCCGGTGCTTGACCCGCTAATGGCGCAGCAGGATAATCTGGCTAACCGGCACGCCAATACGCAAATCCCGAAGCTGATCGGGCTGGGGCGGATTGCGGAGGTAAGCGGGGATAAAAGCTGGCAGGTGGGGCCACGTTTTTTCTGGCAAGCCGTGACCCGGCACCATAGTTACGTGATTGGCGGGAATGCGGACCGGGAATATTTCTCTGAACCAGACACAATTTCTCAGCATCTGACGGAGCAGACCTGCGAGCATTGTAATACGTATAACATGCTCAAGCTGACGCGGCAGGTTTACACATGGCAGCCGGACAGCACGCTGTTTGACTATTACGAGCGTGCGCATCTGAACCATGTTCTGGCGGCGCATGATCCACACACCGGGCTGTTTACCTACATGACCCCGACCATCACCGCCGGTGTGCGGGAGTGGTCAACTCCTGAAGACAGTTTCTGGTGCTGCGTGGGGACTGGCATGGAAAGCCATGCCAAACATGGAGAGTCTATCTGGTGGCAAGGCGCTGAGACGCTCTTTGTGAACCTCTATATTCCCTCCCGCCTGCACTGGGTGGCTCAGGACGTTGTCTGGCGAATGGACACACGTTACCCGTATGACGGGCAGATCACGCTGAGCGTGGAAGAGGCGAAAGCGGCCGGGCCTTTCCGTCTGGCTCTGCGGGTTCCGGGCTGGGTTGAGGGCTCCATTGGGCTAAAGGTAAACGGTGAGACCGTCCCGGCGCAGCCTGAAGATGGATATCTCACCATCAACAGGGTCTGGCGTAAGGGGGATACTGTCACACTGACATTGCCTCTGGCACTGCGCACGGAAGCCCCGGTGGAAGCGCCGCACCTTGTCTCGCTCCTGCACGGACCAATGGTGTTGGCTGCTGATCTCGCCACAGCCGAAGGCGCTTATGATGCTATGGACCCGGCACTTGTCACATCGGATGTTGTGCGGGATTTTGTGCCGGTGGCAGGGCAGGAGGCGGTGTATCGCACGACACAGGCCGGACGACCGGCGCAGCTTGAATTCAAACCTTTTTATGCGCAGTACAAGCGCCGCAGCGCCCTGTATCTGCGGTGTTTTTCAGAAACGGACTGGACGCAGGAAGAAGGTCTGTATCGTGAGGAACAGCGCCGCCAGAAGGATATCGCGGCCCGCACGATTGATGTTATTCATCTGGGTGAGATGCAGCAGGAGCATGATCACGGCCTGAAGGCGGATGAGTCCTGGCCTCTTGTCTATCGCGGGCGGAACGGGCGGGATCTGCGCGCGGGCGGGTTTATGGAATTTACCCTCAAGGCTGCTCCGGGGCCGCTGGTTTTACAAACGACATTGTGGAGCAAGGATAGTCCGCGCACACGGGGCACGCATATTCTCATTAACGGTAAAGCGCTTTCCGGCCTGAACTGGCCTGCGGAGGCGCCAGCGCGGTTTGTGGAAATGGAGGTTGCGCTTCCGGAAGCATGGACACGCGGAAAACAGAGCCTGACGGTGCGTATCGTCCCCGGTGGGTCCCGTTCCAATGGTCCGTTCTTTGGGGTGCGTTTGCTGGCGGCCCGTAAAAAAGCGGAGTAACGCACTCAGGCCGGTATTTTCAGCCATCTTTATGTGTATTGGTTGTTTCGGCGTGGGGAATGCCCTAGCTATACAGACAAGATCTGAGCGATAGAAGTGAAGTTTGTATAATATGAGCACCCCACAGAAGACGCGACTTGTGTCGCGGTCTATTTCAGACCAGCTTTATGATGTTCTCCGCGAGCAAATCCTGAATGGCGAGGTGGGGGAGGGCGAACCGATCCGGCAGGATGGGATTGCCGCAGCGTTTGAAATCAGCAAAATCCCGGTGCGTGAAGCACTGGTGCGCCTGCAACAGGATGGTCTTGTTTCTCTGCACCCCAAGCGCGGATTTTTTGTCACGCCGCTGACGCGCAAAGAAGCGGAGGATGTTTTTCACCTGCGCCTGCTGATTGAGCCGGAGGCGACGGCTCTTGGCGCGCAGAGTGCAACAGAAGAAGATGCAAAAAAAGCGCAGGCCTGTCTGGAAGAGCTGGAAAGTGCCGTCGCACGGCAGGACCCACGGCGGGGCGTGTATAACCGGCTTTTTCACCTGGCCTTGGTCCAGCCTGCGGCAGGCCCCACGACCATTCATGTGCTGACCCTGCTCAACGTGACGGCGGACCGTTATGTACGCTTCCATATGCACATGCAGGATATTGATACCCGCGCTAATCAGGAACATCGTGAACTGATGGCGTGCTGGCAGGCAGGCAACAAGCGCGAGATTGAAAAGCTGATGCGCAAACATATTCAGACGACGCTGGATGATCTCCGGGGCGCACTGAAATAAAATTCCAGCCTGCGAGAGCCGTCTGCCTGTAATCCGGCTTATCAGGTGCAGGCAATGTGAACTTGCTTTGCCTGCCTGCCTGCCTGCCTGCTTACTTACCGCCTGAACCGTCTCCGTTTTTTACCGGGCTGTTTTTACGCCGCAGAGCGCTGCCCAGTAGTGGATAATCAGTGCAAAGGCAATCACCGCCACATCATCCCACGCATGGTTCAGCAGGCCCGTGCCCTGAAACGGGCCGCACCATGAGAGACCAAGCAGCCCCAGAAAATATACCGGCATCCACAGGCTGCTGCGCAGTTCCTGAGACCACGCTGCACTGGACAGGTTCCGCCGCACAAGCATCATAAAAATCCCCGTCAGCACCAGCAGGGCGGGCATCAGCCAGCACAGGGTGCTCCACCCCGTCCAGATAACAATCAGGGAGGCGATAGCAAACGCCAGAGGGGAGAGCACGGAAAAGCAGGGCAGGCGGAAAGGGCGGGGCAGATCAGGCTGGCAGCGGCGCAGGGCGGCTGCCGATGTAGGGGCCATGGCATAGCTGAGCATGAGTGCGGAAGACACGACCCCAATCAGCGCCTGCCAGGAGGGGAACGGAAGGGTCCAGAACAGCGCCAGCCCGAATGTCAGCAGCAGGGCTTTGTCCGGCACACCGCGCTGTGTGTCCATGCGCTGAAAAACCGGAAAGAACGTGCCGCTTCTGGACCACGCATAAACCACACGGGCCGTGGCCGACATGTAGATATTGCCTGTGCCGGTGGGGGAGAGGATGGCATCTGTCACAACCATCAGCGCCAGAAAACCCAGACCAAGCTGCACAGCAATATCATGGAAGGGCAGGCTGAGCCGGGTCGCGATCCCGTTCCAGCCATCCGTCAGCAGGGCCGGAGGCAATGCACCGATAAATGCCGTTTGCAGCAGCAGATACACCAGCATCGCCAGCGTGATGGAGGCCACCAGTGCAATGGGAATGGTGCGCTGCGGGTTGCGCACTTCACTGGCAACCGAGAGGATGGGGGTCAGCCCCAGATAGGCAAAAATAACGCCCCCGGCGGAAATGGCGGTTTCCACACCCTGAAAGCCATGCGGCGCAAAGCCATGCAGGCTGAAGTTGCCGGGGTGCATGGCGGCCAGAAGCAGGACGACAACGAGTGTCGGCACCAGAAATTTGAAAACCGTCACGATATTGTTGATGAGTGCAAAACTGCCAATACCGCGCCGGTTGATAGCATACAGCACGCCCATTACCGCAAGCTGGACCAGCCATCCTGCCAGAGTAGGGTCTCCGCTGGCATTGCGGGTCAGGCCCCCTGTCCAGGCATCCGCATACTGGCGGGCGGCCACGATCTCGATGGAGATCAGGCTGGAGAAGGCGATGGTTGTCATGGCACCGGTCAGAAAAGCCGCGGTCGAGCCATGTGCCTGTTCCGGGTAGCGCACGACGCTGCCTGCCAGCGGCAGGGCCGCCCCCAGTTCACAATAGACCAGCCCGATCAGCAGAACCGCAATCCCGCCGATCAGCCAGGAGACGATGCTGGCCGGACCTGCCATATCCGCCACATGCGCGGCGGCAAACAGCCAGCCGGAGCCGAAGATGGAGCCGAAGCCGATCATTGTCAGATCAAACAGGCCAAGGCGTTGCCTGAAGTGGCCTGAGTCATCATGCTGTGTGGCGTCATGCGGCATGAAGGGCTCCTGTCGTCCGTCTCGGGGCTGGCTGGCGGTGGCTTTAGTGGCTGGTCTGGCGCGGCAGCTTCAGCGGGTTTGTGCTGCGGAGCCCGGCTGGCAGAAGCGCGTCCGGCAGATCCTGATAGCACACGGGGCGCAGAAAGCGCTCAATAGCCGCCGTGCCGACGGAAGTGCTGCGCGGGTCTGTTGTGGCGGGGAAGGGGCCGCCATGCACCATAGCCGCGCAGACTTCCACGCCCGTAGGCCACGCGTTGGCCAGAATACGGCCAACCTTGCGTTCCAGAACCGGCATAAGCTGGCTGGCGGTGGCAATGTCGGCGTCTTCCATGTGCAGGGTCGCGGTAAGCTGGCCCTCAAGGCTGCGGCTCAGACGCAGCAGCGTCTCCAGATCCGGGCAGGCGACAATCAGGGAGCAGGAACCAAAAATCTCATGCTGCATCACCGGGTCTTGCAGGAAATGCGCGGCATCGGTCGTGAAAACGGCAGCCTGACAGCCGGATGTCTCACCGTGTGGCCCACGCCCCAGCAGGGTGACGCCCGGACGGCTGCCGAGTGTTTCCACCCCAGCATCGTAAGACGCATGGATGGACTGTGTGAGCATGGTGGGCGCAGGGGCGGTTTTAAGCGCCTCCTGCGCGCTCTGGCAGAAGCGATCCAGGTCCGGGCCGCTGAGGGCAAGAATAAGGCCGGGATTGGTGCAGAACTGGCCTGCGCCCATGGTGAGCGACCCAATAAAGGCCGCGCCCAGAGCGTCTGCACGGGTCTTCAGGGCTTCTGGCAGCAGATAGACGGGATTGATGCTGCTCATTTCCGCATACACCGGAACAGGCACCGGGCGGGCCGCCGCAATCTTGCTCAGCGCGATGCCGCCTGAGCGTGAGCCGGTATAGCCAACAGCCATAATGGCCGGGTGCCGCACCAGTTCTGCGCCAAGCGTATAATCCGGTCCGCCCAGCAGGGAGAACGTCCCCTCCGGCAGGCCGCATTTTTTCACGGCGGACTGAATGGCGCGGCCGACCAGTTCACTCGTGCCGGGATGAGCCGGGTGCGCTCTGACCACCACCGGGCAGCCAGCGGCAAAAGCGGACGCGGTATCACCTCCGGCAACGGAGAACGCCAACGGGAAGTTGCTGGCCCCAAAAACAGCAACCGGGCCAACGCCAATGCGGATCTGGCGGAGGTCCGCGCGGGGCATGGGCTTGCGGTCGGGCAGGGCTTCATCAATCCGGGCGTCAAGGCAGCGCCCGGCCCGCAGTTCCTGCGCAAACAGGCGGAGCTGGCCGGTTGTGCGGCCCCGCTCCCCCGTCAGGCGGGCCAGAGGCAGGCCGGTTTCCGCATGGGCGCGGTCCAGAAGGGGCTGCCCGAGGGCTTCAATTTCCTCCGCAATACAGTCCAGAAACTGCGCGCGGGCTTCCGGCGTGGTGGCGCGGAAGGTGTCAAAGGCTTCATCTGCCAGTGTGCAGGCAGTCCCGGCATCTTCGGCGGTTGCGCAGGAGAACGCTGTGTCCAGCGCCTCACCCGTTGCGGCATTCAGGGCCTGAAAGGTTTCCGGGCGGTTAACCGTATTCTGGCCGATCAGAAGAGCGCCTGTCAGAGTCATGGGGTGTCCTTATATGCGGGAGCCGGAGCGCAGGCTGAACCTGTCCGGGCTGAAAGCTGTGGGGAGGGGCGCGCCACGCAGGATGTGGGCGCTCAGTGCTTCTGCGGTTACAGGGGCAAGAGTCAGCCCCAGATGGTTGTGCCCATAGGCAGCCACAAGGCGTGGCGTGTGGCGGAAGCTGCCGAGGGCAGGCAGGTAATCCGGCAGGGTGGGGCGGGAGCCATGCCAGCGTGCAAAATCAGACGCCACTGGCAGGCCGAGCGCGCGGACATGCGCTTCAAGCCGTTCCCATTTGCGTGGATCGGGCGGAGAGGAATCTTTTGTAAACTCAACAAAGGAGGTAGCGCGAAGCCGGGAGCCAAAGCGGGTGACGACAACGGCCCGGTCTTCAAAAACCGCATTGGGCAGGGTCCATCGTCCGCCATGACTCCATTCCACATGGTAGCCGCGTTCCGCCACCAGTGGCACCGGGACATCGGGCAGCAGAGACCCCGAACGCACACCGCAGGCCACGACGACGCGGTCCGCAGTCAGGTCACCCTGCGTGGTGCTGACACGTACCGTCTCCGCCGCGTGGTCGATTTTGAGTGCACGGGCGGAAAGCGCTATGCCACCGGCCGCCGTAAAGCGGGCCAGAAGTGTGTCCAGCACGTCCCGCGGGCTGGTGATGTGAGCGGTCTCTGCAAAATGCACTCCGGCTCTCACCGGGGAGGAGAGAAACTGGTTAAAAGCCGCAATCTGCGGTGCTTCCATGCGGATGGCGCGTGCAGGGCCGTGGTCTGCCTGAAGAGCACTGGCGGCTTTCTGCTCGGCATCATCCCCCTCCCACAGTTTTACAATGCCGCGCAGGTCCAGAAGGTCTGGCCTGTCCAGCGTTGTGATCAGTCTTTTCCATGCGGGCAGGGCGTTGAGCATCAGGCCGCGCAGGGCGTCATCCCCCCGGCGGACTGTGCCCGGCAGGCAGGCACGGAGGAAGCGGACTGACCAGGGCAGCCATGCAGGCAGACTGCGCCAGTCCAGTGCGACGGGCCCACGGGGGAAATGGTCAGACAGCACACGGGTTGCCGTGGCAAGGCGGGCCAGAACTTCCACCTGTTCCGTCGCGATATGTCCGGCGTTCCCCCATGATGGCGGCGTGCTGTCCGGCTCTGCCACCAGTGTTACGGCGCAGCCCTGTTCCTGAAGGCGCAGGGCGCAGGTGCGCGCGATGATGCCGCCGCCCAGAACGAGGACGGAGCGGGGGGGAGGGAGGGCCTCCGTCATAGCGGTGCGCAGGCGCGTTGCAGCCAGCCCTGCTCTTCAGCCGCAAGATGCGGGCCAATCTGTTCCAGAACATGCGCGTGGTAGCTGTTCAGCCAGTTCCGCTCTTCGTCCGTCAGGCGTTCCGGCATGATGCCACGTGTATCGATTGGGGCCAGTGTGAGGGTTTTGAAGCGGAGATAGTCTCCGGTTTCAGTTTTGTAGGCCACACAGGTCTCCATCTGGTTTTCCAGACGCATGCCGTGGGAGCCGGGGGCGTAGAAGCCGGGTTCATTCGTCATGACCATCCGGTCATAGAGCGGGTCGAGCACCGGGCGGCGGGTGAAGCCGAGAGGCCATTCATGCACGGAAAGGCAACTGCCGACGCCATGGCCTGCCCCGTGGTCAAAATCCAGCCCTTCTTTCCACAGCGCCAACCGCGCCAGCGGGTCCAGCCTGTACCCATGCGTGCCTGCCGGGAATATGGCCTGATCCAGCGCAATCAGGCCCTGAAGCACGCAGGTATATTGCTTTTTCCATTCCTCCGGCGGGGCGCCGGTGCCCATCCAGATCGTCCGGGTGACGTCTGTGGTGGCGCAGGTATACTGCCCGCCACTGTCAACCAGCAGAAAAGCATCCTCCTGCACCCTGCTGCATGCCTCCGCAGTCGGTGCGTAATGCATGATGGCCGCATTCGGGCCTGAGCCTGCAATGGTGTGAAAACTTGGGCCGATACAAAGGGTGGACTCACGGCGCAGAGCCAGCAGATGGTCTGCTATGGCAGCTTCTGTCTGGCCGATACCCTTGCGTTCCACCCAGCACAGGAAGCGGCAGAGGGCGATGCCATCCAGCAGATGCGCACGCCGCATCCCCTCCAGTTCCGCTGGCGTTTTGCAGGCTCTGGGCATCAGGCAGGGGTCTGTGCCGTCTACGAGTGTTGCATCGACGTCTCTGAGGATACTGGCGAACCAGACAGGGCAGCGGCCTGTATCCAGCCGGACGGTCTTGCCGTGCATGGTCTGCAAAACCTGCTGCATATCCGCAGGCATATGCACACGGACGGCGGTGCCAAGGTGCGCGCGCACCGCGTCATCAATCCGGGTGATGTCAATAAACAGATCAACCGTGGCATCGGCATGCAGAATGGCAAAGCAGAGCACAACCGGCAAAAAAGGCAGATCACGCCCGCGGATATTCAGAAGCCAGGCAATGCTTGTCGGGTCAGGCAGAATAACGGCGTCCTGCCCGGCTTTGCGCAGTGTTTCCGCAATGGTCTGGATTTTGGCGTGGGTTTCAAGCCCGGTGAGGGCAAGAGGCTGAAGACAGGCCGGGGTGGCCGGAGCCGGGGGCCGGTCAGCCCAGAGGGCATCAATCGGATTACAGGAGAGTGCGACCATATGGCATCCGGCCTGCTCCAGTGCCTCAATCTCCCGAACGCTGACGCTGCGCGGGTCAAACCCGATGGACAGGCCCCGCCCATGCTGCGCCAGCCACAGCGGCGGCGGTGTCTCATACATATGCTCAACAGACCAGAGCGAGGTCTCCACCTGCTGGCGCATCTGCACCTGATAACGGCCGTCAGAAAAGACAGCCGCCTTTTTTGGCAGGACGACAGCCAGCCCGGCGCTCCCTGTAAAGCCGGTCAGCCAGGCCAGACGTTCCGCGCAGGCGGGAACGTATTCGCCAAGATGTTCATCACCGCGCGGCAGGAAGAAGCCGTCCACGCCAAGGCCGGACAGGGCAGCGCGAAGGGCCGTCAGGCGTTCTGTGGGAGTGGGCATGCTGGTGTCCGTCCTTCCAGACGATCAGTTAAACGGAGCCGTAAAGCTGTGCGCGGGTTCGGTAAACCAGCGGGGGCCGTCTTCCGTCATGTAAAAATGGTCTTCAAGCCGGATACCAAATGTTTCCGGGATAACGATCATCGGCTCGTTAGACATACAGTGCCCGGCCTTGAGCGGGGTGGTGTTGCCTCGCACCAGATAAGGAGCCTCATGGATGGAAAGTCCGATCCCGTGGCCTGTGCGGTGTGGCAGACCGGGGAGGCTGTACCCCGGGCCAAGGCCATGCTGTTCCAGCACTGCGCGGGCGGCGTCATCCACCACATGGCAGGATGCGCCAACGCGGGCAGCGTTGAAAGCGGCATACTGGGCCGCTTTTTCAATTTCCCAGATCCGCTGTTGTTCCGCGTCCGGCTGCCCGAAAGCGTAGGTGCGGGTGATGTCGGAATGATATCCGTCCAGACGGCAGCCGGTATCAATCAGAACAAGATCATTCTCCGCCAGAACCTGATCCCCGGGGATGCCATGCGGGTAGGCCGTGGCATGCCCGAACTGAACGGCGCAGAAATAGGACCCGTTATCGGCGCCGAGTTCCCGGTGGCGTGCGTCAATAAAACGCCGGATCTCGCTGGCCGGAAGGCCGGGCTTTAAAAACGCACAGGCGTCCTGATGCACCCGGAGCGTGATGGCCATGGCGTGTGTGATGAGGGCAATTTCTTCCGCCGTTTTGCAGGCGCGCAGGCTGGAAATCAGCCCGGCATCATCTTCCAGCGCAAGGTCAGGCCGCGCTTTGCGCATGGCGGTGACAAACCCGAAGCTGAAGTCCGGGTCCAGTGCGATGCGAGCCCCCGCGGCATAGGGTGCCAGAGCGCAGAGGGCCGGATTTTCGTCCTCCTGCCATGTGGCAATCTCGACATCCGTGCGCAGGCAGGCCTTGAGAGACCCCGTTTCAAAATGCGGGCAGACTACAACAGGCGTGCCCTGCCGGGGGATAACCAGCGTTACCAGCCGTTCCGTTGCATCCCACGGCACGCCGGTAAAATAGCGCAGGCTGTTTCCGGCATTCACAGCAAGGGCGTCCAGCCCGGCTGTTTCCAGATGCTCCTGCACTGTGCGGATGCGCTGCGCAAAGGTTGCGCGGCCAATGGGGGCGGGCGGGGCAGGGAGAAGGGCTGCGGTGCTCACGAAAGGCGGCTCCAGACACAAAGGATGGTCATTGCGTATACGATAAACGAATTACAAGGCATGAGCAAGCAGCTCATTTTGTGTTCGTCACAAAGTGTTTGTTGCAGGGTATATCAGGAAAAGCAGGGAGAGGGAGAGAGGGCGAACGCTTTTTTTTACGGAGCGAGCGGAGGATGCTTTACGGGTCACTACGATGGTGTTACGTATACGATAAACGAAACGAGAGCAAAGCAAGGAGGCTCACGCATGGCACTGGAAATGACCTGGAAAGGCGTTTTTCCCGCAGTTACCACTCAGTTTAATGAAGATCTGTCCGTTGATCTGAAAGGCACGCAGAAGGTTATTGACGCGCTGATCAATGACGGCGTGCATGGTCTGGTGATGATGGGCACCTGCGGTGAAAACAATTCGCTCGAGCCTGAAGAAAAAGTCCAGATTCTGGAAGCCGCGCGTGAAGTGGCCGGAACGCGTGCGCCGCTGTTTGTCGGCGTGTCTGAAATGACGACGCCGCGTGCCGTCGCCTTTGCAAAGCAGGCTGCAAAAAGTGGTGCGGATGCGCTTATGGTGCTGCCCGCTATGGTCTATGTGCCAAAACCGCATGAGCTGGTTGCGCATTTCCGCGAAATTTCCAAGGCGACGGATCTGCCGATTATCATCTACAACAACCCGACATCTTACCGCGTGAATGTGGAACTGGATGTTCTGGCTGAACTGGAAGACTGCAAAACCATTGTGGGGCTGAAGGAAAGCTCTTCTGACACACGCCGCTATACGGATGTGCCGAACCGCTTTGGTGATCGCTTTCTGATGATGGCCGGTCTGGATGACGTAGCGTTTGAAGGTCTGACACTGGGCGCAAAAGGCTGGATTTCCGGTCTGACAAGCGCCTTCCCGCAGGAATCCGTGGCTCTGGTTGAGTCCCTCCAGCGTGGAGATATTGAAACAGCTCTGCGTATTTACCGCTGGTTTATGCCGCTGCTGCATCTGGATGCAGCGCATGACCTCGTTCAGTCCATCAAGCTGGCGGAACAGGTGATGGGCCGTGGCAGCGAGCGTGTCCGCTCCCCGCGTCTGCCGCTGGAAGGTGAGCGGCGCAAGCAGGTTATCAGCATGGTGGAGGCCGCTGCGGCCAGCCGCCCCAAACTGGGCTGATCGGACTTGTCCCCCAAACGGCTCCCTGCAAAGGGGGCCGTTTTTTTTACCATTCTCCTGTTCCCGGTGCGGATTGCGCGTAAAGTATCACGATTGAAAAGAAGGGTTTAGCATCATGCCGGCTTATCGCACGCGCTCTATTTCTGTTGTCAGACGTCTGGCTCTCATGACCACGGCAGCCTTGCTGAGTTATGGGCCGCTCGCCCATGCGCAGGCGGAAGCCGATCCGTCCGCGACAAAAGCCTTTCAGGATCTCTACCAGAAAGAGTGGGCATGGCGCATGGACCTGCAGGGCAGTACGCCGGATGGGAACCACACGGCGCATCTCCCTAAAGCGGACCCGGCAACACAGCAGGCCCGGCTGGAGCGGTGGACAAAAACGCTGGCGGACCTGAATGCCATTCCGGCCAGAAGCCTTTCCGCGCAGGATCAGGTGAATTACGCGGTCTACAGGCAGCAGGTAACTGTTTTGCTTGATGACCAGAAGATGCAGGTCTGGCAAATCCCGTTTGACGCGGATTCAGGCTTCTGGAGCGATCTGCCTCCGTCCGACACGCCGTTCCTCAAAGAACAGGATTATCGTGACTATATCAGCCGCCTGCGCGACACAGGCCGCTATTTTGCGGATGAAATTGCGGCCATGAAAGCCGGGGTTGCGCGCGGTTTTGTGCAGCCGAAGCTGATTGTGGAAGAGCGCCTGCATGATCTGGAAAAAATGGCGTCCGTTACTCCGGAAGAGAGCGCTTTCGCTCCGCCATTCAAACAGTTTCCGGACGCAATTCCTGCCAGAACGCAGGCTGAGCTGCGGCAGGAGGGACTGAACGCTATTCGCGAGACGGTGATCCCGGCCTATAAAACGCTCTATGCCTTCATGCAGGATGAGTATTTTCCACATGCGCGGGAGTCACTGGCTGCGGAAGACCAGCCTGACGGAAAAGCCTATTATCGCTCCCAGATCCGGGAATATACCACGCTGGATATGAGCCCGGATGAAATCCATAAAATTGGCATCCGGGAGGTTGCAGGCCTGCATAAGCAGATGCTGGGCGTAATGGCGGAGACGCATTTTAAGGGTGATTTTGCGGCTTTCCTGAAATTCCTGCGTACCGACCCGCAGTTTTATCCCAAGACGGGCGATGAACTGCTGAAAGATGCCGCATGGCTGGCCAAACGCGTGGACGGCAAAGTGGGCGACATTATTGGCCGCCTGCCGCGCGGGCGCTTTACCATTGAACCTGTGCCTGCGGATGTGGCCCCGGTTTATACGGCAGGGCGCGGTGGGCCGCACATCTATCTGGTCAACACTTATGATCTGCCATCCCGCCCGCTTTATGCATTGCCTGCGCTGACACTGCATGAGTCCTCACCGGGCCATTCTCTCCAGTTGTCTCTGGCGGAAGAGCAGCCGGAAGTGCCGCAGTATCGTCGCTTCAATTATATTTCCGCCTACGGAGAAGGCTGGGCGCTCTATTGCGAATATCTGGGGAATGAGATGGGCATTTACGAAACGGCTTATGACCGCTTCGGTTATCTGTCCTATCAGGCATGGCGTGCCGCGCGTCTGGTTGTTGATACGGGTCTGCATCATCTCCACTGGAGCCGTGAGCAGGCGCGGGAGTATCTGCGGCAGAATACAGCCCTATCCGAGCATGAAATTGATACCGAGGTTGACCGGTATATTGCCTGGCCGGGGCAGGCACTGTCCTATTATCTGGGGGAATCTGATATTCGCCGCAACCGCGCACGGGCGGAAAAGGCTCTGGGTAAGGCGTTTGATCTGCGGGCGTTCCATGATGCCGTTCTGGCGACAGGCTCCGTCCCGCTGCCGGTGCTGGATGCCGCGGTGGATCACTTTATCCAGACAGGTGGCCGCTCCCCCTACGCAGGAGACAGCGCGCACTGAGGCCCGGCATGCTCCTCAGGCGGGGCTTCTGGCCAGCCTGAGGACGCGCACCCCGTATCCTGGCAGTGTTACTGGCCCGGATATGGGGGCACCGGGGGTCAGCAGGTCGGCTGCTGCTGTGCTCTCCGGCAGGGTAAATGTGACCGGCGTTCTGGCATGGTTGATCAGCACCAGAACGTCATGCCCCTGACCGCGCCGCACGCAGGCTTCCACGTCCGCAGGCAGACTGGCGAAGGGAGAAAGCGCGTGAGCACTTTGCACCTGCGTTTTAAGATAGGTCTCCAGCGTTGCAGGGTCAGGGATGGTGCTCAGATACGTAATCTCCCCCTTGCCAACCTGATGACTGACAGCCACAGGCGCACCATCCAGCCAGCCATTGGACGGGCCATACGTGCCCTCTGTCCGGGTCGCCGGGTCCGTCGGCACCAGAGTTTCCGCCCAGCGGGTGCCAGTGCCATGGACTGTGCCATCTGCTGAGCCCTGTGCCTGCCCCAGAGAGAGCGGCACAGGCTGCACCAGCCCATAAAATTGCGAGACATGCGCGCCCAGAGCTGCGGCGAGCGGGCCGGGCTGAAGATGCGGGTCCAGAGCGTTTTCCGCATCTTTCATGCCGGAGCGTGGGCCAAGCACAAGATGCCCGCCCTGACGGACCCATGCGAGAAGATGCTCTGCAACCTTCTGCGGGAGAACATTCAGGCCGGGGGCGACAATCAGCGTGTAGGGCGCAAGATTTTGATGTGGAGAGATAACATCCACCGTGCCCGCCATGTGGCGGAGGGGGCCGTAAAAAGCGGTTAACGCCTTGACCGGGTCAAACCCTTCAACCTGTTTCTGAAAGTTGATGGCCCAGCGTGAGGGCATGTCATGCAGGAGGGCGACCTGTGCGTGCGGCGTTGTCTCGCGCAGAGCCGGAGCAGCTTTTTCAAATTCTGCACCAATCTGCTGGATTTCCGCGTAAATAGGGGCGGGGTTCCCATCCGCCCCGGCAATAACGCCGTGATATTGCTCCTGTCCGTTCAGGGCGGCGCGCCACTGCCAGTATTCCACAGCGTCTGCCCCGTGGCCGACCGCCTGCCATGCCAACGCGCGGATCTCCCCTTTATCATGGGCCAGATTGTTTGGCCGCCAGTTGACAAAACCGGGGTCCGTTTCCGTGACCCAGAAGTTTTTCATCTTGTAGCCACGGGCCAGATCATGCCGGGCGGCGTTGTCTGTCCACTCCGTCTCGTAATCGTCCCACCCCACCAGATCGAGCGACTGGTGGAGGGTGTAGCCATCAAACCCGTCAAACCAGCCCATGGTGTTGGTGGTGATAAACTGGGAGGGCAGGGCATGCTGGCGGATCGGGTCTGCCTGATTACGGACGTAGCTGACCCATGTCTCTGTCACAAACTGCTTCCAGTTCAGGAGCAGGGCCGGATTTTCATCTGCGTCATGCACCGGGATCTGGCCAAAATCCGAATAGGTCTGAGACCAGTAACTGGTCCACCATTTCTGGTTCAGGTTTTGAATGGTGCCATATTTTTTCTCAAGCCATGCATGGAAGGCTTTATGGGCTTCCGGGTCAAAAGAGGGTTCCGCCAGTTCATTATCAATCTGCCACCCGACCACCGTCGGGTTATGCCCGTAGCGGACAGCCATCCGTTCCGCCAGATCATGCGTTAAGGCCCGATACCGCGGGCTGATAAAGGAAAATTGCTGCCGGTTTCCGTGCTCATCCCGCACACCGGCGTTTGAAACACGCAAAGTGTCAGGATAGGCCTGCGTCAGCCATGCAGGAGGGGCAGCACTTGGGGTGCCCAGCAGCACTTTCATATGGTGGCGGGCGGCCAGCGCAATGGCATGGTCCAGCCAGCCCCACTGCCAGTCTCCTTCACGCGGTTCCATCCGGCTCCACGCAAATTCACCAATGCGCACCAGATGGATGTGGGCCGCTTCCATCAGAGCCAGATCATGCTCCCAGACCTCTTCCGGCCATTGTTCCGGATACCACGCAGCCCCCAGCAGAAGGTTCTGCGCGGCAGGCTGAGAGGGCGGCTGTGCTGCCAGAGCGAGGGAGGACGCACCAGCAAACAGGCTGAGGGCTAGCCCGGCCCTGTATGCAGACTGGTGCATAAACTGGCGTACAAAGTGGCGGGCATACCGCTTGACGTGGCGTAAAAACCGCCGGGAAGTGGCAGTAGACGCAGCGGACAGGACTGTGGCTTTACGGGTCATATCGGTCATGATACGTATACGATAGACGAAAAGCGTCACGAAAAGCAAAGCCGGATTGTGCTTTTATAGCGCGCCGCAGCACGGACTTTATAGCAATGCGTCACACATTTTTCTGTATTGATGGACATACTGCCGGAAATCCTGTTCGCCTGATCAGCGGCGGTGCCCCCCTGCTGCGCGGGAATTCCATGGGAGAGCGCAGGCAGGACTTTCTGGAACGGTTTGACTGGATCCGTACAGGCCTGTGTTTTGAACCGCGCGGGCATGACATGATGTCTGGCGGGTTTCTGTATCCTCCCACCCGGCCAGATACAGATGCAGGTATCCTGTTTATTGAAACCAGCGGATGCCTGCCGATGTGTGGACACGGCACAATCGGGCTGGTGACCTTCGGGCTGGAACATGGACTTCTGACACCGCGTGAACCCGGACGGCTGAAACTTGAAGTGCCCGCCGGGATTATTGACATTACGTATACGGAAGACAATGGCCGTGTGCGGAGCGTGGCGATCCGCAACGTGCCTGCCTATGTTGCGGCGACAGGTGTGCAGATTGACGTGCCGGGTCTTGGGCCTCTGACGGTGGATGTGGCCTATGGCGGAAATTTTTACGCCATTGTGGAACCGCAGGGCGCATTTGAAGGGCTAGATCAGCTCGGTGCCCGCCGTATTCTGGAACTAAGCCCGTTGGTGCGGGAGAAAATGCGTGAAGCCATCTGCCCGGTTCATCCGCTGGATGAGCGTATTCAGGGGGTCAGTCACGTTCTGTGGGTCGATCAGGGCACGACGGCTACTCAGGGCCGGAACGCGGTTTTCTATGGGGATCATGCCATTGACCGCAGCCCCTGTGGCACAGGGACGTCTGCCCGGCTGGCCCATCTGCACCATAAAGGGGCTCTGAAGGTGGGGGATGTTTTCACCCACGAAAGCTATATTCACAGCGCCTTTAAAGGAACAGTGGCGGAAGAAACGACTTTGGGCGCACATACCGCTATTATTCCCATTATTGAGGGGAGTGCTGTCTCTACAGGCTTCAATACCATCTGGATTGATGAAGAGGACAGATTCTGCCGGGGGTTTCAGGTTTCCTGATCAGGAAACCTGATTTTTCTACAGCAGGGGAAAAGCCTCTTATAACGAATTCAAAATAAAAACTGGATTGTGGATTTTAGGTGACAGATCGGGCGTGTTGCAACACACAGCCCCGGAAGCGTGCAGAGCCAGAAACTCTGCACGCTTTTTTGTTGAGAAAAGAAAAAAGATAGAAAATTCAGAAACATATTTTGTTTCCGATCAAAGGGGAGGACTTTCCGGTTCAGTCGCCAGAGGTGATTTTAGGCATGGCCATTAAGGCACGCTCTCCAACAGAATACCGCGGAAAACTAATTCCGCTTTGACAATGGTATACGATATCTGATAGCGATTTTGATGTTCTCACCACACCAGAGTGAGCGGAACCCCGCTCAGAATTAAGGAACGCTGAAGGATGTCGTCTTTACCCCATCGCCTCACGCTCCTCGCTTTTTCGTCATCATTGTCTCTGGCAATCGGGTCCAGTGCGTATGCTCAGTCTGCGGTTGCCGCAGTGAAGGCTTCCTCGCATCAGGATCAAACCACGGCTGCGGCTGTGAAGAAGAAAAACGAGTCAGCCCGCGTTGTGCGTCGCACAGCGAAGAGTGCCGCAGCGCAGCCGGAAGTGCTTACCGTAACCGGTTCCGCTCTGTCTTCCGGCAAAAATCAGGACCCCAACCCGGTCCAGATCATCAGTTCCAGAGATATTCAGCAGACGTCTGCGGTGACGTTGGGGGACTATCTCCAGCGTCTGCCCTCTATGGGGTCTCAGGGGGCCAATAATACCACCACCAATGGTGGCCTTGGCATGTCCTGCCCGGACCTGCGGAACCTCGGCCCGAGCCGTGTGCTGGTTCTGGTGGATGGCAAGCGTCAGGTTGAAACCATGGGGCAGGGCAGTTCCTGCGTCGATCTGAACTCCATCCCAGTGGACCAGATTGCCTCTGTGGAAATTCTGAAAGACGGTGGCTCCGAACTCTATGGTGCGGACGCGGTTTCCGGCGTTATCAACATCAAGCTGAAGCATAATCTGACAACCGGCAGCATTCAGGTGCGCGGCGGGATCAGCAGCTACGGTGATGGTCAGTCTGGCAAGATTTCAGGCTTCAAAGGCTTTAATTTTGACCATGACCGCGGGAATATCAGCATCTTTGGTCAGTATATGACCACCAGCCCGATCTACCAGCGTGACCGCCAGTGGTCCCGTCTGCCGTGGAACGCCAACGTGGCTCCGGGTGAGACTGTGCCGTACGGCAGCTCCGTCTCCACCGCGACGCGTGTGATGGTGCCGAACGCCGATGGCAGCACGACCAACCTTGTGAGCAACAACACGGGCGGCGGTGTAAACGGCTTCCACACTTTCGGGAATTCCGACCGCTATAACTTTGCGCGTGATGCGTCCATGACAAACTACCTGCAGAGCGGGAATTTGTCCGGGGATATGCATTACGATATCAACAAGCACTTCCAGCTTTATTCCAGCGTCCGCTATACGCATAAGGATGCCATGAATGAGATGGCGCCCAACCCGCTGACGGGGGCGTCTTATCCGTCCACCCTCAGCACGTCCTGGATCCTGCCGGCAGGCAACCCGTACAACGTCTGGGGTGAAGATGTTTCCATGTATAAGCGGATGGCCGATCTCGGTAACCGTGAATACAAGGAAGGGGTTGATACCTATCAGGTGATGGGCGGCATGAAGGGCCAGATTGTCGGGAACTGGCAGTATGACCTTTCCATGACGTACGGCTCTTCCGTCGCGACCATGACCACTGACAACATGACGAACTATCGCAATGCGATGAACGTGCTGGGCACACAGCAGGTTGATCCGTCTGATGCGAACAGTGCTGTTATCTATAACCCCTCGGTCTGTACGTCGTCTCCGGGGTGTACGCTGATCAATCCGTTTGCGCCGCTCTCTCAGCAGGCAAAAGACTATATCGGGTATGCCCAGAACGATCACAGCTACTACCAGATGCGTGACTTCAACGCCCGCGTCTTTAACAACAAGCTTGTGAAACTGCCTTATGAGCACGGCGGAAACATCGGGATTGCCGGTGGCGTCGAGCACCGGAGCGAGCAGGCGAGTTATACGCCGGATGCGCTGGCAGCCAATGGGGATCTGGGCGGTGGCGCCACCTATACCGGTGGTGGCTACAACGTGACGGAAGTGTATCTGGAAGGAAAAATTCCGCTGCTCCAGAACGCATTTCTTGCAAAAGATCTGACCATTGATGCGCAGGGCCGTTATTCACACTACAACACCTTCGGCAGTGCAGAAAACTGGAAGGTCGGTATTAACTGGGCTCCGGTTCAGGATATCCGCTTCCGTGCAACGCTGGGCACCTCTTTCCGTGCTCCGAACATGTCTGAACTGTTTGGTGGTCAGTCTATTTCCTATAACCCGGGCACGGATCCCTGTGCACAGGCCACCAGCTATGGTGCGGCCAGCGCTGCCGTCACGTCCAAATGTCTCTCTCAGGGTGTCAATCCTGCAAACTTTGTGAACGTCAACAGCGGGCAGATCCCGACGCTGACGGGCGGCAACCCGAACCTCCAGCCTGAAATTGGCCGGACATACACGGTCGGCACGGTGATCACGCCGCGCTGGGTGCCGGGCCTGATGGCCTCTGTTGAATACTGGCACTATACCGTGCAGCACATGATTAACACGCTGCCTGTGCAGTATGTGGCAGACCAATGCTATACCGGGGCGGACCCGTCCTACTGCTCTCAGGTGCAGCAGCGTTCCACCGCCGGGCAGCTCACGCAGGTGAGTGATCTGTATGCCAACGTTGGCGGCCTGCGCACGAACGGTATCGACTTTGACCTGAGCTACCATATTCAGGTGACGCCGCAGGACTCCTTCACGCTGGAAAACAACTTCCAGCAGCTGGTGGGTTACCTCCAGCAGAACGAGCCCAACGGCCAGTGGAACAACTATGCAGGGCGTCTGTTCTATCAAAGCGGTTACGGGATGCCCCGCGTGCGTGACTACGCAACGATCACCTGGCACCATAACGACTTCAGCCTGCGTTACATGATGCACTATACCGGCGGGATGAAGTTTACCGATGGTTCAAGCGATCTGTCCTGCAAAGCATATGTCTACTGCAAAGTGCCGGGTATTTTCTCGCATGACGTGACGGTCAGCTATCGTCTCAACCGCTGGAACTTTGAAGGGGGTGTCAACAACATTCTCGACAAGAAACCGCCGTTTGTGCCGGATGGTGCAACCAACACGGCTCTGGCGATGTATTCCGATGAAATTATCGGCCGCTATGTGTTCCTTCAGGCCGGTGTTCAGTTCTGATTTGTAATGAAGTCCGGAACGACCTAAAGACATAAGAGGATGTGATTATGCCTGGCCCTGTGCCAGGCATAATTGTTTGTATGATTTGCAGGGAGACTAAGGGCGTGTTTTCACGATATTATCTGTCTGGTCTGGGGCTAGCCTGTGTGCTGGCGGCCAGCACGGCAAGCAGTGCGGCTCTTGCGGCATCGGCACAGGGAACGGCAAACCCTGCGCAGGCTGTCCCCTCCGCAGCCTCTGCCAGCACGGCTTTTGCTGCTTTGCTGGATGAAGAATGGCAGTATCAGCTCCGCTCTTCCCCTGAGCTTGCCACCACCATCGGGGATTATCGCTATAACAGCCAGTGGACGGACTATTCTCTCGAGCAGATTGCGAGAGATAAAGTCACGACAACATGGTTTTTGAAGCGGTTTGAAGCAGTAAATCCGGCTGCACTGACTGAGCAGGAGCAGATCAGTCGCGCGATGATGATCCGCCAGCTTCAGGACAAGCTGGATGGGTTTGCGCTCAAAACTTACGAACTGCCGATTGATCAGGTGCAGGGCGTGCAGTTGATGCTGCCGGGCTTTGTATCCTCTATCCCGTTTGAAACAGCCGCACAGTATCAGGATTATCTGGACCGTCTGCATGCGCTGCCCACAGTGCTGGCGCAGTTGAAAGTCCTTGCGCAGCAGGGGGTGAAGGACGGTCTGGTTCCGCCGCGCTATCTGCTGGAAAAAGTGGTGACGCAGCTCGAACAGGTTGCTGAACCGGCGGGTGTGAAAAATGTGTTTGGCCAGCCGGTGGAAACATTCCCCAAAGGAATTTCTCATGCTCAGCAGGTCCGCCTGAAGCAGGCTATTCTGAAAGCGGTTGATACCGAGGTGCGTCCCGCCTTTGCCAGCTTCGCGCAGTTTGTCAAAACGGATTACGTTCCGCACGGCCGGGAGCATGAAGGCATCTGGTCCCTGCCGAACGGCGATGCGCTGTATCGCTATGCCATCCGGGTGCAGACCACAAGTCCGATGGCACCGGAGGACATCCATCAGCTTGGCCTCCAGCAGGTGAGCAAGATTGAAGGGCAGATGACGGATATTGCCCACAAGCTTGGCTTTGCCGATCTGGCGGCTCTCCGGGCGTCTGTGGCGCATGACCCGAAGCTGTATGCAAAATCCCGCGAGGAAATTCTGGAGAAATATCGCGGCTATATCGCGCAGATGTGGCCCGCACTGCCGCGTATTTTTAACAAAATTCCCACGACAAAACTGGAAGTCCGCTCTGTGGAAGCCTATCGCGAGGCAGATGCAGCGGGGGCTGAGTATCATCAGGGCACGCCGGATGGCTCGCGTCCGGGGATCGTATTCGTCAATACAGGGGATTACGACAAGCGCGATCTCTACACGATTGAAGATACGGCGTATCATGAGGGTGTGCCGGGGCATCATTTCCAGATTTCTCTGGCGCAGGCCATGCCGCTGCCTGCGTTCCGTCAGCAGGGGGCCTATAACTCCTACGTGGAAGGCTGGGCACTGTACGCGGAAGGTCTGGGGAAAGAACTTGGTTTTTATCAGGATCTCTACAGTGACTATGGCCGTCTGAACGGGGCGCTGCTGCGGGCGGACCGTCTGGTGCTGGATACCGGGGTACATTACAAACACTGGACGCGCCAGCAGATGAGCGACTTCTTCCACGCGCATCCGCCAACCAGTGAGCCGGATATGCAGGCGGAAACAGACCGCTATGTTGCATGGCCGGGGCAGGCGCTGGGCTATATGCTGGGCCAGCAGACCATTCTGAAACTGCGTGAAAAAGCCAGAACCGAGCTGGGGGACAAGTTTGATATCAAGGCGTTCCACGACGTTATTCTGGGGAACGGGGCAATGCCGCTCGACCTGATGTCTGATCTGGTTGAAAAATGGATTGCAAAAACCAAAGCATCCTGAGCGACGCACGGTTTTTTACGCCTTTCTGGTAGCGGCAGACGGGAGGCCGGGCCGCTGCCGGAAAATTCTGCTGGCCTCCGGGCGTTGTGCTGCATAAGTTGCGCGCATGTTCAGGTGCCGTGTTCTTCCGTCTCTCACTCTGAAATCCGGCCTTTCTGGCGGGTGCGTTCTGCGTGCCCCGAGGGAAGGCTGAGATGTCTCTGGAAAATCTTGCCAGAACACTGGAAGGCTCAGGCGCGTATCGTGTGCTGCGTCGTCTGCGCCCGCACTGGCTGGAGACAATGCCCGAAGGCCGCCGCGTGCGCAAAGGTCTGTTTCTGGACCTTGAGACCACAGGACTGGACGCGGCGCTGGACGAAATTATTGAAATCGGGATGGTGCCGTTTGCCTACACGCTGGATGGCGGGCTGATTGGCGTTCTGCCAGCGTTCAGCCGCCTGCGTGAACCCTCAGTCCCGGTGCCGCAGCGGGTGACGGAACTGACCGGCCTGACGCAGGAGCAACTGGCCGGGCATAGCATCACCCCGGAAGAGGTCGCGGCTTTTGCGGCAGATGCTTCTCTGATCATCGCGCATAATGCCGCATTTGACCGGCCGTTTATTGAGGCCTTTTGTCCGGCTTTTGCCGAAAAGCCGTGGGCCTGTTCCATGGCGAATGTACCGTGGGATGCGGCCGGGTTTGAAGGCCGGAAGCTCGGCTATCTTGCCATGCAGGCCGGGTTCTTTTTTGACGGGCACCGCGCCGCGGATGATTGTCTGGCGAGCCTTGCTCTTCTGGGCTACAGCGGCTTTCCCGAAGGGCGCACGGCTCTGTCTTTCCTGCTGGACCGGGCACGCGCGGTCTGGGTGCGGATCTGGGCGACACAGGCCCCGTTTGAAAGCAAGGAGACGCTGAAAGCCCGTGGCTACCGCTGGAATGACGGGATGGATGGGCGGCCCAAAGCATGGTTTATCGACCTGCCCCCTGAAAAAAGGGAAGAGGAAGAGGCCTTTTTGCGTGATGAAATTTACCGGCGGGATATTGAGCTTACTGTGAGCACAATAAAAGCCACTGACCGCTTTACAAGCCGGGTTTAGGAACGCCGTGCCGAAGATTTTCTGGAGTGTGACGGGGCTGCTCTGTCTGCCCTTTGGGGCACTGTTAACTGTGGCAGAGGCCGCAACCTGCCCGGACCTGTTTGCAAAAGGTGTGCCTCCAGCGGTTCTTTCTGAAACCGCGCGGGGCGGGACGGTCATGCTGTGTAATGATCAGTATGCCGTGCTGGCATCAGAACAGACACGCGGGCCACTCTGGTCCGCGGAAGATCTGACAGAAGAAAATCTGGAAATTGCAGACCGGATGCAGCGGCATGACAGTTTTCAGCCGGATACCCGTCTGCCGCTGCCCATGCAGGCCTTTACGTCTGATTACACCCGCTCACATTATGATCGCGGGCACATGACGCCCAGCGGGGATGCCGCTGGCGCCGCAGCCCAGAAGCAAAGCTTTCTGCTTTCCAACATTGTGCCACAAACCCCGGAGTTGAACCGCGGCCCGTGGGAAGGGGTGGAAAGTGCCGTGCGTGGCTGGGCGCGGGAAGAGGGCGAAATTTTTGTAGTCACCGGGCCGGGCTATGATCCGGACCAGAGCCAGACGATTGGCTCCCGCCGCATCCCCGTTCCAGCCGTAACATGGAAAGCGGTCTACGACCCGGCGGGGAATGGTACGGGGGCTTATGTCTGCCTGAATACTGCTCATCCGTCCTGCCGGATTACCAGCGTGGCAATGCTGACCCGGCTAGTGAATATCGACCCGTTTCCTGCCCTGCCTGCAAGCATGAAGGACCATGTGGCAGGGATGCCGCCCATCCGGGAAAGTCCGTATGCTCTGGCAAAGCAGGACCGTACCCGCAAGCTGTTGAAGGAATGGGGGAAGAAAGCGGCGCAGAAGGCTCTGCGGGCACTCGTAAAGTCTCTGGTGCCGTAGGAGTGTCGGGTTTCAGGGGGCCGGGCGCGGAGCCAGAACGCGGCAGGCCGCCAGATCCCACGCGGCACACCCGACAGATTTGAAAAAGACAGGTCGCCCTGCGGGGGGAGGATTACGCAGGGCAGAGGCCAGTGGCCGCACGGTTTTCCAGTCAATCCCGGCCTGAATCAGATCCCCTGCTTCCCCCGGTGCGCCAATCGGATCATCCACATAGACAACGCTGTTCCGGACGATAGTCGGCCCGACTTCAATCATATCAGGCTGGAAGGCCCCCACGCCGATAACCAGACACGCCGGGTCTGGGGGGCCGTCATATAAAATCTCCCGGCTGCTGGTTACGGTCAGGACGACGTCAAAAGGCGGCTCGTCCGGCTGTTCGGGCCGGATGGCTAACGGCAGATCTGTCTGTTTCTGGCAGAAGGCGGCCGCAGCTTCCGGGCTGCGGGCGCGTACAACAAGCGTGATGTGTGGATAGAGGGCAGCAAAGGCCTCACAATGGGCGCGCGCCTGTGTGCCGGTGCCGATCATCAGCACACGACGGATGGGGCCGCTGGCCAGAAGCCGGATACCCAGCAGGCTGACTGCTGATGTGCGGCGCATGGTAACGGTTGGCCCGTCCAGAGAAAAAAGCAGTTCTCCGGTGCGGGTGTTCGCGCAGGTAACCTGTCCCTGAATGGTCGGCCGGGAGGTGCCTGCGTTGTCCGGGCAGAGCGTCAGCAGCTTGGTGACCAGAAGATCCTGACTGACGGAGGGCATGTTCAGCAAAAGCGTGGAACTGTGCGGGGCGGGCGTAATACTGCGCTCGGGGCATATCACAACGCCGTCCGCATAGGCCTGAACGGTTTGTGCCAGTGCCTCGACCAGATCAGGAAAGGGGAGGGCTTCGCACGTCTGGGAGGCGGAATAATGCTTCATCAGTCAAACAGGCCGGCAGGAGGAGGCAGGAGCGCTTAGCGGTCAATATGCCCCAGATCCTGCTGGGGTGAAATAACATCCCGCACTTTCTGTTTCAGTTCTTTGGGGCCGGGAAAGCCGCCGTCACGCTTGCGTTCCCAGATCAGATGATCATCCACATGGATTTCAAACCGACCCCCGCTTTCGGGCACCAGCGTGACGCCGCCCAGTGCGTCTCCAAAAGTGGACAGCAGTTCCTGAGCCATCCACGCCGCCCGCAAAAGCCAGTTGCATTGTGTACAGTAATAAAGGGTGATGCGCGGCTTGCTGTGCGTCATGCCGGGTTCTCTTTTTGAAATAGGGGGGCGCGTGTCCCGTCTTTCATGCCATGTCTCACATGTCTTTGCCAGACGGGAGACATGGCGGATTACAGGCGGTCTGCTGGTGCGGCCATATCAGATTATGAGAGCCGTGCCGGGTTTACGCCTGCGGGCAAGAGGTTATTCCGGTATTTTTGTGATCTCTTCAGCCGCAGTGGTGAGGATCTGGGTGATACGTTTAAGGGCTTCGGGGGAGCAGCCCCGTTTGCGCATCATTGCCTGTTTAAGGGCATGGCGGGCCTGATGCAGGGCATCGGCGGCTTCCGGGTCGACCGCGTTCACACCGGCAAAGGCTTCCCGCACTTCACTCATACGGCTGCCGATGCGGGCAAGTGTTTCCAGAATCCCATCGGCCTGTTCCCGGTTTTTTTCCAGAAAGGCGCGCCCTTCATCCGTCAGGCTATACAGCTTGCGGTTGCCCTGCTGCGTGACGGAGGTGTGGTCAATTTCTTCCAGATAGGTGAGGGCCGGGTACACCATACCGGGGCTTGGGGCATAAAAGCCGCCGGATTTTTCTTCCAGCAGGCGAATGAGTTCATACCCATGCGCGGGCTGGTCCGCCAGCAGGGCGAGCAGGATAAGCTGGAGTTCCTCCGAGCTGAGTTTGCGGCCTCTGGGGAAGTCTCCCCCGCCGGGGCCGCGCCCAAACCCGCGCCCGAAACCACGGCCAAAGCCGCGACCACCGGCAGGGTGTCCGCCGCGCGGTCCTGCGGCATAGTGAGAGTGATGGAAGGGGTGAGTGTGTTTTTCTGTGTTCATCATATCTTACGATATAAATATCTTAAGATAGATTTCAAGACTTATTTTTAGATTTAATTCTCAGACCGTATCCGGCTTGTGCAGAATGATGGCTTGATCTGGCTTTCACTCTCTCGCATCATTAAAAAATGTGTAGCAGATCAAGCTTTTATCAGGCTGGCGCGGCAGGACTGGCGCTTGTGGGGTTTCTCTCAGTCCCGTCAGCTTTCGCGCAGGGCGCAGCAGGCGTTCAGCCGTCCCCAGCCGAGCAGGCCCTTATCAACCGTCAGATTGCGGCGATCCGGAGTCCGCAGGATCGCGCTGCGGTGCAGAGCCAGAGTCTGGTCTGGAAAATGACGACCTTCCTCTGCCAGAAAGCCGCCCGTGCGCCGCTGAAGCGGCTGGGAGCGGGAGACCGGTTCTTTTTGCAGGATGATCAGCCGGATAGTCAGGTGCTGGTCAGCCCGTCTCTGCTTGAAGGGCGTGGTCAGTTCCGGCAGGCGGACGGCATAAGCTGGACGTCTTTCAGATGGTCCTGCCATCTCAAGCCCACGACCGGGGCAGTGCAGCGTTTTGAGGCAACGCCTTTTACGCGCACGGAGGATGCGGCTGCGCCGTCACCCTCTGCCGGGCAGGTTCCAGCCTGCCAGCCCGCGCAGATGGATGTCACGCTGGACAGCCGGAATGGCGCGTTTGATGGCATGTCCCAGTCTGGCACAGTGCTTGTTGTCAAAAATACAGGTCCTGCCGCCTGCATCATGCCGCCGGTGCCACTGGTGCAGTTTGAGGACGCAGCGGGGAAAAAACTTCCGGCGTTCAGGCGGGAGAATGTGCCATCCCGCAGGCCCGGCCCGCACGGGGCGAGTGCCCGGCAGCATGTTGTCCCCGTCCGCATGGAAGCAGGAGCTATCAGAGAGGCGACGCTGCACTGGGTCTCGGGTGAGGTGTTTGATGACAGCCATAACTGTGTGCGGCCGGCGCAGCTTGTGCTGAAGGTCGGGCAGGGGGAGAAAAAGGTGCCCTTTAAAGGCCAGATCTGTGCCGCTGCCGGAACCCCTCAGAGTTTTGACCAGAGCCCCTTACAGGCGCATACGGATGCGCAGTAACTCTCTGAAAAAGCTGACTGTGCGAGGTATGCGGTGTTTCTGCGGCAACTGACTTATCTGATTGCGCTGGACCGGTGCCGTCACTTCTCGCGTGCGGCGGAAAGCTGCGGGGTGTCTCAGCCAGCTTTATCCGCCGGGATCAGGCAGCTTGAAAACGAGCTGGGCATCACCATCATTCAGCGCAACCGGCGCTTTTATGGCCTGACGGAAGAAGGCAAGCGAGTCCTGCTCTGGGCGCGGCAGACACTGGCCGCGCTGGATGGCCTGAAGCAGGAAGCCGCTTTTGCGCAGGATATTGCGGGTGGCTCTCTCTCCATTGGCGTCATGCCGCCTGCCATACAGGTTGTGCCCCTTCTGTTGGAAAGCTTCCGCACGGCCGTGCCTGCACTGCATGTGGACGTGAAGGTCTATTCCAGCACGGATATTACACGCATGCTGCGGGAGCATCATCTGCAACTGGGGATTATGTATCTGGACCAGTTGCCGGGGGATGGGGTGTTTGAATCCCGCGCGCTGTATGCGGAGCAGCACGTGCTGGCGGCGGCTGGCTCCGTTCAGCTCCCGGCAGGCAAGGATTGCAGCTGGGAGGAACTTGCAGCCCTGCCGCTTTGTCTGCTCAGCCGCAATATGCGCAGCCGGCAACTGGTGGATGCCGGGTTCAGGGATGCTGGCGTGACCCCGACCGTTATGCTGGAAACCGATGCGCTGGAACTGCTGCATGCAGAACTGCTGGGCGGGCGTCTGGCAAGTATCCTGCCAGTGGCGGCGTTGCCTGAGCGTGTCGGGCTTTCCGGCCTCCAGCTCCGGCGCATCAGCGGCTGTGCCTCGCCCGATGTCGGGCTGGTGCGGCTGAGCCAGCCCAATACCAGCAAGCTGCTGACGCGCCTGTGGGATGTTGCGCAGACACTCAGCATGGCAGACATTTATCTGGTCTGATAAGCAGGCTTTATAAGTTTATCATTACAAACATTTGGACGAAGGCCCCCGGTTTTTCGCATTGTCCCGCTTCGTGCAGAAGGGGGTGCCATGCGCCGGGATAATGTGATGATGGCTCAGAGCATGGCCGGGCCGGAGGGAGGTCTGCTAGGCAGACTGCTCCGGGGCAGCCAGCGTGCCCCCCTGCGCAGCAGGCTGAGCTGGCTGCTTGAACCCTCAGCCATGGATCTGGTCTTTGCTGTCCGGTCCTCTCTGGCGGCGGTTCTCTCTCTGCTGATCGCTATGGGGATGGAGCTGGACAGCCCGCAGTGGGCGCCGCTGACGGTCTGGGTTGTCGCGCAGTCCTCGCGTGGGGAAAGCCTGGCCAAGGCCCGGTGGCGTATTGCGGGGACAGTGCTGGGCTGTTGCATTGGTGTGGCCCTGATTGCGGCCTTCCCGCAGGCATCGGCCCTGTTTTTCTGTAGCCTCGCGCTGTGGATCGGTCTCTGCTGCGGCGGGGCCACCTTTCTGGAAAGTTACCGGGCCTACGGCTTAGTGCTGACAGGCTTTACCTCCGCCATTGTGGCCACCGGGGCCATTGCACAGCCAGACGAGGTTTTTGATATCGCCATGGCGCGCGGCACCTACATTATTCTGGGTGTGGTGTGTGAGGCTCTTCTGGCCGTGCTGTTTATGCCAACCCTGCAAACACAGGCTCGCAAACGGCTGTTGGAGCGGCTGAATGGGGCGTTTCAGACTGTGCGGCAGGTCGTGTCCGATCTGGTCAGCGGGCGTGCAGATGCCCAGACACAGGGGCAGGTGCTGACAGACTTAATGGCGGCCAATGCCCGTATTGAATTTGATGCGCTGGAAATGGGGCCACGCACTCATGCGGCGGACCACGCACACGCAGCCGTTGCTGCCATGATGATGGTGCTGGCCCGTGCACGCGGCGTTGCGCTGCTGGAACGCAACGCGCAGGCCGGGCAGGAGGAGGTGCCGCTCCCGGCCTCCCTTTATGGGGATTACGATGTGGCGCGCCAGCATATTGACGCCTGCGCACATCCGGAACGTGGAGACCGCTTTCGTTTTAAAATGACGTCCCGCCGCCATGCGCTGGAAGCCGTTGAAAATGGCGTGCGCGCCTGTTTTGGTATTTTGGCGGGGTGGCTGGTGTGGGAGGTTACGGGCTGGCCTGCGGGGGCGGGATTTATCTCCTTTGTGGCGCTTGTTTATGGCCTGCTGGCTACGCGGGAAAATCCTGTTCTGGCCTCCACCCCCTTTCTGAAAGGCGCCTTATGGTGTGCCTTTGCGGCGGCTATTTATGCGTTCTGGATCATGCCTGCGGTGACGGCACCCGAAGTCCTGATTGTGATGCTGATGCTTGTCATGACCATTGGCGGGCTTGCGGCCCGCAAACCGGCAACGGCGGGTTATGCGTTTTCCTTCAACATGTTTCTGCCGGTCCTGATCGGCCCCGGGAACCAGAGCCGCTTTTCTGAGGTGGCTTTTCTGAACAATGCTCTGGCTTTTCTGGTTGCGGTGACGTTTGTGGGCTGGACGTATCGCCTTGTGCTGCCCTTCCGTGTGGACTCTCACATGCGGCGCACGGAACGGTGGGTGGCGCAGAGGCTGAAAGCTCTGGCGGCTCCCGGCAGCAGAGTGACGGTGCATCAGTGGCTTTCAGAAAATGCATCCAGCCTTGTGCGCATTTTACGGAACGCGCAGGGCGTGCCGCAGCCAGTCCGGCTGTCTTATATGCAGATGCAGTTTCGCGCCATGACGATGGGTATGCATATTGTCTTTTTGCGGGATGTCGCGAAGGACCCCGTTCTGCCGCAAGGCGCGCGGCGGGGGCTTTTGGTATTTTTGCGGAAGTGGGGGCAGACTGGTGCGGATGCCACGGCATGGGCTGCGGTGACGGAAGGATGGTTGCTGCGCCAGAGGCCGGGTGCTCCGTTTGAAGTGCAGGAAATACTCCAGAAGGCCGCAACCAGCCTGCGTATTCTTGCCGCTGAGCGCCGGGATGATGGATTGTCCTGAAAACGGGGGTGTTTCTTGAGAAGGTTGGCTGCTGCACAGGCGGCCCTGCGGCAGGAAGATTTTGTAAAAAAACGGGGAAGGTGCCATTTTCTGCTGGTGCACACGGTGCAGGCAGAAAGGATGAGCCTCGTGAACGTCAGAAAAACTGGTAAAAAAGGTCTTGTTTTTAAAGCTCTGGCCGGGCTGGAACTGGCGTTTGTTGCGCTGGAAATTGTGGGCGCGGGGGGAGTATGGACGGCACAGTCCGCAACCGCTGGCACCTTGACTATTCCGTTGCACCCGGCAGCCCAGGTGCAGAAAACCAGCACCGTTTATCGCTGCTCCGGCGCGCAGGAACTGCTTGATAAACTTCCCAAACCGTTCGTGTCCGTCACGTATCTGAACGCAGGTGCCGTCAGTCTCGCCGTGTTGCAGGTGGAAGGAGAAACGCAGGTTTTCTCGAACGTGATTGCCGCATCCGGAGCGCGCTACACCGCAAACCGTTTTGAATGGTGGAGCAAGGGGGACACGGCGTTTTTCTCGGAAGTAGGGCTGGAGGCCGCCAAGCCACTGACCTGTGAGGCCACCCATCCGGCATCTGCGCGTCATTCGCGCTGAGTGATGCTCTTTCTTGAAAAAGGCAGCCGGAGTTTCCTGCATGACCGGCAACTTGGCTGCTCTCTGGCGCTTGTTGCCGGGGCGGTCAATGTTGCTGGCTTTTTAAGCGTCGGGTCCTACTGTGCCAACATGACGGGGAACGTCACGGCCTTTGCTATCGGGCTGCAAAAAGGGCAGGCCGAGGTTGTGCTGACCTGTCTGGCCTTGATTGTCAGCTTTTTTGCAGGCGCAATGCTGTGTACATTTCTGGTCAATGCCGGGCGCAGGCATGGGCAGAAAGCCATTTATGCCTACAGCATCCTGCTGGAAGGGGTGTTGCTGGCTTCTCTTGATCTGGTGCAGCTTTTCTGGCTGCCACCGTCCGGCCATAACGTCCTGCCGCCACTGGGGCTGAGTTTCCTGATGGGGCTGCAAAATGCCACCGTGACCCGTATCTCGGGGTCTGTCGTCCGTACGACACATGTTACGGGGATGATTACCGATCTGGGCATAGAGCTGGCAGACTGGTTTGATGCGTTACGGCACCCGGTCGATCCGGACCAGCATGCGCGCACAGTGCAACGGCTGCGTCTGCACAGCAAAATTATTGCCTGCTTTATCGGGGGCGGCATGTCCGGAGCTTTTGGCTATACGCTCTGGCCCGCGTTCTTTCTGCTGGGTGTCGGGCTTGTGTTGATAGCCCTTGCCTTACCCGGTATTCTGGCCAATGCGCGCCCGGAAACGGCTTCCGGGCGCTCTGCCTCTGAATAACTGGCCCCGGAGAGGCCGGATTATTTCAGAAAACCGACGATTTTTTCGGCCTCAGAAACAATAGGCTCCGCAATAGCCTGTGCACGCTGAGCACCGGAGCGCAGCACGCTGGCCAGATGTGCTTCATCCTGCATCAGGCGGGTCGTTTCCTGTGCGATGGGGGCAATGGCACTGACCACCACGTCCGTCAGAGCCTGTTTGAAGGGGCCGAACCCTTCGCCCTCGTGCCGGGCCAGAACCGCATCCACGCTCAGATCGGCAAGGGCTGCGTAAATGGTGACGAGATTTCTGGCTTCCGGGCGGTCAGCCAGTCCGGCTGCGTCTGCGGGCAGAACGCCGGTGTCTGTTTTGGCCCGGCGGATTTTCAGGGCAATCGTATCCGCATCATCCGTCAGTTCAATCCGGCTCTGGGCGGATGGATCAGATTTTGACATTTTCTTGGTGCCGTCGCGCAGGCTCATTACACGCGCCGCGGCAGGCGGGATCAGGGCTTCCACAGCCGGGAAAAACTCAACCCCGTAATCATGATTAAACTTCTGGGCGATATCATTCGCCAGTTCCAGATGCTGTTTCTGGTCTTCCCCAACCGGCACGCGGGTTGCTTTATAGGCCAGAATATCCGCCGCCATCAGGCTGGGATAAACATACAGGCCCGCGGAATGATTTTCCCGGTCCTTCCCGGCTTTATCCTTGAACTGCGTCATACGGTTGAGCCAGCCCAGCCGGGTTACGCAGTTGAAAATCCATGCCAGACGCGCATGGGCGGACACGGCGGACTGGTTGAACAGAATGTGCTTCTCGGCATCAATGCCCGCAGCCAGAAGGATGGCGGCCTGTGTCAGCGTCTGGGTGCGCAGTTTTTCCGGGTCCTGCCACACTGTAATGGCGTGCATGTCCACAAGGCAGAAAACGCACTCATGGTCAGCCTGAAGGTTCACCCAGTTGCGGATGGCACCCAGATAATTGCCAAGCTGCGGAATACCAGAGGGCTGAATACCGGAAAAAATACGTTGCATAAGATTACTCAGTGCCTGCGTCAGGAAGAGGAAAAATTCAGGGGAGGGGCGCTTTACGGTCCAGTTCTTCCCGCTCCTGTGCGACCATGCCTGCCGACTTCCGGGTGGTCCGTGCGGCGGCTACGTCTGCTGCAGTAATGTGCGGGGGGGGGCTGGTCTGCCCGCGGGAGGAGAGCCATGTCAGAATCTGCGCCACCTGTTCATCCTTCAGGTAGCGGAAGGGGGGCATTTCTGCCTCGTAAGGCTGGCCGTTGGCTTTAATTGGGCCGCTGACGCCGTTCATCAGCACATCCGCCAGATATTTCCGGCCTTCCGGCGTGCTGGCAATCCGGTCAACCCGCCCGACAAGCGGGGGAACAGCCCCGGGCATACCATCGCCGCCGTGATGGCAGATGCCGCAATTTGTCCCATACAGACCGGCACCGCTTTTAGGCGTACAGGCTGTCAGGCAAAGCGTAGCTCCGGCTGCGGCAAGGAGCCGGGGGTAAAGCCGTCTGAAAAGCGTCATGATGTTCAAAATACCTTGCCGGCTCCACAAGGGAGCCGGTTGTGGTCGTCTTCCGGATTAGCGTGCGGAGGTAACACCCAGCAGCTGGATGCGGAAGATCAGCGGACTATCGGCCGGAATAACACCCATGGCCTTATGGCCATATCCCAGTTCGGGCGGGACATAGAGCATCCAGGTGTCGCCCACATGCATCATCGGCAGGGCTTCCATCCAGCCTTTCACAAGGCCTTCAAGCGGCATCTGCATATAAGCGCCGTCCCCGTGCTGTTCGGAGCTGTCAAAAATGGACCCATCCGGCAGACGGCCTTCATAGATCAGCATCATGACGTCACCCGGGCGCGGCTGGTCAGCGTCTTTCTTGCCGGATTGCAGAACCTTGTAGGCCAGCCCGTCCTTCAGCACCGTGACACCGGGCTGGCTGCGCAGCTTGTCAAGCTGCTGCATCGGGGTCAGCTCAGGTTCATCCTGCTTGTGGGAACCGCAGGCCGTAAGGGAAACGGCCATGCTGGCCGCAAGCAGATAGGGGGTGATGGAGAAACGACGGGTCATGGTCCTCTCGGTGATTCAGAAAGAATGACAGATGTCCAAAAGCTCAGAGTGTGCCGCCATTACGGCCAATCTGCGCTCCCAGTCTCAGACGCAGCGCGTTGAGTTTGATAAAGCCCTGTGCGTCTGCCTGATTATACGCACCTTCATCATCTTCAAACGTCACGACACGGGTATCATACAGGCTATTGGGGCTTTCGCGACCAACGCAAATCACATTACCCTTATAAAGTTTGAGGCGCACCCGGCCGGAAACGGACTGCTGGGAGGCATCAATCAGAGCCTGCAACATGCGGCGTTCCGGGGAGAACCACAGGCCGTTATACAGGATGCTGGCATAGCGCGGCATCAGGCTGTCTTTCAGGTGCATCGCCTCGCGGTCCAGCGTGATGGACTCAATGCTGCGGTGCGCCGTCAGCAGGATGGTGCCGCCGGGTGTTTCATAAATGCCGCGGGACTTCATGCCCACAAAGCGGTTTTCCACCAGATCCAGACGACCGATGCCGTTGGCTTTGCCCAGTTCGTTCAGGCGTGTGAGCAGCGTTGCCGGAGACATGGCAACACCATTGATGGCCACCGGGTCCCCGCTGACAAAATCAATGGTAATTTCTGTCGCAACGTCCGGCGCGGCTTCCGGGGAGATGGTACGCTGGAAAACAATTTCTTCCGGTGCAATGGCCGGGTCTTCCAGCAGCTTGCCCTCGGATGAAGAGTGCAGCAGGTTCGCATCGACAGAGAACGGGGCTTCCCCACGCTTGTCCTTGGCGATGGGGATCTGGTTTTCTTCCGCAAAGGACAGCAGACGGGTCCGGGATGTCAGGTCCCACTCACGCCAGGGGGCGATGACCGTGATATCCGGCTGCAGGGCATAATAGGCCAGCTCGAAGCGAACCTGATCATTGCCTTTGCCGGTTGCGCCATGGGCAACGGCATCAGCGCCGACTTCACGCGCAATTTCGATCTGGCGCTGTGCAATCAGCGGACGGGCAATGGAGGTGCCCAGCAGATACTGGCCTTCATACAGCGTATTGGCCCGGAACATGGGGAACACGAAGTCTTTGACGAAGGTTTCACGCAGATCTTCGACAAAGATATCCTTCACGCCGAACATTTCGGCTTTCTTGCGGGCCGGTTCAAGCTCTTCGCCCTGACCGAGGTCAGCGGTAAAGGTGACGACCTCACACCCGTAAGTCTTCTGCAGCCAGCGCAGGATGACGGACGTATCAAGGCCACCGGAATAAGCCAGCACAACCTTTTTGACATCTTTTCTGGCGGCAGTAGAGGCCATGAGGCGGGTCTCCTGAATCTGGTAAAATGAATAAAGTTCGAACAGTGTCCTAGCACCAGCGCGGGAAGGGAGCCAGAGCCCATCCCCCGCTGAGTGCGGTCTGATAAAGAAAAATCAGCTTTGCGAGGCGCGGACGCGCTCACTTTCGGTTTTAAGCTGCCCGCAGGCGGCCAGAATGTCCCGCCCGCGCGGGGTGCGGATGGGGGATGCAAAGCCTGCGGCCATGATGATCTCCGCAAACTTGTTCTGCTGTTCCCGCGTGGAAGGGCGGTAGGCGCTGCCCGGCCAGGGGTTGAAGGGAATGAGATTGACCTTGGCGGGGATGCCGGAAATCAGGCGCACAAGCTCACGTGCATCGGCCTCACTGTCATTCACGCCACGCAGCATGATGTATTCAAACGTGATGCGGCGGGCATTGCTGGCAGCCGGGTAGCGGCGGCAGGCGGCAAGAACCTCTTCAATGGGGTATTTGCGGTTAAGCGGCACAATTTCATCCCGCAGGTCATTGCGCACGGCATGCAGGGAGACGGCGAGGTTGATCCCAAGTTCATCCCCGCACCGGTCCATCAGCGGCACAACGCCGGAGGTGGAAAGAGTAATGCGGCGGCGGGAAAGGCCAATGCCTTCTCCATCCATAATAATCCGCATGGCTTTGGCAATGTTTTCGTAATTATAGAGCGGCTCACCCATGCCCATCAGCACAATGGTGGAAAGCAGGCGTGGCGTATCCCCCTTGGGGCTCGGCCATTCGTGGTAGGAATCCCGTGCGGCCATAAACTGGCCCACAATTTCCGCAGCGCCAAGGTTACGCACCAGTTTCTGGGTGCCGGTATGGCAGAACGTGCAGGAAAGCGTGCAGCCAACCTGTGAGGAGATGCACACAGCGCCCCGGTCTTCCCGCCGGTCGGGGATATAGACCGTCTCGGCTTCCTGCCCATCACGGAACCGGAAAAGAAACTTCCGTGTTTCATCCGTAGACGTCTGAACCGTAGTGGCTTCCGGGCGGCCCACAACAAACCGTTCCGCCAGCTTTTGCTGGAGCGGTTTGGCAATGCTGCTCATCTGCGTAAAATCCGTCACGCCCTGATGATAGATCCAGTGCCAGAGTTGCTTGGTCCGGAAAGGCTTTTCCCCGATTTCAACCAGAATATCGGTAATTTCCTCACGCGTCAGCCCGACCAGATCACGCCGCCCGTCCGGCAGCATGGCGGGAGGCGGGCTGAACAGCGCGGCTTTTGCCAGAATACGGGTCCGTTCCTCCGCATTGAGGGCCGCTGCCGCCTCTGCATCGTGCGACGGTGTGAAAGGAACAGAATTACCTGAAGACATGAACAGAGCCACTACTGGAAGGGAGGAAAAAGCCCTTATAACAGAGAAGGGCCCGGCAGGCACCGGACCCCTGAGAAATAATCCTGGTCTTTCTGGCCCCGTTACGGGGTATGGGCCGAACCGGCCTGTGATGGCGTGTTTTGCAGCCCGGCGCGCAGCCATGCCGCGATATTGGTTTTGGCGGGATCAATACCGCCCAGAATAGCGCTGATGGTCTGTGCCGAATACGCATCCGGCGTAGTATCGGCTGAAACGGGGAAAGACGGGCGGGGGATATCAAACGTCATGGCAGGCTGTTCTGCCTCGGTCGCGCCCCCTGCGGCACTGGCCTGCTGGAGCCCGTCAGACTGAATATTGGCCACAACAGAAAGATGGTCTGCATCCGGATGCAGGCCGAAATACAGATACGCGTAGGAGGCTGCGGCCGAAAGCACATCGCGCATGGCGATGCGATAACGGTTGTTCCCGTCAGACGGCATGGCGCTGGCATGGAGTGTTGCCGGGTCTGCGGAAATAACCAGCGTCTGGTTTTTCAGGTCATCCTGAAGTGTCAGCCCGTCCTGTTCATAACCGCGCAGCAGAGAACTGCCTGCTTCCGTCACGCTTTCCTGCACGGCAGGAGTGCTGGCAGCAGCGTTATAGGGACGAGGCGCAGCCTCGGCACCACCAGTGATGCCAAGCAGACCGGTTGCAACACCAAGCATCATGATGAGTTTACGCATAAGCGGCAGGCTTCCTTAATTTTTCTATGAAGACATGTTATTACTGAAGAATATGGCAGAAAAAGTGACAATTCGTCACGTTTTTACCGAAGTGACAGCAATAAAAAATCTTTTAAGGATCTGCTTTTGCTGGGGCGGTAAGTCTAAAAGACTTTTTAAGCAGTAACCGGCACCCGTTGTGCGGCAATCAGGAACTCGCGGTTCCCTTCCGGCCCGGTAATGGGACTGGCTTCAATGCCCAGCACAGACCAGCCGGGTAGGGTGCTCCACCAGTCATGGATCATCTGGCAGACACTCTCATGCACAAGCGGGTCACGCACCACACCTTTAGCGCCAATCTGCTCACGGCCTGCTTCAAACTGAGGTTTGATCAGAGCGACAGCCCACGCATCATCGGCTGCTAAGGACAGGGCCGCGGGGAGAACAGTCCGCAAGCCGATAAAGCTGGCATCACAGACAATGGCGGACGGGGCCTGCGGGATCAGCGTGCTGTCCAGATGCCGGGCGTTACATTTTTCCATGACGGTGACGCGCGGGTCAGACCGCAATTTCCAGGCCAGTTGCCCGTGGCCCACATCTACAGCGTAGACACTGCGCGCTCCGTTGGTCAGCAGGACATCGGTAAAGCCGCCTGTTGAGGCGCCGACATCCAGACAGACCCGGTCCTGTGCAGAAAGATTAAAATGCGTCAGCGCGTGGGCCAGTTTGCACCCGCCACGGGAAACCCACGGATGCTCCTGCCCACGCACGTCCAGAGGTGCGTCCTCTGCAAGCTGGTCGCCTGCTTTTGCAACGCGTTTTTCCCCTGTGAACACAAGCCCGGCCATAATCAGGGCCTGAGCTTTTGTTCTGCTTTCAACCAGCCCCCGGTCAACAAGCATCTGGTCAACACGACGGCGTGCCATCAGATCAGGCCGTCTGCTCCGTCAGAGCCACCCCCAGCGCGCTGAGAGCGGTTTTGACGATGAAGGGCGCTGTGAGTCCGGCCTGCTCGTACTGAGCCTCCTGCGTGTTATGGTCGATAAAGATATCGGGCAGGGTCATGGGGCGGAAGCGGACATGGTCCAGCAGGCCGGTATTGGCCAGATGTTGGCCCACCTGCGCGCCAAAGCCGCCAATGGAGCCTTCTTCCAGCGTGATCAGCACCGCATGGTTGCGGGCCAGATTTTCCACCAGAGCCGTATCAATCGGCTTGGCAAAGCGGGCATCCGCCACAGTCGGGGCCAGCCCCTGTGCGGCCAGCATGTCTGCTGCTTTCAGCGCTTCCGCCAGGCGCGGGCCAAGCGAGAGGATGGCAATGCCGCCTTTCTCCGCCCCGGCCTGACGACCCATCTCGCGGATAATCCGGCCCTTGCCGATTTCCAGAACCTGACCTTCCGCCGGAAGCTCCAGCCCCAGACCACTGCCACGCGGGTAGCGCAGGGCAATCGGGCCTTCATCAAACTCGGCGGCGGTAGCCGTCATGTGCAGCAGTTCGACCTCGTCAGACGGCGCCATGATGCTGATGCCGGGCAGGCAGCCCAGATAGGCGATATCAAAGGAGCCCGCATGCGTCGCGCCATCGGCGCCCACCAGACCGGCGCGGTCAATGGCGAAGCGGACCGGCAGCTTCTGCAGCACCACGTCATGCATCACCTGATCATAGGCGCGCTGGAGGAAGGAGGAGTAAATGGCGCAGAACGGCCGCAGCCCTTCCGTGGCCATGCCAGCGGCAAACGTCACGGCATGCTGTTCGGCAATGCCCACGTCAAAAAAGCGGTCGGGGTAGTTTTTGGCAAAAGCATCCAGCCCCGTGCCGGAGGGCATGGCGGCAGTAATGGCCGTAATTTTGTCGTCCGTCGCAGCCCGGCGCACCAGTTCCCTGGCGAACACGGACGTATAGGACGGCGGCCCGGCGGGGCCTTTTTTCTGCTCCCCGGTGACGACGTTGAACTTGGCGACGGCGTGATACTTGTCCCCGGCCTTTTCCGCCGGGTTATAGCCGTGGCCCTTCTTGGTCATCACATGCAGCAGGATGGGGCCGTTATCCGTATCGCGCAGGTTGCGCAGGATCGCGACAAGCTGCGGCAGATCATGCCCGTCCACGGGGCCGACATAGTAAAAGCCCAGCTCTTCAAACAGCGTGCCGCCGGTAATCATGCCGCGGGCATATTCATCCGCCTTGCGGGCGGTGCGCTCCACCGGAGCCGGGAGCTTCTTGACGACTTTCCCGGCCAGTTCGCGCAGGCCCATGAACTTGCGGGAGGACATCAGGCGGGAGAGATAGTTGGACATCGCACCCACAGGCGGGGCGATGGACATCTCGTTATCGTTGAGAATGACGATCAGACGTTCCGCGCCGGGACCAGCCACGGCGGCGTTGTTCATGGCCTCATACGCCATCCCGGCGGAAATGGAGCCATCGCCGATCACGGCGATCACGCTGCGTTCGTGGTAGGACGGGTCTTCTTCCGCGCGGAGGCGATGCGCCACGGCCATGCCCAGACCGGCGGAGATGGAGGTGGAGGAGTGCGCCGCGCCGAACGGGTCATACTCACTCTCGGACCGGCGGGTGAAGCCGGAAAGCCCACCCGGCTGGCGCAGGGTGCGGATCCGGTCACGGCGGCCGGTGAGGATCTTGTGCGGATAGGCCTGATGGCCCACATCCCAGATCACCTTGTCAGCCGGGGTGTCGAACACGGCATGGAGGGCCACGGTCAGTTCCACAACGCCCAGAGAGGCGCCCAGATGGCCGCCGGTGGTGGATACGGCGTCAATGGTTTCGGCCCGCAGTTCATCCGCAACCTGTTTGAGCTGCTCAACCGAAAGGTTCCGCATGTCAGACGGGTAGCTCACCCGGTCCAGCGCAGGAAAACGGCCAAGGGTGGGAATCTGGGTCTTGTCCGGCATCGTTCTCAGTTCCTGCGTTCAATCACGTAATAAGCGAGATCTCTCAGGCGGTCCGCCTGTGCTCCAAACGGAGTCAGATCTTCAATGGCACTTTTGGCCATGCGCTCGGCTTCGGCGCGTGCGCCATCAATGCCCAGAAGGGCAACATAGGTGGATTTGCCGGAGGCTTCATCCTTGCCAGCCGTCTTACCCAGCTCTTCCGCTGTGGCAGTGGCGTCCAGCACATCATCCGCAATCTGGAAGGCTGCGCCGATATTGGCGCCGTAAGAGCGCAGACGCTGCTGAAGTTCCGGTTTGGCCTGCCCGAGAATGGCGCCAGCTTCTGCTGAATAGCGGATCAGGCAGCCTGTTTTGAGGGCATGCAGGTGGCGCACTTCTTCCAGCGGCAGGGCGCGGCCTTCACCTTCCATGTCGATCATCTGACCGCCCACCATGCCAGCCGCGCCGGAGGCCTGCGCAAAAGCCGTAATCAGGGCGATGCGCACGACGGCATTTTCATGCGTTTCGGCTTCGGCCAGAATCTCGAACGCTTTGGTCTGAAGTGCATCACCGGCCAGAATGGCCGTGGCTTCATCAAACTTGCGATGGGTTGAGGGCTGACCGCGGCGCAGATCATCATCATCCATCGCGGGCAGATCGTCATGCACCAGAGAATAGGCGTGGAGCATTTCAACAGATGCCGCAACGCGGGCGGACTGGCAGTCCGGCACATCAAACAGGCTGGCGGTTGCCATGGCCAGATAGCCGCGCAGGCGCTTGCCACCCCCCAGTGTTGCGTAGCGCATGGCGTCAACCAGACGTGCGTCACCACCGGTGGTGGGCGGCAGAAGCTGGTCGATCGTGCCTTCAATCACTTTGGCGCGGGCCGCCATGGCCTGCTTGAGCAGCGGACCATTAGCTGAGGACTGCGTCTGGGAAGGGGCGATGGTTGTCGGGTCAGTCATCGACGTCTCAATCCATAGGTTTCATGGTCAACGATCCGTCAGACCGTTGCACGATCGCCTGAACGCGGGCCTCGGCCTCGCTCAGCTTGGTTTCACAATGCTGGCGTAAGGCTGCCCCGCGCTCGTAGGATGCAATGGCCTCTTCCAGCTTGAGCTGGCCGCCTTCAAGGCCGCGTACAATCTTCTCCAGCTCGGAGAGTGCGTCCTCAAACGACAGTGAGTTGATGTTATCCGCCATGGCGCAGGTCTTCCTATCCGTCATGAGGGGCAGGCATTACTCCGATAAGCGTGCATCTGCCAAGCCTTGCGGGGCAGAATGGCTAATAAAACATACCGCCCTCACGGTGAGGGTATATCCGCACGCCGCCGGATGGTGAAGGACAGGGAGCCGTTTTCATCCGCAAATGCCACCAGAGCGTGCCCTGTTTCCCGGCAGAAGACCTGAAAATCGACAATGGAGGCGCGGTCCGTTGCCAGAACGCGGAGCTTTTCACCGGCCTGCATGCCGCGCAGAAGGCGGTTCGCCTTTAAAACCGGAAGAGGGCAACCCAGCCCCCGTGCATCAAGAACAGCCTCATTCATGACACAGAGCCTTGTATAGAGAGAGGAATATGTGTGATTGCATAGTTTACCATTTTATCCCATGCCGCATGGCACATGAAACGCTTGCCGGAAGAAGACGTAAGGTCGCTGTATGTCAGATTATCGCCTAGGAATCGATGTTGGTGGAACCAAACTCGAAATAGCAGCCCTTGATTCTAAAGGAGAAATTCTCCTGCGGCATCGCGTTGCAAACCCCGGTACCTACGATGCTCTGCTGCTGACGCTGCGGGATCTGGTGGAGGAAGGCCGTGCCCGCACGTCCCGCGATGCCACTGTCGGTGTTGGTATTCCCGGCGCGATTGATTCACGCACCATGCGGGTCAAGAATGCAAATGCCACATGGCTGAATGGTCAGACCTTCGGCAAGGATCTTGAGCAGGTGCTCGGCTGCCCCGTAAAGGTGGAAAATGACGCTAACTGTTTTGCGCTGTCCGAAGCGGTCGATGGGGCTGCTGCGGGGCGCAAGATTGTGTTTGGGGTCATCCTTGGTTCGGGCGTTGGTGGCGGCTTCATTATTAATGGTGAGCCGGTCACGGGCCTGCATCACATTGCCGGGGAGTGGGGGCATATTCCGCTTCCCTGGGTGCGTGCCGAAGAATTCCCCATGCCAAAATGTTTCTGCGGAAATGAGGGCTGCCTGGAACGTTTCCTGTGTGGCCCTGCGCTGGCGGTCTCATGGAAAGGGGATGGGCAGCGCTGTGCGGACGGCATTGAAGAAGCCGCGGCCGCAGGGGATGCCGCAGCCATTCATGCGCTGGATACGTATGTGGACCGTCTGGGCCGGGCCTGCGCTCTGGTAATCAATATGGTGGACCCGGACGCGATTGTACTTGGCGGGGGTGTTTCCAACCTGAAGACGCTTTATTCCCGCGTGCCGGCTGTTATGAAAAAATATGCCATCACGCCGGAATGCCGCACCGAACTGCTGAAAAATCAGCATGGTGACAGTTCCGGTGTGCGTGGAGCCGCGTGGTTGTGGGGAAAATAACAGACGGCATTGAGCCGCCTGTGACTTTCGACCAGCAAGGCTCAGGCGGTGGCCTGAGCCTGTCTGAGGCGTTCAGGACGGAAGCCTGTGGCCACCACATAGAGTTCACTTGAATCTTTGCGGCTTGCAGGGGGCTTGGCATGCCGGACTTCTGAAAAGGCCTGCTTCATGGTTTCCAGCATGGCTTTTTCTGACCCGCCCTGAAACACCTTAGCGACGAAGCCGCCGCCTTCCGCCAGAATTTCAAAAGCAAAATGCAGGGCTTCTTCGGCAAGCCCGATAATGCGCATATGGTCCGTCGGGGCGTGGCCTGTTGTGTTGGGGGCCATGTCAGACAGTACCAGATCCGCCTTGCCGTCCAGTAGGCTGATCAGCCGGTCCGGCATGTCCGGGTCTGTAAAATCCCCCTCAATAATTTCCGCGCCAGCCACAGGGTCCACGGGCAGAAGGTCCACACCCACTACGCGATTCGCGCCGCGTTTGACGATAACCTGCGTCCAGCCACCCGGTGCCGCACCCAGATCCACCACGCGCATGCCCGGCTGGATCAGGTGAAAGCGATCATCCAGTTCAATCAGTTTAAAGGCGGCACGGGACCGCCAGCCCTGTTTATGGGCGGCCTGCACATACGGGTCATTCAACTGGCGGGCCAGCCAGCGTTGCTGGGCGGTTGTCCGCCCCCGCGCTGTGCGGAGGCTGACGGATTTGGTGCGCATGGTACGCGCGGCAGACGAGTCATCCAGAGAATGGCTTGCGCCGGGGGTGGCGCTGCTGGTGCGGGCCCGCCCCGGAACGCGAAGAGAAGTTGCTTTCCGGGGAGGTCCGGATTTTTTGTCGCTCATGAACCTGTTGCTTGAATAGGGTGCAGAAAAGGGATGGGGCCGTTGATCATGGGCGTTTTATGGAAGCGTCTGGTGGCTGATCCCGTCTTGCGGATCATCCGCAGAACCATCCCGTCACGCAGGCCTCGGTCGGCTACAATGATATCTTCCACCGGCCATGTCTCGTGAATAGCCTCAAAAATGGCGCATCCCGGTAAAACAAAGGGGGCACGATCCGGCCCGATGCACGGATGCTGTTCTATGCCTGTATGGCCCATTTCCTGCAATGTCCGTACGGCCTTACGCGCACTGCTGGCAGGGAGCTGAGAGCCATCTACAGCGGCCCGCACGTAACGGGGCAGGTTAAGGACCATACTGGCTAGAGTGGTGACGGTGCCACTGGTGCCAATAAAGCGGGTCTGCTGGCGGCGGATTTCCGGGCCAATGCGATGCACGCTCTCAAAGTCCTGCAAGGCCGCTTTTGTGTAGGCCACCATCTGCTGATAGCGGGACGGATCATCCCGGCCGATGTTGCCAAACTGCTCGGACAGCGTGATAACCCCGACGGGCAGACTGAGATAGCCAATCAGCTCATGCGTCTGGCGGGGTGCATCGACCCGAACCCATGCAATTTCCGTCGAGCCGCCGCCGATATCAAACAGCAGCGCGCGGTTACGCACCGGCCCAAAGCGCGGATTATGCACCAGATTGGCGCAGCTTTCCACGGCCAGAGAGGCTTCCTCCCGCGCGGAGATAATGCTGATATTAAAGCCGGTTTCCGTGCGAACGCGGTTGATGAAGTCCGAGCCATTGACTGCCCGGCGGCAGGCTTCCGTTGCAACAGCCCGGATATCCTTGATGGGCCTGCGCCCGACACGGTCCGCGCAGGCGCGCAAGGCGTCCAGTGTGCGTTCCATAGCAGGTTCACCCAGCCGGCCCGTGTGGTGCAGGCCTTCACCCAGACGCACCATACGGCTGTAGCTGTCAATTACGCGGAAGCCACCGGCAGTCTGCGCGGCAACCATCAGGCGGCAGTTGTTTGTTCCCAGGTCGAGCGCCGCAAACAGCTCATCTTCAGAGTTACGGGGGTAGAGAGAAGGATAAGCTGGTCTGTCCGGGCGGCCGGCCCAGGGGGGAATACGATCCATCTGTCCGGTCCTTAGTTAGAGGTTGACTCATGTTGACGCTATTTTTGGGGAGGGCGGCCAAAGGAGCAAGACAATTATGTGACAAACCGACATTTCTTTTCGTTTAGGCACTTGCACGGCCTAATTCACGGTGCTAGGAAGGCGTCACCGCAGCGGAGGCGGCCTTTTAAGCCTCCCGGTTCTCCTTGCTGGGAGATAGTTTAGCGGTAGAACTACCGGCTCTGACCCGGTCAGCCCTGGTTCGAATCCAGGTCTCCCAGCCAATTTTCCCCAAAAAGTTAAAATTTACATATTGGGTGCAGGATCTCCTGTGTCAATAACGCGCATGATGCCTTTTGCGTGGTGCGTGGTGGTGGGTGCTGTCCAGATTGGCGGGGCCTCGTTTGCCCTGCCTTGCGATATCCCGTCGGACTTACCGCAAGGCAGGGCATGATCCGCGTTCAGAATGTCGCGGTCAGGCTCAGGTTGAAGGAACGCCCGACGCCAGCAAGGGGGCTGAGAACCCCGGTCGCGCGATAATCTCCCAGAGACAGCCCGCCAAGAGGCAGATCGTATCTCTGGTTCATCACGTTCTCAATGCTGGCATCAAGTGTCAGCATCCGCCAGCGATAACTCCCCCCAAGCCCCAGAAGGGCATAACCGGGAGTGCGGGGTTCATTACGCAGCCAGTCCACTGTGGTCTTGGCTTTAACGAGGGTGACCTCTACGCGCCCTGTCCAGTTTCCATAGGTTTCATGCAGGCTGATAAGGCCATTGGCCGGCATCTGATGGTACAGGCCGGAATGGGTAACCAGATCCTGCCCCCGTACCCAGTTCAGGCTGGCTTTCAGCTCACCCATCCCGAACGCCGGGCTGTCCCAGAGTTTGAGGAAGCCTGAGCTGTTAATGCCGTAACTCCGGGCGTTGTGATTGACGAACTGGAGTTTGGAAAGCCCGTTTGAAAGCGCCCCAATCCGGATCACATTTATATAGTCATGTGTGTAGGTGTAGTAGGGCTGTATCTTGAGTTCCCAGTTATGATGAACCGGATCATGCCATGTCAGGGTGGTGCTGAGGGTGTTGGCAATTTCCGGTTTCAGGTTGAGGTTGCCCACATAGCCATTTCCATCGCCAAACCAGCCAATCATGGTGGAACTCATAGCGCCTTCGCCCCAGGCGTAGCGTTCATACAGGCTTGGGGCGCGGCTTTTACGCGCGTAGCCTCCTTCAATCGTCAGGCTGTCCAGCGGGGTCCACCGGCCAACCGCCGTGACGTCAAAATTAGTATCCGTCCGGCCGCGGGAGGCTGCGTTAAAGCGCCGCGCGGCCATGGCGTCCGCCATATTCATCATGCCGGTCCATGAATACGGGGCGACCGGGCCTGTATTCATCATCACCAGATCATTCCGCAGCCCCAGCTCTGTGGCAAAGCGCGGCAGCCACTGGGCTTTCCATTCAATATAATGGCCGAGCCGGTCTCTGTGTCCCTGATTGATATTATGGAAGGTATCCGGCCCCATCATCATGCTGCCCTGGAGCGGCGGCCACCAGTCATTCAGGCCGTTATGGTCAAAGGAGCTGCCAAGCCCGAGCACATGTTTATGGCCAAGCGGAATGGTCGCTTTGATGGAGTATCCGGCGGTGCGGGTATCTGTATTCATCGGCATGCCGGTTGTGGCCGTATGGCCCCCTTTGTCCGACAACATGTTCATGACATGGCTGACCCGCTGCCAGAAGCCGCGCGCCTCCAGCGTGCCCCAGTTGAAATCGCCTTTATATTTGCCGTTTACAAACGTGGAGCGGTTGTTGGTCATGTCCATATACTGGTTGGGGAAGCCCTCATACGGAATGTCCTGCTGCCCGGCGGTGATGGCGAGCAGATGATTGTCTTTTTTTACCCCCAGCGTGACCGCGTGGTTAAAGCTGAGGTAGCTGGTGGACAGAACGCGCTGCCCTTTGCCGCCTGTATGGTAATCACTGGCATGGCTGTAGGAGCCGGTATAGCGCAGGCTCAGCCAGTCATTGGCGGCTGTGACGGATCCGGACGCGCCTGATCCGCCGCCATTGCTGCGATAATCTCCACGGACATGCCCGGTGACGAGCAGTCTGGCCGTGCTGGAAAAAATTGGGTCTTTCCGGTTGACCTCCAGCGTGCCCCCCGTGCTGTCCCCCCCCTGACTGACAGAGGTAATGCCAGCAATGGCAACGGCGGAGGAAACGGCGTCCGGGTCAATATAGGACATGGCCGGGTTCATGTGGTTAGGGCAGGCGGAGGGGATGCGCATGCCGTCCACAAACGTTGCGACACGTTCATCCGCCATGCCGTTGAGCACGGGCAGGGAGGAAACACCCCCGCCGGAATAGGCGCTGTAGCCCAGACTTTGCCGGAACAGGCTGGCTGTATCGGGGCTGGTTGAAACCGGATGCCTCGTTCCGTTGACGGTAATCTGTTCGGTAGAGCCGGGAGTGTTTTGTTCTGTTGTGTCCGCAGAAGCGGTTGGGGGCAGAGGCAGGGCCAGAGACTGTGCGGAAACCGGTGTTGCCGGCAGGTTGCTCTGTGCATCTGCCAGAGAAGAAAGAGAGACGGTGCAGGCCAGCGCACAGCAGCCTGCAAGCAGGCGGGCGCGCAGGACGTGCCTTGTAAAAAGACGGGACATTGTGCTGAAACTTTCCTTGAAACGGAAACAGCCGACACCCTTTGCCCCCCGGTATGTCTGGAGGCTTATGTGTCAGCGCGTATCGTTTTCAGAGGAAAGCGGGTGGCCCTGTCGGGGGTGGCCGGAGGGCAAGGGCGCGGAGCGGCGGCGCACGCGGCAGCAGCACCCCGTAGGCTGTCTGGGACCACGCAATCAGAATCAGGGCCGCGAGGAATGCGACACTGAAGATAAAAGCCGGAAGATGCAGCAGCGGGCAGAGCGGGCAGGACCCGTCATGATGGTGCCCGGATGGGTGCGGCGCACCGGCCTGCATCATGGTGTGGTTGTGTCCGGTAGCCATATGCATGTGCATGTGGTGGGACATAGGCGGTGACTGATCCGGCCCGATATGCAGACCCGTCAGCCTCTCGAACGTCACGCGCGGTGCTTCATCCGGCAGAGCGTTGCTTTGCAGAAGAAGCTGCCCTCCAAGGCCCAGCAGAACGCAGCACACCATCAGCCAGCGGCACAGGGCCGCCAGTATCCGGGTGTGTGTGTCTGAACGGCGCATGATGAGAGAGTCCGCCTCCATTCGGGGAATGCCCCTAAAGAAAGCACCCGGAGGCAGTTGTAAAGAGTATAATCATACTCAGGCTCTTTCCTGAACCCCGGTGGGGTATAGGCGCGGTGTGGGGTGGTTCGGGTGGGAGAGCGTGTGCTTAAAAAATCCTTGTGTTCTTGTTTTGTTCTTATTATAAAAACCGGAACAGGAGGACTGCACTCATGGCGTCATCACACTCGGATACACTGGATTTGCTGCGGGACCGAATTGCGCGGATGGAGAGCGAGCCTGCCAGATCCGTGGCGCAGCGGCTTTCCACGGGCGTTGCGGAAATTGATGCCCGTCTTGGCGGGGGGCTGGAAAAAGGCACAGTGCACGAGTTTTTTGGAGCCGGGAGTGACAGGCAGGTTTCTGCCAAGCCCTCGCGTTTTGTAGCGGCGGTGCTGGCACGCACAACAGGCGCTGTTATCTGGATTGGGGAGGAGCACCTTGATCTGTGCGTGGCAGGCGTTGAACAGGCTGGCCTGAACCCAGGACGGCTGATCTGTGTGACAGCTACGCAGGCGTCTTTTGTGGATTTGTGTGAAGCTGTCCTGCGGGAGCCGGGGGTGGCTGCTGTGGTGGCTGATAGCCGCGCCGCGCCAGACCTGAATGCAACCCGTCGCCTGCAACTGGCCGCGCATGAGCGGGGTGCGACCGGCTTCCTGCTCTACCGGTCCACCTTTCTGGGGAGCGGAGCGTCCCGTTGCCTGAGTGCGACACGCTGGAAAATTGCCCCAAGCACCACTTTCAGCCTCCGCGATAACACGGCAGCGGGGCCATATAAGGCGGAAGAGCGGTGGTCTATTGAAATGCTCAGCCACCATCACGGAGGTGTTGCCGGATGGGTTGTTGACCCCGCCCGGTATGAAACGCATCCCTTTTCCGTTGCGCCCCAACATGCGTCTCACAATGATCGTCGCGAGACAACACGGCGCTCATGGTGGCGGAGCGCCTTGCGCGCCTGATTGTCCTGCACAGCGCATCAGTTCTTCTTGCCGTGCCTGATGCTGATTTGTGGTAAGAAACACCGCATGATCAGAACCGCAGGCATAAAAAGGACAAACCATGCGTCTGGATGATGAACGGGAAAGCACGAATATTGATGATGAGCGCGGAAGTGGCGGCGGTGGAGGCGGGCGCGGCCCGCTGAAGGTTGGCATTGGCGGGATTCTTCTGGCGCTGGGTGCTTTGTATTTTGGAGTAGACCCGAAAATTGTCTTCAGCCTTCTGGAAGGCAGTGCATCGTCTGGCAATCAGACAACGGTTGTGGCCCAGCAGCCTGCGCAGGGCCCGGACCCGCAAAAGCAGTTTATTGCCCGTATTCTCGCCTCAACCGAGGACGTCTGGACATCTTATTTCCAGCAGATGGGCCGTACCTATCATCAGCCGCGTCTGGTGCTGTTTACCGGCGGAACGCAGTCTGCCTGCGGATACGCGCAGACGTCTGTTGGCCCGTTCTACTGCCCTGCTGACCACAAGGTTTATCTGGATCTCGCTTTCTTTCAGGAACTGAAAAACCGTCTGGGTGCTGGAGGGGACTTCGCGCGGGCGTACGTTGTGGCGCATGAGGTCGGGCACCATGTGCAGAACGAACTGGGGATTATGGAACGGCTCGACAGGCAGGGGGGCGGCATGAGTGAGCGCGGTGCGACAGGTGCGTCTGTCCGCACCGAGCTTCAGGCAGACTGCTTTGCCGGGGTATGGGCAAAGCGGGCGAATGACGCGCGCAGTATTCTGCAATCAGGCGATGTGCAGGAAGGCTTGAACGCGGCCTCCGCTGTGGGGGATGACCGTCTGGAAAAGCAGGGGCAGGGCTATGTTGTGCCTGACAGCTTTACGCACGGCACGTCGGCTCAGCGCGTCAACTGGTTCAGCCGTGGGTTGCAAACGGGTGATATCCGGCAGTGTGACACGTTTAACGCACCGGCTCTCTAAAAAAAGATCTCACAAAATCCTGCTATTCCATCAGGCTCTCCAGCAGGGAGAGTCTGGTGTGAGGCTTTTTTACAACATCATGACGGTTTTATAACGAATTTCCTAAAAAGACCTTTTTTGTCAATTCAGACATATTATAACGGTCAGGTAATGTTTTAAACCAATCCTGTGGCCGAGAGTTCTGATGCAGTCATTTCGTGTGGTGTCCTGCCGGTTATTTTTAATGAGTTGCGTTTTTGCCTGTTACGAACATCAGGCCAGAGCCGCAGAAATTCCGCTGGATATTATTACAGAAAATGAGGACGGATATTCTTTCGGGCGGCTTGGCATCAAGGTCGGGGTGAATAACGCTCAGCCGGAAGAATATCTGTTCGATACCGGGTCAGATTCCTTCAATATCGCTGTGGGCATGAGCAGCAGCCAGAACGGACCTGCATGGTTTCCTACTCAGGCGGGCACAGCAATCAGCTCCCCTTACGGTTATATGTATGGAGATGGCACCTATGGGTATCTGCAATCCGATACGACCGTCTCCAACGTGCAGTTTTATAACAGCGCTACCGGCAAGTCCGTCGCGACGTATGATACGTCAGCGGGGCTCGGGGTTGCGCTGATTCAGGCATCTATTGCCACACCGGACAGGCTGAGCGGTGACCCCGGCCAGAAGATTCCGGACAACACCCCGGGCCTTTTGCCGGGGCAGACATATTATCAGGATCTGGGGTGGCAGCAGGCACTGGATCAGGGCAAAGCGCCGGATGAAGGCCATTTTTACGGGATTGTCGGGGCCGGGGATTTTGTTTTTCCGGGCGATAATGGCGGCGTTCCGGGCCAGTTGACCAAGACCGGCTATATTGTTGAGTCCAATGGCACGCCCACAGCCCCCGGAGACTGCGGGCAGGCCTGCCTGATTATGGACCTCACGCCCGCGCTGCGGGCGCAGTTTTTTACACAGATCCCCTGGCGCGGTGTGATTGGCAGCTTCCCGCTTTCGGGTGCGAATGCCGGACACCAGTTTGATGTGCTGTTTAATTATACCCTGAATCATAGTCTGAACACCGGCCCGATGCCGACATTGCTGGATTCCGGTACGCCGAGCATTATTCTAGGCAGCCCCAGCCTCCAGCAGCAGGCAACGGCGGCAGGGCTGACCGGCAGTGACGGTTATGACACTGACGTCAATCCCGGCCAGACACTGACCGTAACAGGGCAGGTGGCGGGCGCACAGCCTGTCAGCATTACCACGGGCGACGGAAGCGGCGGGGACCAGAGCAATCAGCTCACGGTAGGGAGCAACCCCTATACGTATGATAACTATGCCCTCTATGGCCTCTCCTTCTTCCAGCATAATGCTGTCATGTATGATCTGGAGCGGGCCGTTACGGGCTATACGCCGTTTTATGTGACGGCATCCAACTTCACCAACGGTCTGACGATTACGCAGGATATGGGGCCAGTCGGGCTGGCGGGTGTTGTCTCCGGCTCAAATGGCCTCACGCTTGAGACGGGGAGTGTTGCGTATCTGACAGGTACGAACACCTATACCGGCGCAACCACTCTCAGCCAGAAAAGCTGGATGGGGGTTGGTGGCCCCGGCAGTATCGCGCAGTCCTCCGTGGTGCGGGTGGATGGCACGCTGGACATCACGCGGTCTGATGGCGGACAGAGCATTCGCTCTCTGGCTGGCAGCGGGCAGGTGGTGCTGGGGGATAATACGCTGGTGCTTTCTCAGGCTTCCGGAACATTTAGCGGGTCTCTTGGAAATTATTATGCCACCGGGACAACACTCCCGGATGCTGTTCCAGCGTTCCTGTCGGTGCCGTTTTCACTGTCCGTCCCGTTGCCATCAGAGGTGGATACGCGGACCCATGGGGGCCTGATTATTGCCTCAGGGCAGGAAACATTAACCGGAACCAGCACATACACAGGCAAAACCGGAATTGCGCAGGCGGGTGAACTGATCCTGACGGGGCGTCTGGAAAAAACGCAGGTTGAAAATGCCGGGCATTTTGAAAATGATGGGGTCACGACAGGCGCTGTTAATTCAACAGGATTTGTGACCGGCACCGGGGCGTTTGCAGGGGGTCTGTCCGTCGAGAACGGATATGTCTCGCCCGGTCGTGCGGACAGCGTGACACCGGATACCGTGACGGTGGACCGCACGCTCACACTGGGGCAGGCGTCCACCTATCTTGTGCGCGTGGGGGATACGGCGGCCAGCACGATCACGGTCAACGGTCAGGCTGTTTTGCAGGGTGGCACGGTTATGGCGATGGCGTCTGCCAACACGCCCGCACCCTCCCTCGGGCAGCACTACACCATCCTGACGGCGACGGATGGCGTGCAGGGTCAGTTTGGCAAGGTTGTCAGCAATCTGAGCGGCGATGCCGCACTTTACCCGTTCCTGACAACCGGCGTTTCTTACCAGCCTGATCTGGTGGCGCTGGAAATTGCCCGCAGCAATACCGCATTTGCGGATGCGGCCCAGACCCGTAATGAACAGAGCGTTGCTACGGCACTGGACGGTCTTGCGCCGACGTCTGATGTTAGCCGTCCAGTGACCTCTCTGGATTTCTCCCGCGCTCGTGGCGCGTTTAATGCGCTGTCCGGTGAGATCCACGCTTCGGCCCGCACCGCGCTGATTCAGGATGCTTATGAAATCCGCGATGTTGCCATTGACCGCATGCGCGCGGCGGACTGCCTGCCGGGTGCGCAGAGCGGCACGGCTAAAACCGCCGTGCATGGCCGAGTGCAGGAAGGGAGCCAGTGCCATGCCGATGCCGGGCAGACATTGTGGATGCAGGCTTATGGAAGCTGGAGCCGGAATGGCCATACCGACAACGCTGCGGGAATGAGCAATTCCACCGGCGGCTTTGTCATGGGGGCGGATACCTCTGCCATTCAGGGCTGGCATGTGGGTGGTCTGGTCGGGTATGGCCATTCCAGCTTCTCCACGTCTGGTCGCGCAGCCTCCGGGCGCAGCGATAACGTCACACTGGGTGGGTATGCCAGCACACACTGGAAACGTCTGAGCCTGCGGATGGGGGCGACGTATACGTGGAATATGCTCTCCACACGCCGCACCGTGGCGTTTCCCGGTTTTTACGACCGGCAGAACAGCGATTATAACGGCGGCACAGCGCAGGCCTTTGGTGATCTGGGTTACCGGTTTGATCTGGGGCGTGTGACGGCAGAGCCGTTTGGGGATGTGGCCTACATCAACCAGCAGACCAAATCCTACCGTGAGCATGGTGGAGCTGCCAGCCTGTATGGCCACGGGCAGGATACCGGCGTGACATACGCAACCTTCGGCACACGTCTGGCATCCCGCATGCAGGTTGGCAAAGCCGTGCTGATCCCCGGTATGACGGTTGGTTACCGCCATGCCTTCGGGGCGCTTACGCCCACAACGCGTGAAGCCCTGATTTCCGGTAGTTCTGACTTTGAGGTCGGCGGTGTGCCGCTCGTGCAGGATGCTGCGCTGGTAAAAGTCGGCGTTCAGGCTGAGGTGACGCATCGCCTGCGTGTCGGCATCTCTTATACCGGCCAGTATGGTGTCCATTATTCAGAAAGCGGCCTGAAAGGCTCTGTTTCCTGGATTTTCTAGTTTTCCGCCTGTGCTCAGTAAAAATACAAAAAAGACGATACCCCCGAAGTGCTTCGGGGGTATTTTTTTACTCTGTCATATATCTCAGGTGTTTTGGTGGCGCATAACCTGAAGCGGATGCCGGGATAAAACGTCCGATCGTGCGGAAGATGAAAGTCATGTGAGGCGGCATTATGATAAAAAACAGAGTATTTAGGGTGATATTTCGTTTTATAAGCGCTTGCGCTGCTCTTTTTATTATACTGCTTTCTATTTGTGTCGGTTATTTCTTTAGTGTGGTTGCGCCGCGCAATCAGGCCGCTCAGCAGCAGGCGGACCTCTTTCTTACATTAAAAGGGCCAGCCCGCAGAGTGGCAATTTTTGATGCGGCAACCCGGATTATCGAAGCACAGTATTATGACCACAGCTTTACCGGGCTAAACTGGCCGTTATTACGGTCGCAGTCCCGTGTCAGGGCAGAGCAGGCAGAAGACGATTTTCATCTGTATTGGACTGTCTTAGTCCCACTCGCCATGGCATTTCCCGCATCACATATGGGTTTTACGATGCCCCCTCCGGCCCCGGTTGTTGCGGCACCCCGGAATGGAAAGACTGAAACAACTCCTGAGTGTGAGTTTGATGCGGGGGGAGTAACGCTTACATCCATCCAGCGTAAAACCGGGCGCTTTCTGATGGTTGCTGAAGTTACGCCAGAGTCTCCTGCTGCGCAGGCAGGCGTCGTGCCCGGCTGGCCCGTGCAGGTTTATTCCGTTCAACATGATGGGAACTCTTTGAAGAATACGATAACTGTGCACCCTCTGAACTCAGTGCAGCAGCATGATTTTGGCGTAACGGGAGAAGGAGCGACTGTGCCTGCTTCTCGCGATAATATCCGGCAAGAGCACAAAATATCGGCACCGTCTCTGACGCTTACATTCCGCTCGACCTGTCATGCGCCACAGGCTTTGTTTGAAAGTCGTCGACTGCCGGATGGTCCACTTTATATTCGTTTTGATAAATTCGATGCGCCGGAGACCGATAAAGTTGCGGCGGCGTTACATGCTGCGGATCGGCGTGGTGTTATTATTGATCTCCGGTTTAATACCGGGGGTAAGCCTGCGCTGCTTCTCAATCAGATCATGCCCAGAGGGGCAGAACTGTATCGTGAAAAGCGGTCTTCCGGCCCCAAGATGGTGCGGGCGGATTACTGGACGCATCGGTATACTGGAAAAATAGTTGTCCTTATCGGCCCGGCTTCAAAAAGCGCTGCTGAAGTCGTACCCTGGGTCTTGCAGCATGCAGGCAAGGCACTTCTGGTCGGCAGGCCTACCGGTGGCGCGGTTTTAGGTGCAGGTTTCTTTCCTTTACCGGACAGTGGTGTGGCTGAAGTTGCTGTAGAGGACATCGAGATGCTGGACGGGAGCCATCTCGAGGGGAAAGGCGTCAGACCTGACGTTGAGGTCTATCCAACTCCAGAAGACGTCCGTTCCGGTAAAGATGCCGCTCTTGAGGCCGCTATCCATGCTTTGGGGTTTTGAAAAACGTTCTCTGACTATTAAGGGCCGCATTGGCTGCCGGAAGGCGTTTGCTGGAAAATAGTATAGGGCGCAGCGTGTAGAAAAATTGCTGCGCCCTATGCTGTAAAAACTGGTCAGGAAAGCGCCTGCTTTATCTCAGGGCAGAGGAAAGCAGGCCTCTTTTTCAGGCTGCAAAAACTTTGGAAATGGCTTCCTGCGCTTCCGTCTGGATCGCGTGCAGGTGTTCCTCGCTTTTAAAGCTTTCAGCGTAGATTTTGTAAACATCTTCCGTGCCGGAGGGGCGAGCGGCAAACCAGCCGTTTTCCGTCACAATTTTCAGGCCGCCAATAGGGGCATCGTTGCCCGGAGCGCGGGTCAGTTTGCTGATGATCTTGTCACCCGCAAGTGTTTCCAGCGGGAACTGTTCCGGGGAGAGCTTGCTCAGTTTGGCTTTCTGTTCCGCATTGGCGGGCGCATCAATCCGCGCATAGAACGGCGTGCCCAGACGGGCGCTGAGTTCATGATACTGCACGCTGGGGTTTTTGCCGGTTTTTGCAGTGATTTCAGCCGCCAGCAGGCCCAGAATGATGCCATCCTTATCCGTGGTCCAGACAGTGCCATCACGACGCAGGAAGGTGGCTCCGGCACTTTCCTCACCGCCAAAACCCAGTGACCCGTCCATCAGGCCCGGTACAAACCATTTCAGGCCAACCGGCACTTCAACCAGCTTGCGGCCAAGGTCTTTGGCAACCCGGTCAATCAGCCCGCTGCTGACCAGCGTTTTGCCCACACCCAGTTCCGGGCTCCAGTCAGGCCGGTTGCGGAACAGGTAGGAAATGGCAACGGCAAGATAATGGTTGGGGTTCAGCAGGCCGTCCGGTTTGGCCACAATGCCGTGGCGGTCGGCGTCAGTGTCATTCGCGAAGGCTACGTCAAACTGGTCCGCCATGCCAATCAGGCTCTGCATGGCGTAAGGGGAGGAGCAGTCCATCCGGATCTGGCCATCCCAGTCGGCAGTCATGAAAGAGAAGGTCGGGTCAACGGCCTCATTCACCACCGTAGCGTTCAGGCCATACTGTTCAATAATGGGCTTCCAGTAACGCACCGCGGCACCCCCCAGCGGGTCGATGCCGATTTTAACGCCCGCATCCCGGATCGCCTTCATGTCGATCACAGAGTCCAGGTCGGCCACATAAGGGGTGATATAGTCATACCCTTTGATGCAGGCCGCTTTGCGGGCTTCGTCATAGGGCAGGCGCTTTACGTCCTTCAGGCGGTCGGCCAGAAAGCCGTTTGCCATGTCCTGAATGGCCTTTGTAATGGCGGTGTCTGCCGGGCCGCCATTGGGCGGGTTATATTTAAAACCGCCGTCTGATGGCGGGTTGTGGGAGGGGGTGATCACAACACCATCCGCCAGCCCCGTGGTGCGGCCTTTATTATAGGCCAGAATAGCGTGGGAGATCACGGGCGTGGGCGTAAAGCCCTCATGCTCATCAATCCGGACATCCAGCCCGTGGGCTGCAAAAACTTCAATGGCAGAACGCTGGGCCGGGCCGGACAGAGCGTGGGTGTCCATGCCAATAAACAGCGGTCCATCAATGCCTTCTGCCTTACGGTGGCGGCAGATGGCCTCACAGATTGCCAGAATATGGCCTTCGTTAAAGCTGGTATGAAAGGAAGAGCCGCGATGCCCGGATGTGCCAAAGGAGACGCGCTGCGCGGGGATGGAAACATCAGGCTTGCGGTCGTAATAAGCGGCAATCAGAGCTGGAATATCAGTAAGCCGGGACGGATCAAGTGTCTTGCCAGCTAACGGGCTGAGTGAGGCCATCGCTTCAGAAATCCTTGTCGATCTTGAGGGTATCAACGGTCTGCCAATACGCTTTCTGTCAGGAGGAAACCCTGTGTGTGGAGCGATGTCCAGAGCGGACGGGCTGTTTCAGCAGAATGTAAGACTAAAAAACATGCTGAAATGCGTCCTCGTCTGACAAAAAGACTGTCCCGGAGGGCCGAAAGAGCAGAGAAAGAGGCCCGATATGGCTTGCTGGCGGGATGGCGGCGGTAAAAAACAGAATGCTGTCTCCTCCGCTCACGGCATTATGTATAAGAAGAAACGTCTGGTAAGCCGGACGATGCCCTGAGCGATGATAACGGACATATCCCGCATGCCTCTGACGCCCAGCCCCGAAATCGACTCACCATCTGCCCGGATTGAGGACCGAATTGTTTATGCGGCGCTGTGCGGGCGGATTGCCCCCGGAGAGCGGCTGGGCGAGAAAGATCTGGCAGAGATTTTCGGGGTTTCCCGCACACTGGTGCGTGAGGCCATGATGCGCCTGCAGGCACGGGGCATTGTGCAGGTTTCCTCCCGGCGCGGCTGGTTTGTAATTGAACCCACGGAGGAAGAGGCCCGGCATACGCTGGATGCCCGCCGGGCGCTGGAAGTGGGCATGCTGGTCACGCTGGGGAAGGTGGACGCCCCTACCATTCAGGCGCTCCGTGCCCATGTTCAGGCCGAACAGGCCGCTATTGAGAAGAATGACAGGGCAGAGCGGAGCTATCTGCTGGGGCATTTCCATGTCTGTCTGGCGGAAACGCTGGGCAGCCCGGTTCTGGCCGCGCTGTTGCAGGATCTGACAACACGAACGGTGCTGATTGCGGCCCTGTATCAGTCTTCTCACGATGCCTGTGAATCCAGTGCAGAGCATGAACTGATTATTGATGCGCTGGAAGCAGGTGATGTGCCGGAAGCCGCGCGCCTGATGGACACACATTTGCGGCATGTTGAGAACGCGCTGAATGAGCGGCACGTCCGCAGCCGGCTGAAAAACCTGAAATCAGCCCTCAGTCACCCCGACTAAAAAGCGCGGTCAACACACGCGCATCGCGGCATAGGCCAGAAGGGGGTTGCAAGACCTTTTTCTTGTATGCAAGATTGTATTTGTATTGCAACGACCTGTGGTGACGCAGGCAGGAGCGGCTTTTAATGATGCCTTCAGACTGTTCGGATAGTGCTGGTCTGTCAGCCTCTGTGCCCGGAGGTGTGCGTGCCGTAACGCGCTGTGATGTGCTGGGACAGGCCCCGTTTTCTGAAGAGCCGGACCGGTTGTTTCGTCCGTATCTGAGTGCCGCCTATCGTGCCACCAGCACACAGATTGCAGCATGGATGCAGGCAGCGGGCATGCAGACCCGGATTGATGCGGCCGGGAATCTGATCGGGCGGTATGAAGCTCTGGCGCCGGGTGCTCCGGCCCTGCTGATCGGTTCCCATATTGATAGCGTGCGGGATGCCGGGCGGTATGATGGCATGCTGGGGGTTCTGCTGGGCGTGGAGCTTGTGGCGCATTATGCTGCGCAGGGCAGGCGTTTTCCCTTCGCGCTGGAGGTGATCGGGTTTGGGGATGAGGAAGGGTCGCGCTTTCCGGTCTCCATGCTGACGTCCCGTGCTGTGGCTGGTCTGCTCAGGGAGCCGCCAACTGGCATGCAGGATGCGGCAGGTCTGTCCTTGCAGGCCGCACTGGCCGGAGAAGGTCTGGCGCTGGAGCAGATGCCAGACGCGGCGCGCAGACCGGAAGAAATCCTCGCTTATCTGGAAGCCCATATTGAGCAGGGTCCGGTGCTGGAAGCCGAAAACCGCGCTGTGGGCGTGGTGACGGCCATTGCCGCGCAGTATCGTTTCCGGGTGCATCTTCAGGGTGTGGCGGGCCATGCGGGCACCATGCCCATGACCCTGCGGCAGGATGCGCTGGCGGCAGCGGCTGAGGCTATTCTGGCGATTGAGACAATTGCGCAGTCCGGCCCGCCTGATCTGGTGGCAACAGTCGGGCAGCTTACAGTGGCCCCCGGTGTGCCCAATGTGGTGCCGGGCTCTGTTGTGTTCAGCATTGATGTGCGGGCCGGAGAGGCCGCCGTGCGCAATGCCGCGGCGGAGGAGATCCGTAAAGCACTGGAAGCGCTGGCAGCGCGGCGCAAAGTGACGCTGGATATGAGCTTACAGCAGGATCTGCCCGCTACGCCGTGTGATACCGCTCTGACGGATCTGCTGGGTGAGGCCGCGCGAACTGTAACCGGCGCGGAACCCCGCAGAATGGTGAGCGGGGCCGGGCATGATGCGATGGTGATTGCCGCACTGGCACCAGTCTGCATGCTGTTTATCCGCTGTGAAGGCGGCATCAGCCACAACCCGGCAGAGGCTGTGGACCCGGCTGATGTTGATCAGGCCTTTCAGGTCATGACCCGCTTTATTGAAGATTTTGCCGGACGCCGTCCGTAAAGCAAGCAACGAAAGGCCTGTTGAATGGCAAACGATTTTTTTGGTCAGATTGACCCGCCGCAGCGGCTGCTGATGGGACCGGGCCCGGTTAATGTGCATCCGCGCGTCCTGCGCGCCATGGCAGCGGATATGCTCGGGCAGTTTGACCCGGAAATGACAACCTACATGAATGAAACTATGGCGCTGTATCGTCAGGTTTTCATGACGCAGAACCGCTGGACCTTTCTGGTGGACGGCACGGCGCGGGCAGGGATTGAGGCCGCTCTGGTGTCTCTTGTGGAGCCGGGGAGCAAGATTCTGATTGTGCGGGCCGGGCGGTTTGGCCTGCTGCTGTCTGAAATTGCCGAACGGATTGGCGCGGAAATCTGCACGCTGGATCTGCCCTGGGGCGAGGTGGCAACACTTGAGCAAATTGAAGATGCTCTGATTGCGCATCGTCCACAGGTGTTTGCCTGTATCCATGGTGACACCTCCACCACCATGGCGCAGCCGCTTGACGGTGTTGGTGCGCTGTGCCGCAAATATGATGTGCTGTCCTACGTAGATGCCACGGCAACGCTAGGCGGGATGCCGGTTGCAACGGATATATGGGGCGTGGACGTTATTACCGGGGGCTTGCAGAAATGTATGGGGGGCCCTCCGGGTTCCGCCCCCATTACCATTTCTGACCGTGCGGCAGAGCATATCATGGCCCGTCGCCATGTGGAGGCCGGGATCAGGAGCGGGGATATGGCTGATGGTAGCCGCGCCCGTATTCCGTCCAACTATTTCGATCTGGCGATGGTGATGGATTACTGGTCTGAAAAACGGCTGAACCACCATACGGAAGCCACCACCATGCTCTACGGCGCGCGGGAAGCCGCGCGGGTGATGCTGGAAGAAGGGCTGGACGCCCGGTTTGCCCGGCACAAGGCCGCGGGGGCGGCGATGGTGGCCGGTCTGCGGGCCATGGGGCTGAAGGTGTTCGGGCAGGATGCGTACCGCATGACGAACGTCACCGGCGTGTGGATCCCCCAAGGTGTGGAGGGTGAGCCTGTGCGCCAGCAGATGCGGGATGATTTCGGGATTGAAATTGGCACGGCCTTTGGCCCGCTGGCCGGGAAGATCTGGCGTATTGGTGCGATGGGCTATAACGCCAAAAAGCATAATGTGTTGCTGACACTGGGTGCTTTGGAAACCTGTCTGGCCACACAGGGATATGCCGTAAAGCGGGGTGCCGGGGTGGATGCCGCACTTGCAACCTGCCGGACCTGAGACACAAAGAAAAATATAATAACGGGAGGGTGATATGCGCGAACAGGATAAAACACTCACCAGACTGGAGGCGATGGCTGAGTCTCTTGGGCTGGCCATCCCGGATGCATGTCTGCCGGGCGTTCTTGCCAATACGCAGCTCTTGCAGGGCTATGTGGATCTGATTTGCGGTATGAGCCTGCCTGATACCTGTCTGCCTGCTTATGAGTATCAGCCCTGATGATCGCGATAACTGACCATGCACACCGCATCCGCACAGGAGCGGTGTCGGCTGTCCACACCGTTCAGCAGACGCTTGAGGCATTCCGGCAGCGTGACGCGGCGTATCATACCGCTACCCGGTTGCTGGACGAGCGTGCCCTGAAAGCTGCGGCTGACATTGATGCACGTATTGCACGCGGGGAACCGGTCGGGCCGCTGGCGGGTGTGCCATTTGGCGTGAAGGATCTGTTTGATCTGGCTGGTCTGGTGACAACTGCCGGGTCCGTTGTTTTGAAAGATCAGCCTCCGGCCAGGCAGGATGCGGAGGTGGTGCGCCGCCTGTGCGCCGCAGGGGCTATTCCCGTGGCGACCCTCAATATGGATGAGTTTGCGTACGGGTTCGCGACAGAAAACGCGCATTACGGCACAACAAAAAACCCGCATGATACGGCCTGTCTGGCCGGTGGCTCTTCCGGTGGCTCCGCTGCGGCCGTAGCGGCCGGGTTGCTGCCGCTCACGCTTGGGTCTGATACCAACGGGTCCATCCGTGTTCCGGCTTCTTTATGCGGTGTCTGGGGGCTGAGGCCGACGCAGGGTGCGCTGCCTCTGGAGGGTGTTTACCCGTTTGCCGCAAGTCTGGATGTGGTGGGGCCATTTACGCGCACCAGCGCAGATCTCGCCTGCGCATTTGAAGCCCTAAGTGGTGAAAATGGCGCAACAGTTCAGGATGTTTCCGGCCTGAAGATCGGGCGTCTGGACGGCTGGTTTGCACAGGATCTGGACCCGGACCTTGTGGCCGGGGTTAACCGGCTTCTGGCTGCATGCGCGGATGTGCGCAGCGTAACTCTGCCGGACGTCGCGCGGGCGCGGGCAGCGTCTTTTGTGATCACCGCAGCAGAGGGCGGCGCGCTGCATTCCGGCCGGTTGCGGACGCAGCCCATGGCGTATGACCCGGCAACGCGGGACAGGTTGATTGCTGGCGCTCTTCTGCCCTCCCTGCCCGTCATACAGGCGCAGAGACTGCGTGCATGGTTCCGGGATGTGCTGCATGAGACCTTCCGGGATGTTGATATTCTGATAGCCCCGGCCACGCCTGGCGTGGCGCCCCGGCTGGATCAGCCGACTATCACTCTGGGCGGCAGACAGGTGTCCGCACGGGCTAATCTGGGTCTGTTTACCCAGCCTCTCAGTCTGGCGGGGATGCCGGTTGTGGCCGCACCACTGGCTCCCGCACCGGGAAAACCTGTGGGGCTGCCGCTTGGTGTGCAACTGATTGCCGCACCGGGGCGGGAAGCAATATTGCTGGCATTTGCGCAGACAATGGAAAAAGCCGGTCTTCTGGGGTTTCCCTCCGCCAGTGCCGACGTAAGCAAACAGGCCTGACATCCATGCTGCACACGCCGCGCTCTACCCGCGGGATGGTAACATCCCCGCATCATCTGGCCAATCAGGCCGGGCTGGATGTTCTCAAAGAGGGCGGAACGGCGCTGGATGCCGTGATTGCCACGGCTGCGGCGCTGGCCGTGGTCTATCCGCACATGACTTCCATTGGCGGGGATGCGTTCTGGCTGATCCAGTGGCCAGACGGGCGGACAGAAACCATTGATGCCTGCGGCGCTGCCGCAGGCAGGGCTGATCTCGCATTTTACCGCAATGCCGGGCACGCAACTATTCCCTGGCGCGGCGGGGCCGCGGCCAATACGGTTGCCGGAACAGTGTCTGGCTGGGGTGAGGCGCACCGGCTTTCCGGGGCCTATCACAGGCAACAGCAGACGCAGGCGCTGCCGCTGGGGCGGCTTTTGCGGGATGCAGTCTGGTATGCGGAGCAGGGTGTGCCGGTTACGGCGGGCGGGGCTGAGGTTGCCGCGCAGAAAAGTGCTGAATTGTGCGCAGTGTCGGGATATGCGGCCGTTTTTGAACCAGAAGGCCGCCCGTTACAGACTGGCGATATTCTAAAAAACCCTGCACTGGGAAAAACCTTGCGCAAACTGGCTGCTGAGGGTGTGGCCAGTTTTTATACCGGGTCTCTGGCGCAGAGCGTGGCGGCGGATCTGGCACGAGCGGGTAGCCCTCTCTCTGCTAAGGATCTGGCCGTCCATGTGGTGAGCCTTCGTGCACCGTTGTCTGTCGGAGTGAGCGGCGCAACGCTGTATAATATGGCCCCGCCAACGCAGGGTGTTGCGTCGCTTCTCATTCTCGCTGTGTTTGACCGGCTCAAGGCGGAGGCTCCCGAAAGCTTTGCCTACTGGCACGGGCTTGTTGAAGCGACGAAGCAGGCTTTCCGGTATCGGGATACCCATGTGGGAGATCCCGTTTATATGACAGTCGAAGCCCAGCACACGCTGAATGATTCTGCCATGCTGGACCAGATGGCAGCAGCTATTGATCCTCAGAAAGCGGCCCCGTGGCCTTATCCGTCACAGGCCGGGGATACGGTCTGGATGGGGGCTATTGATGCGGATGGTGTGGCTGTCAGCATGATCCAGAGTACCTATTTTGAATTTGGATCAGGCGTGGTGCTGCCCCAGACCGGGATTGTCTGGCAAAATCGGGGCTCCAGCTTCCGGCTGGCAGAGGAGGGGTGGAATGTGCTCCGCCCCGGCCGCAAGCCGTTCCACACGCTGAACCCTGCGGCGGCCCGGTTTGAGGACGGGCGGGTGATGGTTTACGGCACCATGGGGGGCGAGGGCCAGCCGCAGACGCAGGCGGCGATTTTCACCCGCTACGCACAGTATGGCATGGGCTTGCAGCAAGCCGTTACTGCCCCGCGCTGGCTACTGGGGCGCACATGGGGGGATGAAAGCGTGACCCTGAAATATGAGGATCGGTTTGCGCCGGACCTCGTGGCACAGATGGCGGCGGCAGGGCACAAGATGGAACGTGTGGCACCCTTTACCTCTCTGATGGGGCACGCAGGCGCACTTGTCCGTCACCCTGACGGGATGCTGGAAGGTGCTACGGACCCCCGGAGTGATGGGGGTGTTGCCGCATGGTAGCGCAAGGTTAAGAGCGTTATGAGGCGGTGTTTTGCCGGATATGGACAGGCCGCCCATCTACCCATGTGGCTTTGACGCAGCGGTCATCCCCCAGCGTCATCAGAACAAAGAGCAGATCCGCGATGCTGGTGCATTCGCGGGTGCGCAGAGCCAGCAGGGGGGTGGCAGCCGGGTCCAGCACGCACAGATCCGCCTCCATGCCCGGCGCAATGGTTCCGATTTTACGCTCCAGATGCAGGGATTGTGCTGCCCCGGCCGTAGCCAGCCAGAACGCCTGAATGGCGTGTAAGCGCTGCTTTCCGGCCATCAGCGAGACCTTGTACGCTTCCCCCATCGTGCTGAGCAGAGAAAAGCTTGTGCCCGCCCCGATATCCGTGCCCAGACCAACATGGACCGGGCGGCGCGGTTCCAGCGCATCAAAAAGCCGGAAGGCGCCGCTCCCTAAAAACAGGTTGGAAGTCGGGCAATGGGCCAGTGTGCAGCGTGTGTCATGGCAGTGCTGGAAATCATGCTCGTGCATATGGATGGCATGGCCAAAAATGGCCCGCGGGCCTGCCAGGCCCGCTTTGTCATACACATCCAGATAGGACGTCCGGTCCGGGAACAGTGTTTTGACAAACGCAATCTCATCCTCGTTTTCAGCAAGATGCGTCTGCATGAACAGATCATCCCGGCTCCGGAAGAGAGCCCCCGCACATTCCAGCTGCTCCGGTGTGCTGGTGATCGCAAAGCGCGGTGTAATGGCGTAAAGCTGCCGCCCTTTGCCGTGCCATGCTTCAATCAGTTTTTGGGACTCATCATAGCCCTGTCTGGCGGTATCCCTGAGATTATCCGGCGCATTGCGGTCCATCAGGACTTTGCCCGCAATCATCCGGGTGCCAAGCTTTTCTGATTCCTGAAAAAAGGCTGTCACGGATTCAGGATGTACGGTGCAGTATACGGCCGCTGTTGTCGTCCCGTTACGCAGCAGTTCCTGCAAAAAGGCGCGGGCGACGGTCTGCGCGACCTCCGGGCTGGAAAATTTTGCCTCGGTGGGAAACACATACTGTTGCAGCCATTCCAGCAACTGCTCACCCCATGAGGCAATAACAGGGAGCTGCGGGTAGTGGACGTGTGTATCAATAAATCCCGCGCTGATCAGGCTGTTTGGGTAGTGGGTAACGTGTAAGCCTTCAGGCACCTGTGTCCGCAGCGCATCATAAGCGCCGCACAGGCTAATCTTCCCGTTTTCAATCAGGATCAGTCCGTCTTCTTCAACATGCAAAGCTTCTTCTGGCGGCATGGTGAAGGGATTGCCTTTGAACGTGACATAACGCCCTCTCAGAGCAGCGGTGCGGGACGGGGAGGGCATGGAACCTCGCAGACATGGGCCGGAGTTAAAGCTGATCGGCAAAAAACTGTTCAATTTCAGAAATAATCAGTCTTGCTGCCATGGAAAGCTGGCGTGACCTGTCAACACACAGCGCCAGCGTAACCGGGGACAGTTTTTTATGCAGGATGGGGGTGAACGCAAGCTGATTTTTCTGCACTTCATCATACACATCCAGATAGGAGAGAACGCCGATGCCAACTCCGGCACTGACGAGCGATTTGATCATCTGAATATTGTCAGCCCGGCCTACCGCCTGAATTTTCAGGCCGGTTTCCGCTTCCAGCAGCTCGAGCGGCCGCCATAACGCCAGCGGGGGTGCGGGAATGACAACCGGATACTCCGCGCACAGACTGAACGGTGCGGACTCCAGCGCGCCGACCGGGTGGTCAGGCGGGGTGATAAAGCCAAGCGGAATTTCCTTATGAGCTCTCACAAACAGTTCCCGCATGTGGCCGGGGTTGAACATCAGGGCAAAATCGGCCTGACCATCTACCAGAATTTCCCCCATATCTTTGCTGGCGCGCACATGCACATTCACCACAATGCCGGGATGTGTTTTTCGCAGACGGCCCAGCACGGCGGGCAGGAAGCCCTTTGTCAGCGCATCGGGGATCAGGATATCCGCCGAGCCCTGCCGCAGGCCTTTCAGGTTATCAATCTGCGTGGTGAGCGCGCGGAGATCCCGCGTCCAGCGGATGCCCGAAGAGAGCAGGAGTTCACCCGCCGTGGTTAGCCTCAACCCGGTTGGCAGGCGCTCGAAGAGCTGGGTGCCAAGCAGTTTTTCGCCTTGCAGGATCTGCCGGTCGATCGCGGAGGCCGCGATATTCAGCTCATCAGACGCTTTGCGGATTGAGCCCTGCTGCGCCACGGCAATGAAGTAGCGAAGGAAGCGAGAAAAAACCGGCATGTGAGGTGATCTCATTTTGCGAACGGATTAGACTGATTTAAGTCATATACAAGAATGGTCCGGGTGTGAAATTGTTTCAGATGGCGATAGGCCGGGATAAAGATAAGGTTAGACGTGCAGATGGAACAGGTTTCTTCCACCACAGGGCTGGACCAGCTTGAACAGCGTGTTCGGGATGATCTGGCTAAAATCCGCTACGCAACGGGTGACTGGTGCGTGCCTCTGGAGCGGGATGGAGAGCGTGTTCTGGATGTAGCTATTATCGGCGGCGGGCAGGGAGGGCTTGCAACGGCGTTTGCACTCCGTCGGCGTGGCCTGAGTAACGCTTGCATTTTTGATCAGGCGGCCCGTGGCGGAGAAGGCCCGTGGGTCACTTTCGCCCGGATGATCACCCTGCGCACGCCCAAGCACGTCACGGGGCCTGATCTTGGTATCCCGAGCCTGACGCCACAATCCTGGTTTGAAGCACGTTATGGTGTGGAAGCGTGGAAGGCGCTGGATAAAATTTCCCGGCAGGACTGGCAGGCCTATCTGGACTGGCTGCGCGATGTGCTGGCCCTGCCTGTACAGAATGACCGTAAACTGGTTGATATTGACTGGCAGGATGGTCTTCTGCGCCTCACGTTCCAGCAGGCCAGTGGTGCGCAGTCTCATGTCTGGGCGCGTAAAATGGTTCTGGCCACCGGGATTGAGGGGGGCGGGGCCTGGCATGTGCCAGACTTTATCAAGCAGGCTCTTCCCGCCTCGCGCTATGCGCACACCAGCCAGCAGATTGATTTTGCCGCACTCAAAGGTAAGCGGATTGGTGTGCTGGGGGCCGGGGCTTCGGCGTTTGATAACGCCGCGACGGCGCTGGAACTGGGGGCAGGGCGCGTCGATCTGTGCCTGCGTCGGCCGAAAATTCCGAGTGTGAACCCGTATCGCTGGATGGAGAATGCGGGCTTCCTCGGATATTTTGCCGATCTGCCTGATCAGGTGCGCTGGCGCTTTATGCACCGCATTTATGACCTTAATCAGCCGCCGCCGCAGGATACGTTCTGGCGTTGCCGCAAGCATGAGAATTTTGCCTTCCACACGGGCGCGCCCTGGCTTGCAGTAAAAGAAACACCGGAAGGCGTTGTCGTCACGACGCCACAGGGCGAAATGACGTTTGATTTCCTGATTATTGGCACCGGGTTTGTGATTGACCTCACCCGCCGCCCGGAAATGCACCGTTTTGCCCGGAACGTCACGCTCTGGCGGGACCGCTTTACTGCCCCTGCGGGCGAGGAGAGCGAGGTTCTGGCCAGCCACCCTTATCTGAGCGGTAACTTCCAGTTCCAGCCTCTGAATGCGGCGGACCCGCTGGCACCAATGCTCAAGGCCATTCATAACTTCACGTTTGCCGCGATGCCCAGCATGGGGCTTTCAGGGGCGTCCATCAGCGGGATGCGTTTTGGGGTGGAGCGGCTGGTGCAGGCCATCGGGCGTGAACTGTTTGTGCAGGATGGCGAGACGCATCTGCAAAGCCTGCTGGATTACGATACGGACGAACTCGTCAGCCTTGCCCCACCTGTGTAAGAGACGTCCCCTAAGCAAGAATACGTGCAAGACACACGACCATCAGGCACAGCCGGAGAGAGTATGACTGATTATCCGCGGGATATGACCGGATATGGCCCGACACCGCCCGACCCTCAGTGGCCGGGCGGGGCGCGCATTGCCGTGCAGTTTGTCATCAATTACGAGGAGGGGGCTGAGAACTGCGTCCTGCACGGGGATAAGGGGTCAGAGGCTTTCCTGTCAGAAATGGTTGGCACGCGCTCTATCCCGGATGCCCGGTCGATGCAGATGGAAAGCCTGTATGAATATGGCAGCCGCGCCGGGTTCTGGCGGCTGCACCGGCTGTTCCAGTCTACTGGGATGCGGCCCACAGTGTTTGGTGTGGCTCTGGCAATGGCGCGTAACCCGGAAGCCGTTGCGGCCATGAAGGACGGGAACTGGGAAATCGCCACGCATGGCCTGCGCTGGATTGATTATCAGGATATCCCGGAAGAGGTGGAACGCGCCCACATCCGCGAGGCCATTGCGCTGCATACGCAGATTACCGGCTCCCGCCCCCTCGGCTGGTATCAAGGCCGGACAAGCCCTAACACCGCGCGTCTGGTCGTGGAAGAAGGCGGCTTTGTATATGACGCGGACTCATACGCGGATGATCTGCCTTATTATGACCGGCGATACGGACGCCCTCAACTGATCGTGCCCTACACGCTGGACGTGAATGACATGAAGTTCGCGGCGCTGAATGGCTTTACGGAGGGCGAACAGTTCTTCCGTTATCTGCGGGACACGTTTGATATGCTGTACCGGGAAGGCGGCCGGATGATGTCCATTGGCCTGCATTGCAGGCTTGCCGGAAAACCGGCCCGTGCGCTGGCTGTGGCGCGTTTTCTGGAGCATGTGCAGGCGCATGAGAAAGTCTGGGTCGCGACCCGGCTTGAGATCGCGCAGCACTGGCTTGCGGTGCATCCGGCATGACGCTTGATGATGTGAATACCCTGCCGCCAGATGTCTTCGTGGCAGAATTTGGCGGTTTGTATGAACACTCCCCCTGGGTTGCGGAAGGGGCTGCGCAGCAGCGCCCCTTTGCCAGCAGGGATGCGATGTTGAAGGCTTTTTCTGACGTGGTGCATCAGGCCGGGCATGACCGCCAGGTCGCACTGGTCCGGGCGCATCCGGAGCTTGGGCATCGTGCGGGAATTGATCCGGCTTTGACGGAGGCCTCCGCACAGGAGCAGGGAAGCGCCGGGCTGGACCGCCTGAGCCCTGCCGAATATGCGCATTTCCAGAGCCTGAACACCGCATACCGGGACAAGTTTGGCATGCCGTTTGTTATCTGCGTCCGTAAGGCCGGGAAAGCGGTCATTCTGAATGCCATGGCGGAGCGTCTGCTCAGCACGCCGGAGGCCGAACTGGCAGAGGCGCTCAGGCAGATTGATGCTATTGCCTCTTTACGCTTGCAGGATAAAGTGACCGCATGAGTTCTCTATCAACACATGTTCTGGATACGGTGTCTGGTCGTCCTGCCGCCGGGGTGCGGTTGCGTCTGTTTTCAGGTGCTGCCGTCCTGTTTGATGGCGTGACGGATGCCGATGGCCGGTGCCCGGCCTTACGCGCGTTGACGCTTGAGGGCGGGCAATACCGGCTGGAATTTGAAATCGCCGCTTATTTCCGCGCACAGGGGCATGAACTGGCGGACCCGCCATTTCTGGATGTTGTCCCCCTCGTGTTCGGGCTGAGTGCGGAAGGGCACGCGCATGTGCCGCTGCTTGCCGCCCCATACGGATATTCCACTTATCGAGGGAGTTGAGTGCGTGACCCTCGACAAACGTAAAATGACAGAAACCGTCCATCCGGTTGATCAGGTTCTCCCGCTATGGGAACTGGCAATTTACGGCTTCCAGCATGTTCTGACATTCTATGCGGCGGCGGTCATTGTTCCCATTCTGCTGGCCAGCGCGCTTGGCCTTTCGCACGACATGCTGGAACATCTGATTGAAGCTGACCTGTTTACCTGCGGGATTGCCTCCTTCATTCAGGCCGTCGGCATTGGCAAGATCGGGGTGAGGCTGCCGCTCCTGCAAGGGGTGACCTTTGTGGCGGTGATGCCCATGATCGCGATTGGCGTGTCGGCTGGCGGCGGTGTGGAGGGGCTGCATCAGATTTTTGGCGCGGTGATTGTTGCCGGACTGTTTTCTTACGTTGTAGCCCCGTATTTTTCCCGTCTTATCCGGTTTTTTCCACCTGTTGTGACAGGGTCCGTCATTCTGGTGATCGGGCTGGCGCTGCTGCCGGTTGCCGCGAATGATATTGTGTCCGGCCATGGCACCAACGTCATGCAAAATCCCGTGGAACTGCGGAACGTGGCCTATGGTCTGGGCACATTGTTCTGCATTCTGGCGATCCAGAAATTCTTTCGTGGGTTTATTGGCACGATTGCCGTGCTGATCGGCCTTGTCCTCATGACGCTGGTGGCCTGGGCACTAGGAGACGCGCATTTTGGGGATGTTGGCGCCGCGCCGTTACTGACAATTTCCCGGCCGTTTTTCTTTGGGATGCCAACCTTCCACGTTGTACCCATTCTGTCGCTGATTATCGTCATGATTATTTCAATGCTGGAAACGACGGGCGACGTGTTTGCAACGGGGGCTATCGTTAAAAAGCCGATTACCTCGGATGATATCGCCTCCGCCATCCGCGCGGACGGGCTTGCAACGTTTATCGGTGGTGTTTTCAATTCTTTTCCCTACACCTGCTTTGCAGAAAATGTCGGGCTGGTGCGGCTGACGCAGGTTAAAAGCCGGTGGGTTGTGGCCTCTGCTGCTGTGATCATGATGGTGCTGGGCTGTATCCCCAAACTGGCCGCCATTATGGCGAGTGTCCCGCTGCCTGTTCTGGGTGGGGCGGCTCTGGCCATGTTTGCGGCGGTTGCCGTGGTCGGTATCCAGACGCTCGCACAGGTGGATTTTGAAGATCAGAATAATATGATCATTGTCGGGACCAGCATCGGTCTGGGCATGCTGGCCACAGCCCAGCCGCATATTGCGGATAACTTCCCTAGCTGGGCGCAGATCATTTTTGGCAGCGGGATTACGCTCGGCTCCATGGCGGCAATGGGCCTGCATCTGGTGTTCAACCACTTCATGCCCGCCAACAAGCATGGTGTGGTCATCGGGGATCAGCCCTCTAAAATCTCTTCAGACGAGACTGCTCAGACGGTCCTGACCGATGAAGGGCGCGTGCAGGAAGGGTAAGCGCGCCTGTACTTCAGGGCGGGGTTGTCCCGCTCTGCTCCGCTAGTGCGTTAAAGCTTTCTGTAATCAGATCCAGCGTGGTCTGGGCGGCTGCACTCAGCCGCCGTTGCGTATTATAGAACAGGGAGAAGCCTAGAGGCCGGATACTGGACTCTGTTATGGGCACAAAGCAGAGTTCCCCGGCTTTGACCTCATTCATTACATCCATCTGGGTCAGCATGCCAACGCCTAATCCGCTACGGATCAGCGCCTTGATGCTGGCAATGCGGTTGCTGGTAAAGGTGGGGTTCAGGCTCAGACTGTGCTGAGCCAGCCCGTCCTGAATGGCCGCACCCACGGCCAGCGTGCTATCCGGCAAAATCAGTTTGCTGCCGGTGGCATGGTTCAGCCGGGCGTCTTCCCGTTGGGCGAGAGGATGGTCGGGCCGGACAACAAACCCGATGGCAGCCTGAAGTGTGCTGACAATGCGGACCTGCCGTGAAGATTTCCCGGCGAGGGAAATCCCGAAATCAACATCATTCCGGCTGACGGCCTGCCAGATGGCTTTAAAATCCAGCGTCTGAAGTCTGAACTCCACGCGGGGGTGCCGCTTGGTTACGTCCGAGAGGATGTCGGGGATTAACCTGTCACTCACGGCTTCAATCGCGGCAATTTCAACCACGCCGCCATGCAGGCCTGAAAGTCCGTCCAGCCGGGACTGAAACTGCTCAAAATCCCGCTTGCCGGAAATAATGGCCGCCAGCAGCAACTCCCCGGCGGTCGTCAGGCTGAGGCCGGAACTGTGCCGGTGGAAGAGCGGGGTTTGCATGTCCTCTTCCACAGCAAGAATTTGCCGGTTTACTGCGGAGGGAGACACATTGAGGGCAGAGGCCGCCTGCCGGATGGAACCTGTCTGTGCCACCATCTCAAAATAGATGGAAAACCGCGAGAGTGTAAAAATGCGACCGGGGTTTCGCACGGCGTATCTCCAGACAATGCAGCGGGCGGCGGTATCAAAAATCCTGCTGTAAGACTGTTGGCGGGGTGTCGATAAAAACGCAACAGGGCGTCGCATTCTTTATGGTGGACGAATACTGAAAATGAGATGATTCTGAAACGATATACAGTATGACCAGAGCGAAGGGGCCGGCCCTCATGCCGTCAGCTTTGCGCCCGGCGAAAAAGGCCCCGGTCACCCGGCATGATAAGGCTTTTATGGTGCTGAAAGCCGGGAAAATGTTCCAGCAGGAGAGCGCAGTTTATGCGGCAGTCTATCCGGTTTTATCTTGGAAATGTGCGTCACGAGATCCCGGCGTTCAGCCCGACGCGGACCGTGCTGGACTGGCTGCGTGAAGACAAGCGGCGCACTGGTACCAAGGAAGGCTGCAATGAGGGCGATTGCGGGGCCTGTACGGTTCTGGTGGTGCGGCTGGAAGGGGATAAACTCGTCTGGCGGGCCGTCAATGCCTGTATCCAGTTTTTGTGGATGCTGGATGGGGCGCAGCTTTTCACGGTGGAAGACCTGCGGAGCCCGGAAGGCGCTCTGCATCCGGTGCAGCAGGCTATGGTGGAACTGCACGGCGCACAGTGCGGGTTCTGCACACCGGGTTTTGTCATGTCGATGCTTGCTTATTGCAAGACGCCGGGAGCTTCGATGGAAGAAGACGCCATTAATACGGCACTCGCTGGCAATCTGTGTCGCTGCACCGGTTATGCGCCTATCGTGCGGGCCATGAAGCAGGCCCTCAGTCTGTCGGGGGATTTACTGGATACGCAGACAGAAGCCATCACAACGCGGCTCAAGGCTCTGGCTGACGGGGAGACCGTTGAGATTAGCGGACCGGAAGGACGGCTCACGCTGCCCGGCAATGCGGATGCGCTGGCCACGGCCTATCAGGCAGACCCACAGGCAACATTAGTGGCGGGCGCGACGGATGTTGGATTATGGATCACCAAGGGGCTGCGCACCCTGCCGCATGTGATCAGCGTCGGGCTGGTGCCGGATTTGCGCACGATTGAACACACGCCAGACGGACTGAGGATCGGTGCTGCCGTAACCTATACGCAGGCGAAGGAGGCCATTGCCGCCATGCTGCCAGATGCGGGGGAGGTTATCCGGCGCATTGGCTCCACTCAGGTGCGGAATGCTGGCACGGTCTGCGGGAATATCGGCAATGGCTCCCCTATTGGAGACGGGCCTCCCGTGCTGATTGCCGCCGGAGCCGTGCTGAAGCTACGATGCGGAGAGGCGCATCGTAGCCTGCCACTGGAAGAGTATTTTCTGGCCTATGGCAAACAGGACCGGATGCCAGGCGAGTTTATTGAGGCCGTTGTAATCCCTCACCCCCAGCCCAGCATGGTTTTCCGGGCTTATAAGATTTCCAAACGGTTTGATCAGGATATTTCCGCCGTTCTTGGGGCGTTTGCTCTGACGTTTGAGACAGATGGGCGGATTGCTTCGGCCCGTATCGCTTTCGGCGGGATGGCTGCTACACCCAAACGGGCCGCCGCAACGGAAGCCGCCTTGCAGGGGCAATTCTGGACAGAGGCTACGCTCAGGGCGGCGCAGGACGCGATGAAGGCGGATTTTGAACCAATTTCCGATATGCGCTCCAGCGCATGGTATCGCCAGACGGTCGCGGGCAATTTGCTGACACGCCTGTTTGCGGAAACCGCGCCGGACTATGCAGGCGCAGAAACCCGGCTGGCCGGGTGGAAGGAGCAGGCCTATGTCTGAAGCTCTTAAACTTGAGCAGATGCCGGTCGCGCCCATCGTCCCCGGTGGGGCGTCCACAAGCCTGCGGCATGAAAGTGCCCGGATGCATGTGTCCGGGAGTGCGGCCTATATTGATGATCTGCCAGAGCCGCAGGGGCTGCTGCATGTTGTGCCGGGTCTGAGCACAAAAGCGCATGCGCGGATTGTCTCGATGGATCTTGAGGCCGTGCGGGCTGTGCCCGGTGTGGTCTGTGTGCTGACGGCGGCGGATATCCCCGGCGAAAATCAGATCAGCGCCGTGGGGAAAGGTGATGAACCCCTGCTGGCCGAGGGAGAAGTCTGTTTTTACGGCCAGCCTGTTTTTGTCGTGGTGGCGGAAAGTCGGGGTGTCGCGCGGCGGGCCGCTAAACTGGCAAAAATTGAGTATGAAGACCGTCCCGCCGTGCTGAATATCGCGCAGGCGCGCGAGGCTGGCGGTGAACTGGTCTGGCGCCCGCTGGTGATGAGCCGCGGGGATGTGGAGGCTGGTCTGGCGGCCGCTCCCCGTAGGCTTTCCGGGCAGGTGACCATTGGCGGGCAGGAGCATTTCTATCTGGAAGGGCAGGCAGCACTTGCCCAGCCGGGGGAAGAAGGGGAGATGCGCGTCTGGTCTTCCACCCAGCACCCGACGGAAACACAGCATATGGTGGCGCATTGCCTGCATGTGCCGAGTAATCTGGTCACGGTGGAAGTGCGTCGCATGGGCGGGGCGTTTGGCGGCAAGGAATCTCAGGCCAATACGCCCGCCTGTCTGGCGGCCATTGCGGCCCATGCCACAGGTCGTGCCGCTAAAATGCGGCTCGACCGTGATGATGATATGATGATGACCGGCAAACGCCATGACTTCGTGATTGATTATGATGTCGGGTTTGATGATGAAGGCAACATCCTTGCGGTCGATATGGTGCTGGCGGCGCGATGTGGCTGGGCGGCGGACCTTTCCGGTCCGGTGGTGGACCGTGCCCTGTTTCATGCCGATAACGCCTATTTCTACCCGGATGTACGCTTCCGCTCGGAGCCGTTGAAAACCAACACGCAGTCCAACACGGCCTATCGCGGCTTTGGCGGCCCGCAGGGTATTGTAGCGGCGGAGCGAGTGATTGAGGAAATTGCGCTGGCAACCGGGCTGGACCCGCTGGATGTGCGGGTGCGCAATGTTTACGGCACGGGCACACGTAACATCACGCCGTATCATATGACGGTGGAAGATTCGATTGCCGCTGACATTATGACACAGCTTGCAGAGCGTTGTGATTACCGTGAGCGCCGTCAGGCCCTGCGGGAGGCCAATAAGAGCAGCCCCTTTATCAAACGCGGCATTGCGCTGACGCCCGTTAAGTTTGGTATCTCCTTCACTGCAACCCATTACAATCAGGCTGGTGCGCTGGTGCATGTCTATACGGATGGGTCCGTGCAGGTGAATCATGGCGGCACGGAAATGGGGCAGGGCCTGCACACCAAAATGGTGCAGATTGCCATGCGGGAATTCGGTCTGACGGAAGACCGGGTGCGGATAACGGCAACCACAACAGGCAAGGTGCCCAATACCTCCGCCACAGCCGCCTCAAGCGGCGCGGACCTGAACGGGATGGCCGTGCTGGATGCGGTGCAGAAAATCAAGGCGCGGCTGGTCAGTTTTGCGGCTGAACACTGGAGTGTGGCGGAAGAAAACGTGCGGTTTCTGCCTGAGGGCGTGCGGGTTGGCGAGGAGGTTATTCCTTTCCCCGAACTGACAAAGGCCGCGTATTTTGCGCGCGTTTCCCTCTCGGCGAACGGGTTTTACAAAACGCCCAAAATCTCATGGAACGCCGCTACAGGGCGCGGGCGGCCTTTTTACTATTTTGCGTACGGTGCGGCCTGTGCCGAGGTTGCTGTTGATTTGCTGACTGGCGAAAACCGGATTGAGCGCGTCGATATCCTGCATGACGCCGGACAGTCTCTGAACCCGGCAATCGATATCGGGCAGATTGAAGGCGGGTTTGTGCAGGGCGCGGGCTGGCTGACAATGGAAGAACTGGTGTGGGATGAGTCCGGGCGGCTGCGGACGCATGCCCCAAGCACGTATAAAATCCCCGCCTGTTCTGACCGGCCCCGTATTTTCAATGTGGCCCTGCTGGAAAACTCCCCTAATCAGGAAGCAACAATTTTTCGCTCCAAGGCCGTGGGCGAGCCTCCTTTTGTGCATGGTGTTGCGGTGTTGCAGGCGATGTCTGACGCGCTGGCCAGCCTGAATGCTTACAAAACCTGCCCCCAGCTTGATGCGCCCGCCACCCCGGAGCAGATTTTGCGAACCGCTGAGCGGATGCGCAGCCAGCGGCAGGCCTGAGGCGGGGCGCAGAATGAAGGAGCTTTCCACACGACTGTCAGACTGGCACCGGGATGCTGCCCCGGTTGCCTGTGTGCAGGTGGTGGACGCGCGCGGCTCTACCCCGCGTGAGAGCGGGGCTTTCATGCTGATTGGAGAACACTGGCAGGCCGGGACGATTGGCGGCGGGTGTCTGGAATGGGACTGCGTACACCGGGCCAGAACCCTGCTGGACGCAGGGGATGCCGAATGGACCCATAGTTTTGTGCTGGGGCCGGAAACCGGGCAGTGCTGTGGGGGGCGGGTAGATGTGCGCATCTCCCGGCTGGATACCGCGCTTGCCATGCGTCTCCAGCAGCATCTGGCCGGGCAGGAGCAGGCGTGGCCTGTGCTGGTGCTGTTCGGGGCAGGGCATGTCGGGCGTGCTCTGGCGCGGGCGCTGTCACCTCTTCCCCTGCGCCTGATCTGGGTTGATCCGCGCCCGGAGGAATTTGGTGTGGTGCCGGAAGGCGTTGAGGCACGAATGACCGGAGCATGGGAGCAGGTTCTGGCGGAGATCCCCGCCGGGTCGGGCGTTCTTGTGCTGACCCCTAATCATTCTCTGGATGCGCTGATTGTGGCGGCAGCGCTGGAGCGGGGGGATCTGTCTTACGTCGGGCTGATCGGCTCGCGCACCAAGCGCCGTCGGTTTGAAGCCGGTTTTCGGGAAATCGGCTTACCGGAAGAGCGTATTGCCGCGCTGATCTGCCCGATCGGGGATCGGGGGGTGCGGGATAAACGGCCGGAAATTATTGCGGCGCTGGTAGCGGCGGAACTGATTGAACGCTTTCTGCCTCACCCTCAGCAGGTCGCCTGAAACGCTTATCTCCGGCGCATCTGTCTGGCGCGTAAGTCTATAGTTGCCGGTCACTCACGAGTTGCCGTTCGCTCACGCCGCCGGACTGCTGGTTTCGGGACGCTCGGCCATGAGCGAAACATGGGCGGCAATAATTTTCCACCCCTGCTCTGTCAGAACCCATGTCTGAATCTGCCGCCCGATGCGGGATGATCCCTCGCGCTGGAATTCCAGACTGACAACAGCGGAGGTCTCTCCCCATGTTGTAATGGCGCGGCGCAAAACTTTGCGTGGCGGCGAGCCGCCGCTCCGTGCCCGGCGGAAGGCGGCAATTTCCTCCGCGCCATAGAGGTTTTCTCCCACACCGTAACGCACTGTTTCCGCTCCGTCGTAAAAAAAGGCATCCAGCGCGGAGAGGTCATTCTCGCCCAGAGCTTTTTCATAGGCATCGGAAAGTGCCGTGATTTCAGCCACCAGAGCGGGCGTATTGAACATAATCAGAGGCTTTCAGTGTGGGGTGCGGAATGAGAAAAGGTGCCGGATATCCCCTACGGAGATATGCGGCACCTTTTTTGAAGACTGGACCGACTTTCGTAAAGAGGGCGGTCAGAAGGACGTGGAAATTGTGCCCGTCATGGTAAAGCGTGGTTCCAGCATAAAGGCATTTCCATAGCCAGTGTAAGCGGCTTTGCTGCCGCTATAGACGGTGCTGGTATCATGCGCGCTGTAGACGGCTCCCATAGCCCCGGAGCGAACAACAGAGCCGGTCAGGTTGGTAAAGTTCAGCTTGAAGGTCGGGGATTTCAGGAACCCGACGGGTTTGAAATGATAGCCGAGGGAGAGGGAGTCCGTCACGTAGCCGGGGATACGCTGGTCATTGGCAATGGAGACGGATTGCGGGCCGGTGTAATGCACGGCACCGTTGGCAAAAAATCCTTTATACGTATAGGTCAGACCAAAGTTAGCCATGATCCGTGGTGCCATGACGGCCTGTGTCCCTTTGGAACGCAGCATGATGTTCTGATACGGGTCAAAAACATTGCTGTCCTGAGTGGCGTGCAGATACTCCACAGAGGCATAGGGGCTGAAGCCGTGGATTTCCCGCCCGGCAATCATGAAGTCAAACCCGCGCATGGTCTGATTGCCGATGGAAAACGGCTTGAAGCTGTTCATGCCCAGATACTGGTCCACAATGCGGTTCGTCACGTTGTAGTTAAAGAAGGACAGGTCAAGCAGCATGTATTTGTTGTGATACCGGTAGCCCAGTTCTTCCTTGATGGAATACTGGTTTTTCAGCATCGGCGCGCTGGCGGAAAGCCAGCCCATATCTGTCGCACTTGGCTGGCGGTAATCCCCTTCCGCATTCACGTAAATCTGGCTGTTAGGGTCAATCTGATAGCTGATGGAAAGCTGGGGCAGGGGGGCTGTGGTATTGGCCCCGGAGCTGTTACCGGGGATCCAGTTTTTATTCTGGCCGCTCCAGCCCCTGTTCCATGCGTTGGACATGACGAACTTGAAACCGGCATTGATCAGCAGCTTGTTGTTCAGGTAGCGGGACTGGTTCTGGATGAACAAGGAATGCAGTTCATACCCGGCATTCTGCCCGTACATGGCGCCGCCCACCGCATATTTTGCCCAGTTCGGGCTGGCTGCGGCTCCGTTATCCATCGTAACGCTTTTGGGGTAGCCCTGAATGGTCTGGTTATTTTCATACCAGTAGCCAAGCGTCAGGTGGTTATGGCTGTCAATCTCGTAGCTCAGCTTGGCCACAGCACCCACCTGCCGGGCTTCATTTTCCAAAAAGAAGCTGGTCATGTTGGTGCCTGCGGGCACAGCAGCGCCCCCGCTATTATGCGTATACTGGCCTTCCGTCGCCACGCCGCCGGGAGAGGCGTCCCAGCCCTGACCCATGCTGAAATAAGGCTGGAGGTCGAAATTGAACTTTTTTGGCAAAACGATGTGGATGGGAGCCGTCAGGAAGATCTGGTTCCAGTGGTCGTTATTGTTCTTCCAGTAATTGACGTTCTTGGGGTCAGCCGAGCGGCCATAGCCGTTTCCGGTATGTTTATATTCAAAAAATTCCTGCGCGGTCGGGTAATTGTCGATCGTGAAATCAGCGGAGTTCCATGACAGGAAAAGGCGCGCGTTAGAGCCGTTCTGCCAGTCTTTCTGGAGGCCGAAATCAATATGTTTCCGCTGATTGATGCCTGCTCCCATCCAGCTCCGGGCATGCGCGTTGGAAAAGGAGAAATAGCTTTTCACGCCGCTTTTGCCGATCTCACCGGACTCCAGACGGATAAATTCGCGTGAGAGGTTATTGGTGCCGTAAGAGAAATCGACCATGCCGCCCGCTTTTTCAGCCGCCCGGTGCGTGCGGGAGTTCATCACCCCGCCCGCAGCGGACATAACGGGCAGATCACGCGCGGCACTCCCGGGGGTGACGCTGACTTCCTCAAGGTTTTCGGAATCAATATCTTCCGACATATATTTGGCCGCCGCTGCCGGTGCGCCATCCACCATCAGCGCCATATCCAGATCAGTCAGGCCGCGAGACTGTATCTGTCCGCCTTCCATGCCGGAGCTGTCGGGCGTCATGACGTTCAGGCTTGGCAGGTTCTTAACCAGATCAAGCGCTGTGGATGTCGGGCTGCGCATGGCGATGTAGGCTTTTGTCACTGTCTGCACGGCATGCGGCGCTGTTTCCTGCCGCATCATGCCACCGCCACCATTCAGGGCCTGACGGCGGGATGCGACAGAAATTTCTTCCTCCCCATGTGCGAGCATAGGGCCGGTGGCACGGGGGGGCGCACTGTGGGGCTGCACTGCTCTGGCAGGCGCTGCTTTGCTTGCCCGGTGATGCGCGGTGCTGCTGTGTGAGGTGGCGGTAGCAGCCTGCGCGTATGCCAGCATTGCCCATGCGCTTACAGCCCCGGCCAGACTTGTCAGAAAAAAACGGGGCGGACGACGGACCGGAGTTGTAGCGGACAGGCGTGGGGGAAAGCATTGTGAAGGCATGCGGAATTTTCCTGTCAGGAGGCGCAGCAGGCGGGAAAAAAGAAGGGAACAGTGCGGGTAAAAAACGGAGAAATGTTACTTTCAGGGGAAAAACCGAAGTGCCAGCCTCGCTGCAGAAAGGGCGCAGGAGAGGGGGAATAAAGCCGCATTTCTCTGTCCGGTATGTCTGTGGAATGATCCGTGACCGATATATAAAAGACCGGAGGCGTTCGCACAAAATAAAAAAAAGCACTTTAGCGTTGCCAATATCAGAGCAGCTATGTCCCAGCTTTGAGGGGCGCAGGCGCGTTGAAACGTCGCTTTTCAGGATAAAGCATAAATATCAACCTATAGTTGCAACATCTGTATTCAAATAAATACAGACAACTGCCATAAACTCTTTATTTTGAAAGAAAAGTGATTTGCTGCGCGACTATTTAAGTGATCTGTATCAATTCAGATTTTGGCGAAATACTCTAAATATCCGTTATGCGGTTTATCGATGCATAACTGAAGGCGTAGTGCAATGACTCTGGGAAGACGGCAATTTCTGAAAGCTGGCGGTACATGTGTTGCCGGGGCCAGTGCCCTCGCACTGGGTTTTGCACCGCCTAAAGCTTATGCAGGGGATTCCCGGCAGTATAAGCTGGTGCGGGCGAAGGAAACCCGCAACAACTGCACATACTGTTCCGTGGGGTGCGGTATTCTGATGTACAGCCTTGGTGATGGCGCAAAGAACGCCAAGCCAAGCATTTTCCATATTGAAGGGGACCCGGATCATCCCGTCAGCCGTGGCTCCCTTTGCCCCAAGGGGGCGGGGCTGGTTGACTTCATCCACAGTGCCGGGCGCCTGCATTATCCGGAATATCGCGCGCCGGGGGCGAAGGAATGGAAACGGATCAGCTGGGAAGAGGCGACGGACCGCATTGCCCGCCTGCTGAAGGATGATCGTGACAAAAATTTCATCGAACGCAATGAAAAAGGCGAGCTTGTCAACCGCTGGTTGAGTTCGGGCATGCTGGCTTCTTCTGCCGCGAGTAATGAAACCGGGGTGCTGGATTTCAAATTCGCACGCGCGCTGGGAATGCTGGGGCTGGATTGTCAGGCCCGCCTGTGTCACGCGCCGACCGTTGCCGCTCTGGCGCCGTCCTTCGGGCGCGGCGCAATGACCAACAACTGGGTTGATATCAAGAACGCCAATGTTGTGCTCATTATGGGCGGCAACCCGGCGGAAGCGCATCCGGTCGGCTTTAAATGGGTGATGGAAGCCAAAATCCGTAACGGCGCCAAGGTGCTGGTGGTGGACCCGCGCTTTAACCGCAGCGCCGCGGTTGCGGATTTTTACACCCCCATCCGGGCCGGGGCGGATGCGGCGTTCATGCTGGGTGTTGTGAACTATCTGCTCACGCATGATAAAATCCAGCATGACTATGTTAAGGCCTACACCAACGCCGCTCTGATTGTGCGGGAAGACTATACGTTTGATGAAGGGCTTTTCAGCGGTTACAACGCCGAAAAGCGCACATATGACAAATCGTCCTGGACGTATGAACGGGATGAAAAAGGCTTTGCCCTTCAGGACCCCACGTTCCAGAACCCGCGTTGCGTGATCAATCTCCTGCGTAAGCATGTGGAACGCTACACGCCGGACATGGTGACGCAGATGTGCGGCACCCCGGTAAAAGACTTCCTGTATGTGTGTGAAACGCTGGCATCTACCAGCGTGCCGGATCTGACGTCCACCTTCTTGTTCGCTCTCGGCTGGACACACCATACCAGTGGCTCGCAGGTGATCCGCTCAGCAGCCATGGTGCAGTTGCTGCTGGGGAATATTGGCATGGCCGGCGGCGGCATGAACGCCCTGCGCGGGCATTCCAACATTCAGGGCTATACGGACCTTGGGCTGCTTTCCCTCCGTCTGCCGGGGTATCTCAACCTGCCGTCTGACAAACAGCAGGATATGGCGACCTACCTGAAGGAAACCACACCCGCGGCTGATCTGCCGGGGCAGGTGAATTATTACCATAATACGCCAAAGTTCTTTGTCAGCATGATGAAGACCCTGTGGGGCGAGCACGCAACCTCTGACAACAACTGGGGTTTTAACTGGCTGCCAAAATGGGACCGTAGCTACGATATGCTGGCCTATTTTGACATGATGTATCAGGGCAAGGTGAACGGCTACATTGCGCAGGGGTTCAACCCTCTGGCGGCTATGCCGGACAAGAACAAGACCATTGCGGCGCTGTCTAAACTGAAATTCCTTGTCTCTATTGATCCTCTCAGCACGGAAACGGCCTCGTTCTGGCAGAATGAGGGCCAGTTTAATGATGTGAAGACAGAAGACATTCAGACAGAAGTCTTCCGACTGCCTGCAAGCTGCTTTGCTGAAGAAAACGGCTCTATCGTCAATTCCGGACGCTGGCTGCAATGGCACTTTGCGGGTGCGGCACCGCCGGGAGAAGCATGGCAGGACAGCCGCGTCATCGGGACAATTTTTACCAAAATCCGTGACCTGTATAAAAAGGAAGGCGGCGTCTGCCCTGAGCCTGTCCTGAACATGCAGTGGAACTACAAAGACGCGGAAGACCCGACGCCGGAAGAAGTGGCGCGTGAGTGCAACGGATACGCGCTGGCGGATATTACGGATGATCAGGGGAAGGTTGTGGTCCCCAAAGGCCACCTCCTGCCTGATTTCTCAGTCATGAAAGATGATGGCACAACCTCCAGCTTCTGCTGGGTGTTTGCAGGGTCCTGGACGGAAGCAGGCAACCAGATGGCCCGCCGGGACAATACGGATACCGGCCTTGGCACCACGCCCGGCTGGGCATGGGCATGGCCTGCCAACCGGCGCATTCTGTATAACCGTGCCTCTATGGACCCGGATGGCCGCCCGTGGGACCCCAAACGCCAGATTCTGGAATGGGATGGCAAACGCTGGGGTGGGTCCGATGTGCCGGATTATCCGCCTACATCCCCGCCGGGCAGCGGGGTCAGCCCCTTTATCATGCTGCCGGAAGGTCTGGGGCGTCTGTTTGCCTGTGGCGGCATGTCTGATGGCCCGTTCCCGGAGCAGTATGAGCCGACAGAAACGCCTCTTGCCAGCAACCCGCTGCACCCGAAGGTGACGTATAACCCGACGGCGCGTGTGCTGAAGGATGATCGTGCGCGGATGGGGGAACAGAAAGATTTCCCTTACGTGGCAACGACCTATTCCATCACCGAGCTGTTCCGTCACTGGACAAAGCATTCCCGCCTGAATGCCATCGCTCAGCCGGAGCAGTTTGTTGAAATTGGGGAAAAGCTGGCCGGACGCCTGAATATTGCCGCAGGGGATAAAGTCAAAGTCTCCTCTAAGCGCGGCTATATTGAAGCCAAGGCTGTGGTGACCAAGCGCCTGCGCACCCTGAACGTGATGGGCCATGATCTCGACCAGATCGGCATCCCCTGTCACTGGGGGTTTGAAGGCGCAACCCGCAAGGGCTTTCTTGCCAATACCCTGAGCCCGGCGGTGGGGGATGCAAACACCCAGACGCCCGAATTCAAGGCCTTCCTTGTTAATGTTGAAAAAGCCTGAGGTGGAATGATGGCAATGCAATCACAGGACATCATCAGGCGGTCCGCAACAAACGGTCTGACACCGGCTCCACAGGCGCGCGACCATCAGCAGGAAGTCGCCAAGCTGATCGACGTCTCCATTTGCACCGGTTGCAAAGGCTGTCAGGTCGCATGTTCAGAATGGAATGATCTGCGGGATGAAGTCGGCCATAACGTCGGTGTTTATGATAACCCGGCGGACCTGACGGCGGAAACATGGACCGTTATCCGCTTTGATGAAGTGGAAGATGAAAGCGGCAGGCTGGAATGGCTTCTGCGCAAGGAAGGCTGCATGCATTGCGAGGAGCCGGGCTGCCTGAAAGCGTGCCCCAGCCCCGGCGCGATTGTGCAGTTTGCAAACGGTATTGTGGATTTCCAGTCTGACCAGTGCATTGGCTGCGGGTACTGCATTGCGGGTTGCCCGTTTGATGTGCCGCGTATCAACAAGAAAGATAACAAGGCTTACAAATGCACCCTGTGTGCAGACCGTGTGAGCGTTGGGCAAGAACCTGCCTGCGTTAAAACATGCCCGACCGGTGCCATCTCCTTCGGCTCCAAAGCTGACATGAAGGATCTGGCCGCAACCCGTGTGGCCGAGTTGAAAAGCCGTGGGCATGAAGGCGCTGGTCTGTATGACCCGCAGGGCGTTGGCGGCACGCATGTAATGTATGTGCTGACCCATGCGGACAAGCCGGAGATGTATCATCGCCTGCCCAAAGACCCGCATATCAGCCCGTTTGTGCGCGGCTGGAAAGAATGGCTGAAGCCGGTGGGGGCTATTGGCTTTATTGCCACTCTGGCCGGGGCCTTTGCGCATTATGTCGGGGTTGGCCCGAATACGGTCGATAGTCCGGAGCCTGAACCTGTCAGGCCGCTGGAAGAAAAAGAGACTGTGGAGGCATCAGAGACGGCTCAGGGTGATCACCCGGCAGGGAGAGAATAACCATGGACACCAAAAATCTTATCCTGCGGACAAAGTTCATAGACCGCATGTGCCACTGGACCATGGTGGCCTGCTTCTTTCTGGTCGCCATGTCCGGGCTTTCATGGTTTTTCCCCAGCCTGAGCTGGATGAACGGGGTGCTGGGCACACCGCAGCTTGCGCGGATGCTGCACCCGTTCCTTGGCACTGTGGTGTTTGTGCTGCTGATCTGCATGTTCTTCCGCTTTGTGCATCACAACATGCCTGTCAGAACAGACGTGACGTGGTTTCGGAATATTGTGGATGTTCTGATGAACAGACACACAAAACCGCTGAAAATTGGCAAATATAACGCTGGGCAGAAAATCCTGTTCTGGTGCATCATGCTGCTGATCAGCGCTCTGTTCGCCACCGGTGTTGTGGCGTGGCGTCCTTATTTTGCCGGGTATTTCCCCATCCCGGCCATTCGCCTTGCCCTGCTGGCGCATTCTCTGGCAGGTCTTGGGCTTATCCTGCTGGTTATTGGTCATATCTATATGGGCATCTGGGTGCGCGGGTCCGTTACGGGGATGCTCACAGGCTATGTTTCCCGTGCATGGGCCAAACAGCATCATGACCGCTGGTATGAAGAAGAGGTTGCACCCTCCAAGGATACTCCGGCAAAGCATCATTCATGATCAAAGACCGCACAGATATCCCGGCACTCGATAAACGGGTGCCGGGAGTTCCCGCTATTGAGCCTGTTCTGTTCCCCAAGCTGGATGCGCTTTACGCCCGCCGCTCGTCCCGGCTGGAAGAACTGGCGTTCGAGCTGGTTAAAGAGGCCGTTCAGAACGAGGCCTCTTCCGCGCCGGCGGATGAAGTCAATGCCGGGTATTTTGGGTTCCTCGCCACCCTTGTTGCGGCACAGGGCCGCATACTGGCGCACAGTCCTCTGAGCCTTACAGAAACTGCCTCCATTCGGGCTCTGCTGCGTGAGGGCAATACATCGCCCGAAATCCCCTCGCAGGAGATGCTGGAAAACACGCAGTACTGGCAGAAAGCCTTCGCAGCCCTCGTGGCGGACGCGGGTGATCATCTTCCGGCGGAAACGCAGGAAAGCTTGCAGGCTCTGGCGGCAGAACCGCCGCAGGTGCTCGCGGCACAGGCTTACGCGCTGCTATCCGGCCAGTATGATCAGGTTAATGCCGGGGCAGCAGTCTTTTTGTGGGCCGCACTCTCTGTGTTCTGGGCGCAGGCAATCGCCTTGCTTGCACAGGACGACGCGACTCTCCACCAGCGCCGTTCCGAAGGGGGCGCGTGCCCGTGCTGCGGTGCGCCCCCTTCAGGGTCACTGGTGCTGACGGGGGATCGTGAAGGGTTGCGTTATCTCCAGTGCAGCCTGTGTGAAATCCGCTGGCATAAAGTGCGGGCCACATGCAGCGTGTGTGATGAGACAGGCCATATTGATTACTGGTCCTTTGAGGACACACATGCCCCGATACAGGCTGAAACCTGCGGGGACTGTAAGAGCTACGTGAAGCTCTTCCGGCTGGACCGGGACCCGGCGCTGGAAATCCTCGCGGATGATCTTGCAACCGTGGTGCTGGATGCCGCGCTGGAAGAGCAGGGCTTCATCCGGGCGGCGCTGAACCCGTTTTCCTTCCCGGCCTGAGATGTGCGCGGAACGCGCGCGTCACGGGGAGGGGATGCTATCAGAACAGGATTTTTTCTGAATAATGCGGAACAGTTTTACGGACATAGTGGCGTGTGACACCGCATTGGGGCTGATTGCCGCCTGTGCGGAGCACGTCTCTGTGCCTGCGGTCAGTGTTCCGCTGACAGAGGCCGCAGGCTGTGTGGCTGCGGAAGATATCCACGCACTGACCCCGCGCCCGGAAGCCGATATTTCTGCCATGGATGGGTATGCGTTTAACCACGCGGTCATGCAGGCGGCCCCAGCGGGCCTCCCTGTTGCTGGTCAGATTGCCGCCGGGTCCTTCCCCGTTCCTCTGCCGGATGGGCAGGCGCTGGGTATTCTGACGGGCGCGCGGCTTCCGGCCGGGGCGGATTGCGTTATGGCTGCGGAGCGGATGTCTCTGAGCAGCGCCGGATATGTCTCGCCCGCCAAAGTGCTGGCGGATCAGGGCGCTAATATCCGCCGGGCGGGAGAAGAGTTTTCCAGCGGTGCGGTTTTGCTGAGCAAAGGCACACGTCTGGACTGGCGGCATGTCGCACTTCTGGCCTGTCAGGGTATTTCAGAGGTGCAGGTTATCCGCCCCGTGCGGGTTGCTCTGGTCTCAAACGGGGCGGAACTGGCGGCTGATGCGTCAGACGCCCGGGCAGATTCAAATTCTCCCATGCTTGCGGCCTTGCTGCGGGAGGCCGGAACGGAGGTTACGCTTTATTCCGTTCCCACAGATAACGAGGCAAAGCTCAGCGCGACACTGGCTCAGGCATGGACCGGGGTAGATATTCTGGTGACCACTGGCGGTATTTCCGTCGGCCAGACAGATCATGTTCTGGATGCGCTGCATGGTCTTGGCGCTGAAACGGTCTTCCGGGGGGTGGCCATTCGTCCCGGCAAGCCGTTAACAGTCATGGCACAGGGGCCGCGTCTGGCGTTCTGTCTGCCCGGCAATCCGGGTGCGTCCGCCATCTGTGCGCTGGTGTTTTTGTTGCCCTGTCTGCGCGCAATCATGGGGCAGCAGCCTCAGGCGGCCCTGCTGCCGGGTGTTGCAGATTTTGCCTTCACACCGGTTGTCAGCACAACACATTTTCTGCCGGTCTCGTGCGTGCCGGGGGCGGACGGGTTCCGTCTTTCTCTGCTGCCGACTGTTGGCGCGTCCGACATTATCGTCTTTTCCCGTGCAAATGCCTTGCTGCGTGTGGACCCGGACAGGCCGGTTCAGCCCGGTCAGACACGCTGGGTTCTGCCGCTTCAGCCTAACGGGATCTGAACGGCGCGTTCGATAATAAAATCGGCCAGTGCATCCGTATTATTCAGGTCCAGTGCACGTAATGGGGCGGGAACGGCCTCGGGCGTATCTGTTGCCACGGCAATAATGTTGTTTTGTGTCTTGAAGAGAGGGTCTTTCCCCACGCAGGGCCGGTAGATTTCAAGGCAGGCTGGCACAGTGGTGTGAAAGCCTTCAATCAGGATCAGATCAACCGGGGCCATACGGGACACAAGATCCGTGAGAGTGAAAAGATTTTCCGGCTGGTGATACTGTAAAACCCAGCGGTCAGGCGTGGCCAGCATGACTTCCGACGCCCCAGCTTCCCGATGCACAAAGGAATCTTTTCCCGGTTTGTCGATATCAATGCTGTGGTGTGTGTGTTTGATTGTGGATACCCGCAGCCCTTTTGCGCTCAGGGCAGGCAGCAGTCGCGCCACCAGATGCGTTTTGCCAGACCCGCTCCGTCCTGTGATGCCAAAAATGGCCTGATGCCGGATCGTATTAGTCACCCTGTTTCTCCCGCCTGTCACGCCTCGCTTTACCATACGCATCAGAGCGGGGAAGGGGAGGCTGCACACATGCGGTATCAGGCATGTCATGAAAATGTGCATGGCAAGTCTGACGGATTGCGGGCGAGAGGCGCGGTGTCGTACGGGCCAGAAGCTGTATAATGCTCTGCATGGATGAACAGATAAAAACTTCCCCGCCTGAACCGCGCAGCATGATCCACGTTCGTGGTGCGCGTGAGCACAACCTCAAAAATGTCGATGTCGCCTTGCCGCGTGACAGGCTTGTGGTGTTCACCGGGGTTTCCGGGTCCGGTAAATCCTCGCTGTCGTTTGGCACGATTTATGCCGAGGCGCAGCGGCGTTATCTGGACTCTGTCTCGCCCTATGCGCGGCGTCTGTTCAACCAGATGCCGGTTCCTGCCGTGGACGTTATTGATGGCCTCCCCCCGGCGGTGGCCCTGCAGCAGCAGCGTGGCGGAAGCAGCGGGCGTTCGTCCGTCGGGAGTGTGACAACTCTCTCCAATCTTCTGCGGATGCTCTACTCCCGCGCAGGGCATTATCCTGCTGGTCTGGCGCGGCTGGAAGCGGAATCCTTTTCCCCCAATACGCGCATGGGGGCCTGCCCCCGCTGCCACGGCATGGGGCAGATTTATGATGTGACGGAGCAGACGCTTGTGCCGGATGGCAGCCTCACTATCCGCCAGCGGGCCGTGGCTGCATGGCCGACGGCATGGCAGGGGCAGAACCTGCGGGATATCCTTATTACGCGCGGCGTCAATGTTGATATCCCATGGCGTGATCTGCCGCAGAAAACCCGTGACTGGATCCTGTATACGGAAGACACACCAACCGAGCCGGTTTATCCCGGCCTAACCCATGCTGAGGTACAAGAGGCAATCCGGCGGGGTGAGTCGCCAGCCTATAACGGCACGTTTACCGGCGCACGGCAGTATGTGCTGCAAACTTTTACAAAATCCCAGAGCGCGAAAATGCGGGCTCGGGCGGCGTCTTTTATGGTCAGCGCGCCGTGCCCGGTCTGTCATGGGCAACGCCTTAACCCGGATGCGCTGCGGGTCACGTTTGAAGGGCGTAATATTGCAGAGCTTTCAGAGCTTCCGCTCAAGCATATTCAGCAGGCCCTGCGGTCTGCTCTGGCCGGACTGACGCAGCAGGATGCCACAAGTCTTGCCGCGCATGGCATTGTCGGGGCGCTGATCGAGCGGATTGATGTGCTGCTTGATCTTGGTCTGGGCTATCTGCAACTCAGCCGACCTGTTCAGACCCTGTCTCCCGGTGAATATCAGCGTTTACGGCTTGGCACCCAGATCCGCTCCAATCTGTTCGGTGTCGTGTATGTGCTGGATGAACCCAGTTCCGGCCTGCACCCGGTGGACACACAGGCGCTGCTGCGGGCACTGGATGGCCTGCTCGCGGCTGGCAATTCGCTTCTGGTGGTTGAGCATAATCCGGATGTCATTCGGCGTGCGGACTGGCTGGTAGATGTTGGGCCAGATGCCGGGGAGCGAGGTGGCCGCGTTCTCTATAGCGGGCCGCCTGAGGGTTTAAAGGCGGTTCAGGACTCCCGCACACGGCCTTATCTGTTTAACCCGCCCACGCATCGGGATGTGCCTCCACGCAAGCCTGCTGGCTGGCTGGAGCTGTCCGGCCTGTGCTGGAACAACCTCAATCATGTAAGCCTGTCTTTGCCGCTCGGCGTGCTGGTGTCTGTTACGGGGGTATCCGGCTCCGGGAAGTCCAGCCTTGTCGGGCAGGCACTCGTCTCGGTGGTCGCAAAAGCGCTCGGGCAGCCAGTCACAACAGACACGCAGACGGATGATGGCACGGATGCTCCTCTGCTGGAGGCTGAATCCGGTCAGCCCGCGGGCACAGTGGTGTCTGGCCTGAGCCGGATCAAACGACTGGTGGTGATTGACCAGAAACCCATCGGGCGCACCCCACGCTCCAATCTGGCAACCTATACCGGGCTGTTTGATCAGATCCGGCAGGCTTTCGCGGCAACGCCGGAAGCCAGAAAGAAGCGGCTTGATGCAGGCTGGTTCTCGTTCAACGTCGCCAAGGGCCGCTGCCCCAAATGTGAGGGCGTCGGGTCAGTCATGGTGGAACTGCTCTTCCTGCCGAGTGTGTATGCGCCCTGTCCGGAATGTCATGGCACGCGCTATAAACCTGAGGTGCTGGAGATAACCTTGCGCGGCAAGACCATTGCCGACGTGCTGGGGATGAGCGTCGACGAAGCGCATGATTTCTTTGCATCCGAACCCGCAATTGCGCATGGGTTTGATACCTTACAGCAGGGCGGTCTGGGGTATCTGCGGCTTGGTCAGCCCGCAACCGAACTGTCGGGCGGGGAGGCGCAACGCATCAAGCTGGCGACAGAATTGCAGAAGCGCCGTTCCGGACACGTGCTGTATGTGCTGGATGAACCAACAACCGGCCTGCATCCATCAGACGTGGACCGTCTGATGAGTCAGTTACAGACCCTTGTTGATCAGGATAACAGCGTGGTGCTGGCCGAGCACGATATGCGCGTGGCGGCAGCGAGTGACTGGGTCATTGATATGGGGCCGGGAGCGGGTGAAGACGGCGGACAGATTGTCGCGGCTGGCACACCCAAGGACATCGCGGCCGATCCTCAGAGCAAAACAGCGCCATTTCTCGCGCGTTATTTGTAATCTGGCGCTTTCCGGATTGAGTCCTTTATGGCCGTGGGGGAGGCGGAATGCTTTAACCGCCCATCCTCCGATTACACGGTAATAAGCTGTCTTGCTAACGGCAGGAGCGTATCACGGGTGAGGGGGGCCAGAAGGTCCACCGGGGCGTGCGCCGGATCAACCCAGAGGACTTCCGCAATCTCCGCTTGGGCGGTGACGGGGTCGGTCAGCATAATCCGGAACACATCGGCCTGAATAAGATGGCCCGGTTCATTCGCCGCCTCTGCCGTGAACGTCCCCAGAAAATCATTCTGGTCTGGGGAGACTGTAATACCCAGCTCTTCGCTCAGTTCTCTGGTAACGGCCTGAGCGGACGTTTCACCAGCATCAATCTTGCCGCCTGCCTGCATGAAGAACCGGGAGCCGTGCTTCCGGACCAGAAGCGTCTGACCGTCCTGATTAAAAATCAGAGCAGTTGCAATGCGGATAATGGGACGCTGGCTGGCGGACGACATCAGAAACTTTACTCCAGAAAACATGAAGGGGCTGACATATCAGCACACACATTCCCTTCCCACCATAAGAGCCGGGGAGGGGAGCGATGCTTTCTGTCGCTCCGTGTGAGGAAACACCGGGAAAGGACTGAGAAAAAGGAACTTTTTCCACAAAAAATGAAAAATAAACGAATGTTAATGCGGATAAAAAGCCAGAATACACCCCTCAGAGAGTCCGTTTCCCGCAGTTTTCCGGGCCTTGCAGGATGTTTCAGGGCGCGTGTTGACAGGTAGGGTTCGATCGCTTAGAAACCGCTTCACCGGACGAGATGACGGTTGGCAGCGGCCTCTGGCTCTGCTAGATTGATCGGCTCGA